>JAGBXB010000060.1 GCA_017629515.1 Lentisphaeria bacterium | reverse complement strand
TGGGGCTTTTTTATTCTCCGTTATGATATTTACTCATACCGTCTCTTTATGGAAATCTGACAAAATCACTTTTTGAAAAATCAATTTTTTCACGCTCAAACATGGCAAAAATATCTGTTTTTTGAAAAATTACGGGATAACAGTGATTTTCTCTTGTTTTTCCTTTCTTTTGTGTTATATTTTCAGAAAAATTCTGTATGTTGCTTTAGTGTTTTACCATGGAGAAATAAAAATGCGTTTAGGTTTCATTGTTCCCACTTCTCTGGAATCCATCAATCTCAATGCCCTCAATGCCCATGTGACCAGTGCCGGTTACGGGGCAGGGAAGACTGCTGTATGTGCTGCGGCTGCAGATCTTATATTCAGAAAACATTGCGATACCATCATTATCTGGGGGCTTGCGGGAAGTCTGAACAAAGCAGTGGGAGTCAATGATATTCTTATCGGTACTTCCACTGCCTACCGTGATTACGATATAGCTCCCCTTGCCGGTTCCACCGGAGTTGGGTTTGTGCAGGAATATGCGGAAAATATCTGGGTGGATCTTGATCCTTTTCTTGCAGAGATCCTGTATGAAAGCATGAAAGGACTTTTCCCGGAACGTAAAGTTGTCAAGGGGAAAATATGTTCCGGAGATCAGTTTGTGCAGCATGCAAGTTCCGCCTGCTTCAACAGAGTGGAAAAAGAGGCTTATGCAGTGGATATGGAATCTGCCGCTCTGGCACACTTCTGTCATCTTGTGGATAAAAATGTGAAAGTAGGGATCGTAAGGATCATTTCCGACAATGCGGATCATAATGCAGATATCAACTTTTCCGAATTTCTGGAAAAGTTCGGTAAAATGAATGAAAAAATGTATGCTTTCCGGGAAAAGATCCTTGGGGAAAATTCCACATTGCAGCGGCTTATTCCGTACAAAAACGATACAGTTTCTCTTGTGGGGGAAAAACGGCTTTTTGATGAGGCATGTCATAAAATGTATGACCGTTTTCTGATAGAAGAGGAGGGTTTTTCCTTTGATTGTATCATTGCCGGAGAGGGGGAAAGCAGTCATTTTGCAAAGCGTCTTGCAGAGATGTTTTCTGTTCCTTTTGTGAAAAAGATCTCCGGCGGGGAGACTCCTCTTCTGGTATGGGATACTCTTCCTTCTTTGAATGGAGAAGCGGATAAATGTATAAAACGTGTCCTTGCCTTTTCTTCACAGGATGAAGCTGTGACAGCGTGGGAAAAAGCCGGAATAAAGGTTACTGCCCTTATTCAGGAATGACTGCTTAAAAGAGTTCGTGGGAATTCTGTACTCTTGTACGGTAGGCATCAAACAACCCTGCTTTGGAGATGAATCCGGCATATTTGCCGTTTTCCAGTACAGGCAGATGATTTGTACGCAGATGTTCAAAAAGTCTTGCCGCATCTTTCAGATTGTCATTCACATCCAATGCGGGTCCTGTCTGCCCCATTACATCATAAATAAGCACTACATCGTGCATTGCCGTATCCAGAAGATAGGGGCGGATACTGGCGATGCGTACAATGCCTTTGAGAGTGCCGGATTCATCCACTACCGGAAAAACCGTGTGTCTGGAATGGATCACCACATCCAGAAGAGTACGCAAAGTATCGTTCTCCTTTACAGGCATATAATCTTTTTCCACCAAAGACCGCAGAGTATGTCTGTGCAAAGCGGCATCCCCCTCTTTCATTTCCGGTATTCCGCCCCGCTGGACGATGGCGGACTTGTAAATATTATGTCCTGTAAGGCGTTTGGAAATAAAACTGGATAAAGCGGCAACGATCATAAGGGGGACAAAAAGTTTGTATCCTCCGGTAATTTCCGCAATAAGGAAGATCCCGGTAAGGGGTGCATGCATCACTCCGGCAAGAACTCCTCCCATTCCGGCTGCAATACAGTTGACGGGATCAATAGAGGCCAATGTACTGGCATTGATGACTTTTGCCATAAAGTATCCAAGAAAAGCACCGGTGAAAAGAGAAGGACCGAAAATACCTCCATCACCGCCGCTGTCGATACAAAGTGCGGAGATCACCGGTTTCAGAAGAAAAAGAAGTACAACAAAAAAGATGAGAAACCAGGGGTTTTCTCCGAGGGAAGTAAAGAAAGTACCGGAAAAGACCATATTGCTTTTTCCCTCAATGAGTGCGGAAATAAGGGAATAACCCTCCCCTTTCAGAGCGGGGAACAAAAGAAATGTCAGATAGATGAGAAATAAACCGGAAAGAAGTTTTGTCCATTTATTGGAAAATTTTTTCAGACTTCTGCCTACAAAAAGAGTGCTTTTGATCACAAAAGCGGAAAGAAGTCCGCAGGCAACACCGATAAGGATGTAACAGGAGATATTATCTATCGTCCATGCCGTCCCCTCACTCAACTGGATGAAGGCGGAGGGTATGGCAAAGATCTGGGAGACTACCGAAGCGGCGGCTGATGCCATGAGAAGCGGCACAAGGGCAGGAACGGAAAAGGAGGGCAGAAGGATCTCACAGGCAAAAAGTGCGCCGGCAACGGGACTGTCAAAGATAGCGGAAATAGCTCCTCCTCCGCCGCAGGCAAGAAGCAGAGTTCTGCCCTCTCTGCCCAGCCGGAGCATTTTGGCGAAATTGCTCCCTATTGCGGAACCGGTGAGGGCACTGGGGGCTTCCAGACCGGCAGAAGCTCCGAAGCCTACGGCAAGTCCGCTTGTAAGGATATGGGAGTACATTTTATACGGCGGCAGATCGCTTGTGCCGTTGGTGGTGGAAAGGATCACGCAGGCAAGACTTTTATCGTATTGTTTCACCCGGTAAAGATACCGGACGATGAAAATACACAGTAAAATCACTGCACAGGGAATGGCAGGCAGAAGAAACTGTATGCCGGGAAATGGGGGGATCTTATCTACAAGATGATGACAGAAATGGGTAAAATGTTTGAGTATGACTGCCCCCGCCCCGGAGACTACGCCCACAATAATACTGGCAAGGAGGATAAACCCTTTTTCCCCCATCATGTGTATAAGGGTATTTTTCAGGGAGAATATACGCTTGCGGAAATAATCTTTTCCTGTTTCACGCAAAGAAGTCATCTGCAACTCTTTTTCACTTTTCTGTTTTTCTGCTTTTTCCCATCTGGCGGATCTCTGCGACAAATTCTTCTATATCCTTGAAATCCCGGTAAATGGAGGCAAAACGCACATAGGCTACCTTATCCACGGCACGCAGAGCTTCCATGGTACGGTTTCCGATCTCCACGCTTGGTACTTCCCGTTCATAGTCCTTTTCCAGTCCGGAAACGATAGTAGTGACGATATGATCGATTTCTTCGGCCTTTACGGCTCTTTTCCAGCAGGCTTTTTCGATCCCCCGGCGCAATTTTTCCCGGTCAAAATCTTCATGGGTGCCATCCCTTTTCACTACTTTGAGTTCCGCCTGGATGATCTCTTCATAGGTGGTGAAACGGTGACCGCAGTTAAGACATTCTCTTCTTCTGCGTACGCCTGCACCCTCTTTGGTGGCTCTTGAATCCATTACTTTATCGTCCTGACAGGCACATCTGGGACATCTCATTTTTTCCTCCGATCCGCAGGAGAAAATATCCTGCACTTTTAAAAATACTGTATTTTCCTGAAATTTCAAGTTGAAAAAGTATTTCCGGATATTGCTTTTTTTCCGGAAAGAGGTAAATTACATCATGCAATGTAAATATGAAGTATTTTTGAGAGGGAAAAAATGAAAAGTTACAGAAAAGAACTTACTTTCAACATCCAGAGTAAATGTTCCTTCACCAATATCACAAGAGATGTAAGGGAGGCATTGAAAGAATCCGGAATAAAAGAGGGGTTGCTTCTGTGTAATGCCATGCACATTACCGCATCCGTGTTTATCAATGACAATGAACCCGGACTGCATGAAGATTATGTGAAATGGCTTGATTTTCTTGCCCCTCACGAACCTGTGGATCAGTACAAACACAACCTTGCAGGCGAAGATAATGCCGACTCCCACTTGCGCAGACAGATCATGGGCAGGGAAGTGGTGATCGCTGTTACCAACGGCGAACTGGATTTCGGTCCCTGGGAACAGATTTTTTACGGGGAATTTGACGGCGGAAGAAAAAAACGCGTCCTTATCAAGATCATCGGTGAATGAGAGGGAAAAATGAATTACTGGGATAAAGACAGGATCCTCGCTCTTTTCTGGGAAGCGGCTCTTCTGGGGTTGAAGATCAAAAATGACCCCCACACGGTTCTCAAAGAGGATATGACGCCGGTTACTCTTGCGGATAAAAGTATTGAAGACTTTCTGGCAGGGGAACTTGTGGATGAAAATACTTTCCTTATAGGTGAAGAAACCTTTGAAACAAAAGGCAAAGAGTATCTGGACAATGCCCTTTCCGGAGATTGCTGGATCATTGACCCTGTGGATGGAACTGCCAATTTTGCCGCCTCCTACGATACCTGGGGGATCTCCATAGGTTTTGCCCGTGGCGGAATCATTCAGCAGGGAGGGGTGTTCCTGCCGGAAAAAGGGGAGGTGCTTCTTACGGACGGAGAGGAAGTATTGTATGCCGGCAACAGGGAAATAAAATCTTTTCAGGATTTGAGAAATTGCGTCGTATCGCTGAAAAGCCCCGGTAAACCCTTTACCGGTTCTTCCATGGTGGCTCTTTCCCAGGTGGTGGCGAAAAAAGGAAGCATCCATATCCATAATCCTGTTCTTGCCACCGGTTCTTTTGTCTATTCTGCTGCCAGCCTTGCTTCCGGCAGGGATGGAGCATTGATCACCAATGCAAAATTATGGGATGTGGCAGGTTCCCTGCCCTGTTTTGCCCGTCTGGGGATCAAAGGAGGGTTTCTTTCTGACGGAACAAAGGATGTGACCGATTGCAGGATCACTCCTGCATATTATCATCTGGATTATACGGCAAAAGATGCTTTCCGGCTGAAAGATGCGGCAGTTTTTGCTGAAGAAAGAGCCACAATAGAAAAAATATGTTCCGTATGTAAACTGGACTATACTTTACAATGACCTCACACTGAATAAAAAAAAGGAAAAATATCATGCAGACCGTTACAGAAGAGATCAAAGGTTTTCTTGCCAATTCCTCCGGTATAAGAAAGATGTTTGAAGCAGGAATCGAACTGAAAAAACAGTACGGGGAGGATAATGTATATGATTTCAGTCTGGGGAATCCCGACCTTCCCCCTCCGCCCCAGGTGGCGGAAGCCCTTGCAAAAATCGCAAAAGGGGCTGCTGAACCCTTTGCCATAGGCTATATGCCCAATGCCGGGTATCCTGCTTTGCGCAGTATGCTGGCAGAAAAACTTTCCGTGGAACAGGGAAAAACTCTTTCCGCAAACCATGTGGTTGTAACTGTGGGCGCAGCCGGGGGATTGAATACGGTTTTCCGTGCCATTCTCTCCGAAGGCGATGAAGTACTCACTCCCGCCCCCTACTTTGTGGAATATGGTGCTTATGCAGGCAATTTCGGGGGGAAACTGAAAACCGTCCCCTCCAAAGATTTTACCTTTGAACTGGATGTGGATGCCCTTGCAGGAGCCATCAATGAAAAGACCAAGGCGATCATTATCAATTCCCCCCACAATCCCACCGGTCAGATCTATACGGCAGAAGAACTTGCCGCATTGGGGAAAGTGGTGAAAGAAGCGGAGGAAAAATACGCAAGGGCGATTTATGTGCTCGCGGATGAGCCTTACCGGTTCCTGAATTATGATGATACTTTCATCCCCTCCCTCTTCACTTATTTTGAACACTCTCTTGTGGTGGGTTCTTTCTCCAAGACCCTTTCCCTTGCCGGGGAGCGCATTGGCTACATTGCCGCCAATCCTGAAATGGCAGATGTGGAGGAATTGATGAATGCCCTCATCCTCTGCAACCGTATCCTGGGGTATGTGAATGCGCCCGCCATCGGTCAGAAGATCCTTATGGAGTGCCTGGATGCGAAAGTGGATCTGGATATTTACCGCAGCAGAAGAAATGCCATGGCAAAAGTCCTTTCCGATGCAGGAATCGAATTTACTATGCCCAAAGGAGCGTTTTATTTCTTTGCCAAATCCCCCACGAAGGATGAGAAAATATTCATTGACGCTCTTTTGAAAGAACACATCCTTGTTGTTCCCGGAAGTGCTTTCGGCTGTCCCGGATATTTCCGTACCACCTTCTGTGTATCGGAAAAAGTCATTCTCCGTTCTGCCGAAGGATTCAAAAAGGCAGTTCTTGCAGTAAAATAATTGCCGGAAAAATATATACAGGGGTTGTTGCACCGGATCGTTTGCAGCAGCCCTCCTGTGAGAGACCTCTTGTGTCTCTCACAATATCTTTTTCTGTTTTTTATTTTCAGAAGGAAGTGCGTTCAAGGATCTCTTTCTGCCATTGGGGGGAAAGAGAGATAAATTTAGCGGAAAAACCGCATATCCTTACAAAAAGACTCTGATGTTTTTCCGGATGAAGCATTGCATCGAAAAGTTCTTCCCTGCCTGCACAGTTTAATTGCAGCTGTTGAAGTTGGAGTCTGGCAAAAGTACGTACAAGGTTTTCTGCTGTTTCCTCTGTTATGCCGGAACGTTCCAGCATCAGATTGACCACACTGTTTCCGGCAACCTTTTCCATATCCAGACATGCAAGAGATTGCAGTACGCCTGTAATATCTTCATGACAGCGGAAGTGGGAGGGATTCAGACTTTGAGCCAGAAGATCCCCGTTTCTTCTTCCGTCGGGCAGGGCTTTGAGTTTTTCCCCCCAGAAACGGAATTCCCGGTAACACCAGAATCCGGCCTGATATTTTCCGCCTTTTTCATTTTCATACTTCCGGAGAAAACTGTAAAGTTCTTCAAAGATCCTTCTCCCCAGAGTCCGGGTGACTTCCTTATTATCCCCCCAATGGGAGGAACGCAGGACATTTTTGCGTAAAAATTCCCCCTCTTCCCCCTGCCAGTTGTTTCTTACAGCTTGCAGAAGCGCGGGAAGTGAGCATATTTTTTTCTCAAAACAAAGTTCCTTTATTGCAAGGAGAGAATCCAGAAAATCAGCAAAGAAACAGAAAGAAACGGCACTGGGGCTGTATGTCTGTCCGCCGGACATGAAATCTTTATGACTTTCCATAAAGGCATGGGAACAACCGGAATTCAGGGGGGCAGGGATCATTTTGCCGTATCGTTTTCCGTTTTTCCCCTGGGTGGCAAGGCGGTCATGCAGTACGGTAAGAGTGTTTGCCATGATTTTTTCATAAAATTCTTCAAAAGAAGAGGCATTTTCAAGGGAAAGGAAAGAGTAATGAAGTTTTTCCAATACTTCTCTGCTTTCTTTTTCATAGATGGAACATTCCAGAATTTTTGCCAGGTTGAAATACCCGCCCCCGGCATTGTCCTCTTTTCCAAGTATGGCAATATCCCAGCACCCGGTACAGCAATAGGAACGGGCATCGGAAAGAGTTTTGCCGTCTTTCACAAGGGCGGGGATAAGGGAATCATCGTTGTTGAGGGTATAAATACCTCTTCCCGCAAGAATATCGTCGGTAATAAGACGCAGATATTCCTTTGAGGAGTTTGCGGAAAAACGGCAGTGAGGTTTGGGATAGACAAGATCATTTTCCCTGTAAGCACGGAGGAAAAGACGCGTGAGGGAATTGAAAACTTCCTTGCCCTCTTTATCACAGCCGCCCAGTGTGAGGGTGATCTCGTTTTCATGTTCGGAATAGGCGTTCACCATACTGTCATGGTCATAGAGAGAGTCGGCGGCAAGGAGAAAACGGCAGATGAGGTCATACGCTTCCTCTTCCGTTATGCGGCCCTCTTTCAGATCCTTTTCATAATAGGAAACAAGCCATGCGTCCACTCTTCCGTAACTGTTGGTACGCAAGCCGTCCAGTTCCCCCATGATCTCCCGCACAAAAGCACAGGTATTGAGGGCTTCATAAAATGTTTGCGGCTTTTCCCAGGGGGATCTTGCGGCACTTTGAGCAACCATCTGCATAAATTTTTTCTGTAAAAAAGTCAAATTGCCTTTTTCCAGATATTCCAGAGCCTTTTTCCGGTACTTTTCCTGTATGACTTTTACTGCCTCCAATCCGGCGATCAGAGTTTTTACATACTCTTTTTCTTCCGGGGAGAGATTTTGCAAAAGAAGGTTCCGGGCATCTTCCCGGATCCCTTTGAATCCTTTTTCCAGTACCTGCGGGATGGGGGGGGCATGATGGGCAAGATCGGTGAAAAAGTTGGAGGAAAGAAAAAAACACTCCTGTCTTGCAATGGTGAAACGCTCAATATCTTCTACCGCTTCTTTTCTGAAAGGCATTTCCTGATGGACAAGAAGCCATAAGGAGGGGGTGGAACAGTTCCAGCCGCCATTGCCCTCGATCCCGTTATAGAAAGGGGAATCGGGGAAAAGGACCGGTTCAAATTTTTCACTGATCTTTTCATAGAGTTTTTTCCGCAATGCAAGGGGGGAAACAGAGGGATTTTCAGCGGAAAAATCATCCATATTTTTCATGATTTCCTCTTTGCGGGCAAGTCTGGAAGCATCCTGACATTTCTGTCCGCCGTTTTCCCCGAAATAACGACGCAATTCTTTATGTAAAGCAACGAGTTCTTCCCGCATTTTATGATCCTTTCTGTTGGAAAAGCATACTATGATATTACTCAATATACACTGTGAAAGGAGAAAGTAAATATCTTTTTATAAAATTATCGGTAAAAAATATTTGTCTTTTTTTCTTCCGGTGCTACATTACTTTTACAGGCAGATTTCTTGTAATGTGAATTTCCCGGAAAAGGAGAAAAAAATGAAAAAAAATCCATGGTTGTATTCCAAAATTTTGTGTGCAGTTCTTTCCTGTAATTTTCCACTGATGGATATTACTGCGGAAGAAGAGAAAAACGGTCCCGGTCACGAATGTACCTCCTGGATGGTTTTTTCCGATGCTACGAAAAACAATACCAACTTTCTCCATAAGAACCGGGATGCCACAAGCAGAAATATTGCCGTTCTCATAGGGAAAGAGGAAGTTGCGGAAGTTGAAAAAAACTTCTGGGAAAACCTTATCACATTCTGGTCGAAAGAAACAAAAACAGTCAAACGCAAATGGGTGGGACTGGGTAATTCAGCCCCCAATTATCAGGCCCCCTGTATGGGAATGAACGCTTCCGGACTTGCCGTTGTGGTGAACAGCGGGGAAAAATGTGTGGAAAACAATACGGATAAAACAAAAAAAGGTACTCCCGCCATTTTGAGAGCCATTCTGGAAAGTTGCGATACCGCAAAAGAGGCAGTTGCCAAACTGGAAGGATTCATCAAAGAAAAAGATTACTATCACAAACAGAGCGGTTCCATCTTCTTTTTTATGGATACAAAAGAAGGGTATGTATGCGAAATGACCGCAAAATTCGTCTCCCCCGTCCGGTATGACAATGGATATGCCGTCCGTGCCAATATCTGGTACAATCCCGGAATGGCACAGCGGACAGAAAATAATATCAAAAGTTACATCAACAGCAGTGTGAGAGCTTTTGTTGCCCTGACCTCCTTAAATGAAGCATTGCGGAAAAATGGAAAGATCACTGTTGCCGACAGTCTCGCCCTTGCCCGTACTCATACCGTACCCAAAGATTCCCCCAATCCCAGAAGTGTCTGTTTCAAATATACCAATTCCTCCTCCACTCTGGTGATCGATAAAGAGTTTCCTCATGTTCTTTCCACAGCTTATTTTACCATTGGTCATCCCAGACACGGTATCTGCGTACCTGTCCCCATCTGCGTGGAAACACTGGATAAGAGAATGACCGATCTCTCCTGGAGTAAATTTGTCTGGGCAGAATTTGATAAAAAAGGTCTGGAAGCCCCCATTCCGGAAGCATGGCTTGCTTTTGAGAAAAAATCCTTTGCCGAATATGAAGAAACGCTGCAGGAAGCAAGAAAAATGCTGAAAGAAGGCAAAAAAGCAGGGGCAATCACATTACTCAATGCCAAAGCCGCCGCCATCTGGAAAGAAGCGGCACATCTTCAAGGTCTGTAATTTATCACAACTCGTAAAAAAGAAAAGGGTTGTTGCAAAACCTCAAAAAAGGTGGGCAACAACCCCGGATGGATCCGGAAAAGGATCAAAGTTCCGTAAGTGGCGCAGGAAAAATCCCGGGGAACAGAGCATACGGGAAAGCGTTACACGCTTCTCATGTATGTTGTTTTTCCCGGTATTCCGGCAGATTATTTACGGAAAGCAAAAGCATTTCCCAGAAGTATTTCCTGTTTTTCCACCTTGCCGAGTCGGAAGATCTCTTCCCTTTTGACTGTGGTGGAAACCACTATTCCGGTTATTTTGACAGGGCCGTACATACTCTTGATACGGTTGGGGTTCATCCACTGATAACCGAATCCCACAGTTCCTCCGGCAAGTTGCGGATTCAACGGCATGGAAAGGAACTGCCAGTCGCCGAATTTCAATTCATTGCGGTATCCCAGGTGGGAAACATATTTTCTGCCTTTCTGATCTGTGACTTCCCAGGCGAATCTTCCCATGGAATCATTGCCTTTCACCCATATCCCCAGATAATCGGTGTTCCGGGGGACATCCATGGGGGTTTTGAACCGGATGACCGTATATCCCCCGTGGTTCCAGCGGTCGTTCTGCGGCAGGGAAGAAACATCAAAGGCGATTTTGAGTGTTTTTCCTTTATCCTTATCCATGTAACTGGAAACCTTCGCCGGAATACGGTTTTTGATCTTGAAAGGATGACGCTCTTCCTCTTTCTGTTTGGAAAGGAAGAAATCCTCTTCGTTTGTCACAAGGAAGTTTTCTGTTATGAGAGGAATGGCGGAAAGGATTTTTTTCTTTTCCGGAGCGGCGGGAAGATCAAACTTCCGGGAAAGGATCCGGGCAGAAAGCATCCTGCTTTTGGAAATAAAATATTGCGGTACATTGTTTCCTGTTGCGGTGAAGGAATTTTTCACCGGAGAAAGGATGCTTCTTCTGCCGTAAAGATCTTCCCTGACGATTTTTTGATCGTTTGCAAAAGTGAAACGGCACTCTGCAATTCTGTCCGCTGTCCAGTACGCATAGACATATTTCCCGTCTTTGCGTACAAATTCGTAACAGTAAACAAAAGGCATATCCGGCATCATACGGATAAACTTTGCCTGATCCAGGATCCTTGTGATGGTGCCGAACATGGCAATGGAAGGTTTGGGCAGCAGATCCACATTGAATCCGCCGTCGGAACCGTATGTTCTGCCGTCACCGTAGGAGGTATCTGCATTCTGACCGCACTGTATGGGAATATTTTCATATCCGAAAGAGAACGCGATCAAAAGATCTCTGGCATATTCTCTTGCCTGACGCAGGAAACCTTCTTTTTCACTTTTTTCCCAGGGAACAGGATTACTGCCCCGGCAGCACCATTCGTAAGTAGCCGTTACGGGGGCTTTATAGCCGTTGGCAAGAGCCGTTTCCCGTAAAATATAGGAACTTCCGCAGGGATTCCAGAAACTGAACGATTCAGGCAGTGCGTGCCAGGACCCCAGTCCCTCACTGCCTACAAAGTCGATGAGAGTTTTGTCAAATCCTCTTGCCGCATAAGTTTCCAGCATCTCCTGGGCGTAACAGGAGTTGCCGAAGATGATTTTCAGGTGGGGGAAGTGTTTCCGGATCATTTTGCAATATCTGGTGGCTGCTTTCACCCTTGCCTGTTCGATCTTTTCCCGTTTTGCGTCAAATTTCCGGGGTTCTTTATTGAGAATGGTATTGGGGATGACTCCATATTGGTTGGGATAACTTTCATGGTAAAGAAGTATCCTTCTGGTGTTGGGGAATCTTTTTACATACTGGCCCAGTACATAAAGAAGATCGTTATCCATTTTCTTCCATGCTTCCTCATCTGCGGTAAGCACGCTTTTATCCGGATAGATGCTGCGGATGAGGTCGGGGAACTGCACAAGATGGAAATTGGGAACATCCTTTTCCGGCATATTGTAGGAAGAGGAAAAATTCAATATTCCCAGTTTGTTATACATGGGAATAAGGTGAACTTTGCCGGCAAGCCATTGCATAAAGGGACTTTCCTCCCGTGTTGCTTTTCTTGTATTTTCCTGAAGCATAACAAAAGAGGAATTTCTGAACGCTGTTTTTCTGCCGGAAGCATCATAAAGACCGATCTTTATTTCAAAATAGCCTTTTTCAGAAAATTTTTCCACAATGGAAATATCTCTCTTTTCCCCTTTGGAAAAATTTTCTTTCCGGGATTTGGAAAGAACTTTTTTACCTTCGAGGGTATAAACATCGTATTTCAAAAGGTATTCCCCTGCTTTTTCCGCAGTTCCGGTAAGACCGATATGGAAAGGCTCATCTCCCTCAAAAATATTTCCCTTGCTTTTCTGGACTTCCTGTAAAACAACAGGAGTTCTTTCCAATGTCAGGGCAAATACGGCAACAGAAGCTTTTTTCCGGTTTCTGTCTTTCAATCTGCGGGGTTCTTTCCCCTCCTGGAATTCCACATCCAGATAGTTGGAAAAGGGCAGTTTGGCTGTGGTATTGGTAAAAAGAATATTGTGCAGAGCATTGTGGTCAAGTTCCACACCGGCAAGGTAAAGGGGGATGGAAACTTCTTTGCCGTCAACTTTTACTTTGGCAGAGCCGACTTTTTTTACATCCGGAGATTTTCCGGTAAAATCAATGAAATTTCCCGGCATCTGTACCATGGAACGGGCAAAGGGGGCATACCGTGTTATCCGCAGGGAAAACGCCTGTTCATACTCTTTGGGATTTTTGACGGGCAGCGGCGCACAGAGAATGTATGCTTTGTTGTACTGGGCAAGGGGCATACTGAAAAGTCTGGAAGAGGTAAATCCGTCAAAAGCATAACGGGTACGGTCACATTCCGCATACCCTTTCACACTGCCGAAAAGATTGCGGCACTCTCTCAAATCCAGTGCATGAGTAATATTTTCAGAAATGAAAAAAGGCAGTTTCTCATCAAGGGAAACTTTTGCCGCAAGTTCCGAAGAGGCTCTGTGGGAAAGATCCAGCTGCTCAAAAAGTGTTCCGTGAACATTGGAAAATGTATTTTTCGTGATCTCTTTGATGGATTCTCTGCCTTTCAGATAGATCTGACACTGTCTCAATCTGCCGAAAGGCAGAATACCGGCAAAAGAGCCGTCCAGATAAAGATGACTTTTTCCATCTTTGAGTTTGACCGCCAGTTTCAATGTATGTTCAGAGGCTTTGGGCAGTTTTGCCAGATCCAGTTTGGCGACCTCTGCCGGAGCCATATTGCGGATATCCGGTTTCACAAAAAACTGGGAGACGATCTGGGGGTTGAAAGGATGGGCATAAGGTTCGACCTTTAAATGGATGATTGCATCAGTAAGAACAAGATTTTTTGCTTCGATCTTGTTGCGTTTATCCGCAGGAACAGTTGCCCGCAGGGGGTGGATCTCCAAATGCATATTGAATACTTCCCCCTTTTCAAAAACAAAGCGGATGCGGGTACTGCTTTTGGGACGGATCAATACTTCCGCAGGTCTTCCGGGAAGAGGCGGATTCAATTCGTACGCATATTCCTTTCTGGCAGAAAAAGACGGATCGAAAGAAAGAAATCCGTCCTTATCCTTTTTCAATGCCGGGGAAAGAGTGTAGGAAGAGGCATGAAGAAGAAAAGTAAAGAGAAAAAGAAATATAATAGCGGAAAAACAGGCTTTTTTCATAAAAATCTCCATTGTAAAATTTTATTTTTCTGCAATAAATTTGCAATCGGCAAATTCCGCCCGGGCTTTCTCTCCTGTAAGCCGGATACTCAATACACGGTATTTTGCTTCCGCAGGAACGGTAAAAGTAAACTTGATTTCTTTCCACTCATTGGTAAGTGTTACCGGAGAAGCGGCAGCACTTTTTCCCTGAAAATACATAACGCCTTCCAGTTTGCAGTTGCCTTTGGCTTTGCATGTGAAAGTATAGGCTGTGACCCCTGTTCCGGCAATATCCTGGCAGAGTCTTGCATAATTGCCTTCCACGCACAGAACATTTTTCCCTTCAAAGGCTTTTTCTTTCAACTCTGCTTTTCCTCTTCCCATCAGTTCCCAGGGGGCAGGGAAAAGAGTTCCCTTGTATTCCCAGTTTTTCATGGGACGCAGATTTCTTGCTGTAACTTTGGAAAGAATGGAAAAATCCCCGTTTTTCAATACATTGCCCAGTTTGGGAGTGCTTTTTGCCGCAGGAGCAGCAGAAACTGCCGGACTCTTTTTAACAGAAGTGGCAGGTACAGCGGAAGCAGCCCCTTTTGCAGGCAGAACAAAATTGTTGCGGGGTTTGATTCTGGAATTGGGTTTGCCGAAATTCTGTGTACGCATCTCTTCCGGCAGGTAATTATAGTTTTCCACAGAAGAAAATACGACTTTCCCGTTTTTATCCAGTTTGAAAATATGCAGACAGCAGTTCCATACATAATAAGCATTCACATGCAGTCTTCTGTCCACGATCCTTTTGTTCAGCACACCCAGAAGAGAGGGAATAGTGGAAGAGTGTCCCACAAGAAGTACTTCCCCTTTGGGTTCCTTTTTCAGCAGTTCATTGAAGAATTTATCCATGCGTTTATACCGGTCATCTGCCGTAAATTCACCGGCAAGCTGCCATTTTTCCGGCATTTCCACAGAAACGACTTTACCGGGGAAACGCTTCTGTAATTCCCCGCAACTCATTCCTTTGGCAGGTTCTTTACGGTTTCCGCCGCTCTGCAGACCGGGTTCGGGAATGATCTGGAGTTTCGGGTCAATGGCATTGGTGGTGACAACAGCAGTCTGCATGGCACGGAAATTGGGGGAGGAATATACTTTCCCTTTGAAGTTGAGTTTTTTCAGATATGCGCCAAGCAGTTCACACTGTTTCACTCCGAGGGGAGTAATGGAGTCTCCGGAGGGAGGAATATATTTGCCGTCAAGAAATTCACCCACCATCTGTTTGGTTCTGTCGGCTTCCGCCCACTTGCTCCGGGGGCCGCGCTGGGCATGACGGGTGATGTAAATGGTAAGTACGGGTTCTTCCCATGCCGCAAGGATAAATTCAAAAGAAAACATCCCGGCAAGAAGGAAAATAACGGAAAAGATTGTGCTTTTTTTCATTTCTTACTCCTTTTGATTTGTTGTAAAACACCTTTTATCTATTAAACATAATGTACTTTTTGAAAATTACAAGAAAAATCCTGTGGTATATTTCTTAAAAAAAAGTGTATAATATGACTGCTTTATAAAACAAAAAGACACATGCAGAAAGAAAGGAAAGAGGGGATTAAAATGTTTACTTTTTAAGCCAGAAGAAATAAATGACTACAAAAACTGCCAGCAGGATACGGTAATAACCGAATACCTGGAAAGAACGCTTCCGGATGAAGTTCATCAGCCATGCAATGACTCCCCAGGAGACCAGAAAAGAGACAATAAACCCGATTCCTGTGGCGATCCACTCTTTGATGGAGAGATTTCCGCCGTGTTTCAGAAGTGCATACCCGGAGGCCGCCGCCATGGTGGGAATGGCAAGGAAAAAGGAAAATTCCGCTGCAAGAGGTCTGGACGCTCCCAATGCCAATCCTCCGATAATGGTTGCCGCAGAACGGGATACTCCGGGGATCATGGCAATACACTGGAAAAATCCCACGCCAACAGCTTTGATATAAGGAAACTGTGTGATCTTTTCAATGACTTTTTCTCTCTTCATGACCTTTTCGATGAATATAAGGACAATACCTCCAACAAACAACGCAGCGGCAACAATATAAGGATTTTTCTGCCACTCTTCCACATAGTCTTTGATGAGATATCCGATCCCCAATGCAGGAAGAACTGCCGCCGCTGTACGCCAATAGAGACCAAGAGTCTCTTTCCGGCACTCTTTTTCCCTGAAAAACGCTTCCGGCAGAAGTTGTTTGCGGAAATAAATGACTACTGCAAGAATGGAACTCAACTGCACCACGATATTGAACATGGCGCAAAATGTACTTTCCTCCGGGGCTATTTCCAGAAATTTCCCCGCAAGGACAAGATGCCCCGTACTGCTTACTGGAAGAAATTCAGTAAGTCCCTGAACAATACCAAGAACTGCCGCTTTCCAATACATATTTTCCAACAGAAATGTCATTTATTTTCTATATCCTTTACTATATATTGTGCCGCTTTTCCCATTGCCTTTGACATGGCGCAGGCGAACGAGGCGGGAGAACCGTTCAGCAGTTTTTCCTCTATAAGAATATTTCTTGATACAGGAGTCGACTTTGTCCCTTTGATTTCAGGAAAGGTAATGCGGTATACAAGTCCCAGAATGGCGTTTTTGCCGTCATTTTCAAATGCTGTGACTGTTCCGCCCACTATAATATTCCGGGTGGCTTTTCCGGGCGCGGAAAGGTTCTGACGGAAATACAATGTAAGGTATTTTGTCACAAGAGAACCCGGAGGCATCTGCCATTTGTTGCAGTCATCGTTTTCCAGAAGGAACTGTTTTCTTTCCACCATACGGAATCTCTCTCCGGAAAGAACGGTGAAAGGCAATACCGTTACCCGCGTTCCGGCAGCAAGTTGGGCGCGTTCCGGGATTCCCAGATCGTAATAATGTGTACGCTCATTTCCCGGTTCCGGCAAAAACCTGCAGGAGCAGAAGATCACAAGAAAACAGACGGAGAAAAAAAACTTTGCAGCAGATAATACCATGATACCCTCTCTTTCGAGGCAATTTCAAAACTCTCCGAAAGCCAGAAAATTTATTGACTTTACCCTGTAAAAAAAGTATTTTGAACTTGTTGCCGCAGAGGGCACCCGCCTCAAATTACCTTTTACAGTACTTTGCCACTATTCTTTTCCTTTGTTCCGGATGACTTTTTTAATTTCCTCTTTCGTTAAAAATTTTTCGCAGAAAAGCAATAAAAAAATGGCAGGGGCGGCAGGGTTCGAACTTGCGACCTGCGGTTTTGGAGACCGCTGCTCTGCCAACTGAGCTACACCCCTGTATCTATACAGGATGTTTTCAATTCTGACATATCCTGTCAACGGATGAAAACATCCCCTGCTTTATTTTGCGGGTTTCTGCGGGATAACCAGAACCTGGCCCGCTTTGACACCCAGATTTGCCGGAAGTTTCCCTTTATTGGCTTCGGCAATCAGTTTATAGTAACGGGAAGTACCATAATATTTTCTGGAAATGGAGTGGAGGGTCTCTCCTTTTTTCACAGTATGTTTCCCGATGATACCGGAATTATTTGCCGGTGTTTTTGCTGCAACAGCAGTATTCCGGGAGGTTTTTCCGGAATTGTTTCCGGCTTTTACAGAAACCTTTTTATCCTCTTTTTTCACATTTGCAGAACTTTTTTTATCCTTTTGAGCGGATGAAACTGCATTACGCTGTTTGCCATTTGCCGCCTGATAGTATTTCAGAGCTTTACGGCATTTTTCTCCAAGCTGAACATAAGCGGCACGCAATTTTGCGGCATACGCTTTATAGTCTTCCAGTTTTTTCTTTGTCGCTTCCAACTCTGCTTTTACGGCATTTTCCTTATCCGTATCCTGATATTGGCTCTTCAGATCCTCAAAGAGTTTTTTCTTTGCCACAGAGATAAAAGAACTGATATTATCATTGTTTGCTGTATCATCCGGTCTCAATTCAATGACTTTTTCATAATGATAAATGGCTTTGAGCGGGGAATCCAGATTGTCACCGTAGAGTGCGGCAAGGCGCATGTGGGTTTCGGCAGATTTGGGGGCAACAAGAAGAAACTCCTCATACAGTTTGGCAGCTTCCGCATAATCCCCGCTGTTCTGGGCTGTGCCTGCTTTGACGAATACAGGGTGGGTCTTTTCCTTTCCGGTATAATCCTTGTTACAGGAAACCAGCACGGAACACAGCATGGCGGAGGCAAGCACCAGAAGAGCAAAACGCATTTTTTTCATGATCTCATCCTTGTTTTATCAGTTGATCTTTTTTTCACATTTTATAATATAGCGCATTTTTTCAGGAATAAAACCTTCAAATGTATTTTTTTCCGTTTTTTTTCTTTCCCCTCTCTCCCCGGAGGCAACTCTCAAAAGTCTGCAATCAAGTGTTCTACTTCCGGCAGTATATCTTACCAGAGGGAACCGGTATCTTCATAACGGGTGTTCCAATTCTGTCTTTCATCAAAATATTCCGGATTTTTCGGGGAACACTGCCGGGCTTTTTTCAACATCTCCACAGCTTTGGGTATATCCCCCAGTCTCCGGTATGCCAGAGATTGCCGGTAGTAATAGGATGCCCGTTTCGGGGAGCGTTTCTGTGCCTCGACGACCAGAGCGATGGCTTCATTGGCATAGGCGGGCCCCAGTGCGGCGACATAATGGGATGCCGTATCCCAGGGGAAAGGACTTTCCGGCATCCTTTTGACTGCTTCCTGCAAAAGTTTTGCCGCTTCCTCCGGTTGCGCCATTTTTTCTCCCAGTCTTCCGAAATGGGGGTTTACGCCTGTAAAGAGTCTGTCAAAAGCCATTTCCGCAGTAATCAGGGTGGGGGCTTTCCAACTGATCCGGAACAATAGTCCCAGAGAAAATATGATGAAAAAGAGAGAAAATATGATCCGGAGCTTTGGAAAATATTTCTTTTCCGCAAGAAAGGCAAGGGAGAAGCGGGGAAAAAGTTTTTCCATATCCGGGTTGTTGAGGATAAGAAAAGCGACCGCTGCTGCCGTACAGAAAGAGCCGGGAGTCTCAAAATCAATTTCACACAGACAATGGAAAAACCATGCGGCAAAACCTGTCAAAAGACCGCAGGAAAGAATAAATTGCTCTTTTTCCTCCTGTGTTTTCCGTTGCATTGTCCCCTGTTTCTTTAAAAGCAGAAATGCAACGGCAAGGGGGATAAGGATCAGAAGCGAGGAGATGAGAAATGCCCCGATCCCGCATTGGGAACCGACTGTAAAGGGGAAATTATGAGGGGTATGGGGTGCTTCATCATTGATCAGGTCTTTATAGATGAAGTAGTTATGGAAAAATTCCCCCCACCCTGCCCCGGCAAAAGGATAGTCCAGCATCATACGGATCGCCGCTTTGAAATAATCCAGCCGGAAAAGAATGGATTCCGGCCCTCTGTCCAGAGCGATAAGAAGGCAGAACCCGGCAAAGGAACAGGCAAAAAAACTGCAAATGGCAAGGAATATTTTTTTCCTGTACCGGAATGCAAGTGCCGTTACGACACAACCGGCGATCAGTGCAAGGAAACAGCCCCGGCTTTTGGTCTGCCGCAAAAGAAAAAGAAACAGTATTGCTGTGGGGGTCATAAGCAGAATCTTTGCCGGAAGAGGCGGGGTCACTCTCCCCCCCGCAATACAGAGAAGGGAAAGAACGATGGGGAAAAGCAAAAGCAGATAACCGGAATAGGCATTCCCGGAGGAAAAATCTGCCGAGATCCTGTATTCCGCAAGGCGTCTGCCGAATTTGTCAAAATAGAACTGGCCACCGCTTTCCAGTTTCCTTTTTTCATAGTATTCCGTAAGATCCTGAAATCCGACAGTATATTGCATTATGGCAGAATAAAGGGAAAGGACAAATCCGGCAACAAGGAATCCCAGAAGATATTTCCCGAATTTTCTGTTGTTGGAAAAAAGGTTCATGAGAGAGAGGGCGTATGCGGCAGTTCCGAATACATAAATAACATTGTGTTCATAAAAATCCCATGTGGTGGCGTGAATGATCCCGGTAAGGGAACTTGCGGCAAAAAGACACCATAAAACTCCCAAAACAATCATGGAGAGATTTGCATATTTCCGGGGAAAGGCAAAAAGAAGTGTGAGGGCAAGTCCGAATCCGGCAAAGACGGGAAAGGTGAGAACCGGCCATGAACCGATGAGAATACCTGTAAAATTGTTCCAGTATGTAGCGGGAAGTTCCGGGACTCCTACAAGAGTACCGAATTTGAGAGGCAGAAGAAAAGTAAGGAAAAGGACATACAGTTCTGCTATAATGGAAAGGGTACGCCTTTTTTCTCCGTTTTCTGTAATGGTGGGGGGATTTTCCTGTATTTCCTGTTTATTCATTTTGCGTATGCCTTTCCTTTTTATGCTCTGGGATGAGCCATATCATAAACATTTTTCAACCGTTCTGCACTTATATGGGTATAGATCTGGGTGGTGCTTAAATTTTCGTGTCCCAGAAGTTCCTGTACACTGCGCAGGTCTGCCCCGGCATCCAGAAGATGTGTGGCAAAAGAGTGACGCAGTTTATGGGGGGTCATATCCGGGGAAAGACCCGCTTGAAGAAGATAGAGTTTGAAATTTCTCTGGAAACTTCTTGCCGTAAGTCTGCCCCCATCCTGATTGAGGAAAAGAGGGGCGTTTTTGTTTCTGTCAGAGTTTCTTATATTCCTTGCGGCAAGGTATTTACGCAAAACTCTCTCCGCAGGTCCCCCCAGAGCGCAGTATCTTTCTTTTTTCCCTTTGCCTTTTACCAGCATCACGCCGCTTATAAGGTCGATGGAACCCATATTCAGGCCCACCGCTTCACTGATCCGCAAACCGCCGGAATAGATGACTTCCAGTATGGCGGAATCTCTTAATGCGGAAAACGCGGCACTTTCATCACTTTTGGACAACCCTTTTATCCGGGCATCCTGCCAGTAAGGGGAGACGGAATCCAGAAGTCTGCCTACTTCCGCAACAGTAAAATATTTCGGCAGTAATTTCGCCTTTTTCGGGGAGGTGAGACCGGAAAAAGGATTTACCGTGATCCTTTCCTCACGCAGTAAATACCGGAAAAAGGAACGCATGGCACATACTTTACGGATGATGGATGTACGGGAAAGGGATTCTTCCTGTAACAAAACGATATATTTTCTGGCATCCTGTACTGTCACCTCTTTCCAGTCGATGGAGTTTTCCTTTGCATCCAGTTTGAAAAGAAGCAGGGCAAAATGGAGAATATCCAGAAAATAGTTTCCGTAAGTATGGCTGGAAGCATTTTTTTCCGCCCGCAGATAGACGAGAAAATCCCGCAGGTCTTTATCTGTCTTTTCTGTTATTTCGATCATATTACTATCCTTGCAAATGGTTATTTTTCTTCTTTTTTCTGAAAGCTTTCCAGAAGAATATTTTTGAAACTTTTATAATTCAGCAGGGCTGTTGCCAGCAGAAGGATCAGGAGGAAAAAACATATTCCGGTAAAAATATCCCTGTATTTTGCATAAAAAGTAAGCCGGGGTTTTTCCGGAACCATTACAGACAGGATCCCGCTTTTCCTCCCTCTGAACGCGGGATCAGGGGAACTGTCTTCCTTTGTTGCAAGAGCCTGTATCACCTGCCCGGTGGGGGCGATCAGGGCGGAATAATCCATATTGCCCACCCGGAGGAAAGGGAGGCGGTACTCCACAGCACGGAAAAGGGAGTTGGCAAAGTGCTGGGAGGGTTCATAACTTGTCGGATACCAGGCATCATTGGTGATGGTCAAAAGAAGATTTGCTCCATTGAGTACATGATTGCGTGAGACATAAGTAAATACATCTTCGTAACATATAGAGATTCCCGCTTTCACTTTCTTATGCAGTTCCAATGGTGTGAAATGCGTCCCCCTGTTGAGATTTCTGCCCATTCCCACCAGACGGTTGAGGATAGGGAATTTTTCTCCGTAAGGGACAAATTCCCCGAATGGAACGATATGTACTTTGTCAAAAGAACTTAATTTATTGCCGTTTTCCCACAATAAAGCGGAATTATAGATAAGCAGTTCATTGTTTCCGGCATTTTTATCCAGTCTTATGGCACCGAACAGGAACGGTGTATCATATTTTTGGATCATCCGGTAGAGTTCCTGACGCAGTAAAGAAGAGTTTTCCATAGCGGCATTGAATGGACAGGGGACGGCTGTTTCCGGCCAGATGACTGTATGGGGTTTTGCGTCATTCCGCCGGAATAGAGCTTCACTCAATGCTGTGCATACGGCAATGGCTTCTTTTGTAGAATCATCTCCGCCGTGACGCCGCTGACTCAGATCCGGCTGGACGATCCCGGCATGAAACAAGATACCCTCCTGACTTTTTCTGCTGTATTTCTGCAAAGAAACGGAAGAATAACTGCTGGAAGCGGCGATAAACGCAAGGGCAAGAAGAAGGGCTGCAGGTCTCTGATACACCAATTTTTTTCTGCCGTTTTCCTTTATTACCGGGCAGGGCATGGGAAATGCTGTGCGCAAAGGGGAGGACGGGGGGATGAAAGATCCGGCAAGGTACAGGAAAAGGGGAAAAAGGGAGGCATTCATAAAAATAATGAGAAAGGTTATGCCGTATATGCCGGTAATATCTGCTATCTGTATGATATTCAACATTTTCCATTGACTTGCCCCCACCAGATTCCAGGGCAGCCCCGTAAAGATGTGACTGCGGATATATTCCAATACAGTCCAGAGAGATGCTGCTGCAAAGGCAAAAAGGATCTGGGAATATGCCGGAAAGCGGTCAAAAGAAATGCGCTGATCCGCTTCAAGTGCAAGGAGAGATTGTTTCATAAGCAGGTACTTGAAAAAGAAAGGCAGGAACCAGGCGAAGACACCGTTAAAAAATCCCAGAACTGCCGCAAGGGCAAAGGGGATGGCAATAAAGATCTCCCGCAGCCAGAAAAAAGATCCCAGATGCCAGAAATATCCCCAGACAAACCCGTAGAAAAAAGCTTTTGAGGGACTTTTGGAATAAACAAGGAGGAAAAGAGGCACTATTCCCGCCCAGGCAAGAAAATGCAGAGAAAATCCCTCAAAGATCAGACAGTACGCCCATCCGCAGAGAGCGCAGAGTATGAGTTCCGTAAAAGTTCTTTTTTTCCCGGAAAGGAAGGCAAGAAGTTTTGCTTCCTTCATTGTTTTTTCTTCTGTCACGCTTCCGGCAGTCATCATATTACCTCCAAAATCCCCTTTTCTTTCCCTCCGGAAAGGGAAAAAATGCTCTGAAACGGGATATTTCCAGAATATTTTTGTTTTTACAATAGAAAAATCTGCTAAATGAGTGTAATTTAATCCATAAAAGAAAAAATAAAACTCCCGGATTTAAAAAAGGTGCAAAAAAATGCAGAAGAATGAAAACTTTTTCGACCATTTGGTCATAGGCAGCGGACTGGCAGGGTTGTCAAGTGCATTGGCTTTGGCGGAAAAGTCTTCCGGAAAGATCGCTGTTGTCACCAAAGGGGCAGTGGATGACTGCAACTCCAAACTTGCCCAGGGCGGTATAGCCTGTGTGATGGATCATGCGGATACTTTTGAAGAACATATTACTGATACCATCAATGCCGGCGGCTTTCTTTGTGATCCTGCGGCAGTCAAAGCCATTGTGGAAGCCGGTCCCGAACGGATCAGGTGGCTTATGGATATCGGTACAAGATTCACCACCAGAGGGGATCTGGGCGATAAACTGCCCCGTCACAAAGACGAACTGGATCTGGGCAGAGAGGGCGGCCACCTGAAACGCCGGGTCATCCATGCCGGAGATATTACCGGAGCGGAGATCGAGCGCGCCCTTGTGGAAGCCTGCCGGAAAAACCCGAAAATACAGATCTTTGAAAATCATATCGCCGTGGATCTTATCACTACTTCCCGCCTGGGCTGGGATGGAGAGGATATGTGCCTGGGGGCGTACGTCCTTGATAATACCACAGGGAAAGTAATGACTTTTTCCGCTTATACCACCTCCATAGCCACCGGCGGATGCGGAAAAGTATATTTATGCACCTGTAATGCCGATATTGCCTGCGGCGGCGGTGTCGCCATGGCATACCGTGCCAATGCAAAGATCGCCAATATGGAATTTTACCAGTTCCACCCCACCCTCCTTTATCATCCCCGGGTGAAAAATTTTCTTATAAGTGAAGCCTTGCGCGGCGAGGGCGGTACTTTGAAAATGCAGTACAAAAAGGGGGAATACACCTCCTTTATGGAAAATTACCACCCTCTGAAAAGCCTTGCTCCCAGAGATGTGGTGGCAAGAGCCATTGATACGGAACTCAAACGCACCGGTCAGGCATGTGCCTATCTGGATATGACCCATAAGAGCGAGGAATTTTTGCGTAAACGCTTTCCCCATATTTTCAAACAGTGTGAAGAATTGGGGATCAATATGGCAAAACAGCCCATTCCGGTCGTTCCCGGAGCCCATTTCTCCTGCGGGGGAGTCCTTTGCGGGGTGGATGGAACTACCGAGATCAAAGGTTTTTATGCCGTAGGGGAGAATGCCTGTACGGGTCTCCACGGGGCAAACCGCCTTGCCAGCAACAGTCTGCTGGAAGGGATCGTTATGCCCAAACTTGCAGCGGAACACATTGAAAAATGTTTGGAGGAACTGATAGCAAAGCGTCCGAAAAGTTCCATTCCCGAATGGACTACCGGCAATGCCACCAATTCCGATGAACTTATCGTCATTGCCCATAACTGGGATGAGATCCGCCGTTTCATGTGGGATTATGTGGGTATCGTCCGTACAGATAAACGCCTGGAACGCGCCAAACGCCGCATCCGCAATATTCAATCGGAAATCGAAAAATATTACTGGGATTTCCATATCACAAGCGACCTTGTGGAACTGCGGAACATTGCCACAGTAGCGGAGTTGATCATTGATTCCGCATCCAGCAGAAAAGAGAGCCGGGGACTGCATTTCAACGCAGATTACCCGCAACGCAATCCGGAACTTGACCGGGTGAATACTGTTATACAGAAAAATACGCCCGGCGCGATCCTTGTCCCCCAGAAATAAAGAACTTTTCAGATTGGAAATAAAGACTACTATGAACATTCAGAAAGAGATCGCTCCCCATATCACCGGGATCATCGCCCGTTTGCAGGCTGCCGGATTTGAAGCCTATATCGTAGGCGGTGCCGTCCGGGATCTGCTGCTGGGAAGAAAACCCAAAGATTATGATATTGCCACTTCCGCCACGCCGACAGAGGTGAGAAAGGTCTTCCGTGACCGCAGAACACTGCTTATCGGCAGGAGATTCCAGCTTGTGCATCTTTTCCATAAGGACGAGATCATTGAGATCAGTACTTTCCGCCGCCGTCCTACAAGCGATCAGCAGTCTTTCCGGAAAAGCGACCGCCCTGCCCCTGAACACATGATCTTTCAGGATAATGAGTTCGGAACTGCTGAAGAGGATGCTTTCCGCAGAGATTTTACGGTCAACGCCCTTTTGTATGATCCGGTGGAGAATGAATATGCCGACCATACCAAAATGGGCAGAGCGGATCTGGATGCAAAGATCGTAAGATGTATCGGAGATCCCATGATCCGCTTTGAGGAAGATCCGGTAAGGATCCTGCGGGCATTGAAACTTGCCGGACAATACGGTTTCAGTATTGAAAAGGAAACAGAGGAAGCCATCGGAAAATCCCTGCATCTTATTACCCTTGTTTCCCCCTCCCGGCTCACTCTGGAACTGGAAAAGATTTTGAAAAACCCCTATTCCCATAATATCCTTAAAGTATTCCGGCAGTACGGGTTCCTGAAATATTTCCTGCCTTATATCGACAAAAATTATGAAACGGAGCAGTGCCGCTATTTCCTTGAATTGCTGGAAGAACGCAATAAACGGGTCATGGCGGGACTTTACCGGGACAGTATCTCTGTGGGGATGAGTGTTTTCACCCTCCCCTTTGCGGAAAGAGTCTATATGACCAATGAGGGGAAAGAGCCTTTCCCCGGTTCGTTATGGGAAAATAAACCCTCCTTTGATGATTTTGACAGTCTCCTGCATGCAGTCCTCAAACCCCAGACTCCCACCCGCCGTTCTGTCATGGCGGCAGTAAAGATTTTGATGATGCAGCAGAGGATCAAAGGGGTGCAGAATATGAAAGAAGAGGATGTGGCAGCCCTGCCCCGGAACAAATCCTATTCCCACGCCAGGGAACTTGCTTATATCCAGAACGAAGTCAACTGGAAAATGGGGGAGGAATGGTCTTCCCTGCTGCCTGATCCAGGTTTTGTCCCCCGGGTGAAAAAGGTGAAATATCACTCCCATGGCAGAAGAAACAGAGGGAAAAAGATGGAAGTGACGGAAAAAGTAAAGGATGTAAATGATTCCGTATCAATGAATAATGAAAATGCCGGATCGCAAATTCCTGTGACGGAAGAAAAATGACGGGAATAAACGATGAAAAAAGCAACTCTTTTCAAGCTCCTCTTTTTTATATTGGTGGCATTGCCTCTGGCAGTGTTTCTGTTCAGTTTTTTCATCATCCCCCTTTTGGTGGTGCTTCTGATCTTTTCCATTTTCTGGTCAGGCAGAGTGTTCCGTTTCGGTACATTCCGCCGGAAAGATGTGGGCAATACTTTCCATAACGGGAGATGGCAGGAGGAAACAAGTGATCCCGACGGGGATTATGTGGATGTGGAAAGTACCGTTGTGGGCAGTTCCGTTATGGAAAAAGAAGAGTGTTCCGGCAATAAAGAACTGCCCGGTGCCCTCTCCGGTGAAAACGAGTGACGCATTGAATAACAATAATTTATGGAAGTGACGGAATTATGCCGGAAAATCTGACGGATATTGGTGCAGAAGAAAAAAATCCTGCCGGGGAGATGAATCTTGCCAAATTTCTTTCCTCTGCCGGAGTGTGTGCCAGACGGGCGGCGGAAGGATTGATCCGGGAAGGGCGGATATTTGTCAACGGGGAAAAAGCTTTGCGTGCCGCCAGTAAAGTGACGGAAAAAGATACCGTCACATTTGACGGAAAGGTTGTCAAGCCTGTAACAGCTTATATTTATTTCATGTTGCATAAGCCCAGAGGGTATGTTTGCACGATGGATGATCCTCATGCTAAAAAGAAAGCGGTGGATCTGATCCCGAAAGGGGATTACAGAGTGGTTTCGGCAGGGCGGCTGGATAAAGATTCGGAAGGAATGATCCTTTTTTCCAATGACGGAAGTTTCATAGAAAAATTGACCCATCCCCGTTACGGGATAAGTAAAACCTATGAAGTATCCCTGAATTCCCCTCTTTCGGAAAAAGATGTGACCCGTATTCTTACCGGCATCCGGGACGGGAGGGATGTATTGAAAGCAAAGGAAGTAAAGCATCTTCACGATAATAAATATCTTCTTGTGCTTATGGAGGGGAAAAACCGTGAGATCCGGCGCATGATGGAAAGTTGCCATAAAGAGACTAAACGGTTGAAACGCGTTGCTGTGGGTTCTCTTTTTATGAAAGATCTGCCTGTGGGCATGGCAAGACGTCTCACGGCAAAAGAGGTTTCCCTTGTTCTGAAAGACATGGTGAAACAATAAATTTTTTATTCCGGTTTGGAGTTATCCATTTTCTGCGTTCTGTTTTGAGAACGGATCCTGTAAAGGCGTTCCGTAAAGCCGCCCTCTTTTTCAAAAATTGCACAAAGGCGTGAAATCTGACGGTCTAAAAGAAATGTTTCCTGTCTGATCAGGCAAATCATGGTATTGGCGGCAACTTCCTGTTTGAGCAGTTTTTTATCGGACTTATCGGACTTATCGGACTTATCGGACACTAAAAAAGCCATAAGTTGGCGGAGTTGAGATAAATCTTCCGGTTTGGCAGCCCGGACAGTTTTTGCCTCACCTGATTCCGGATCCCAGATTGGCAGGGAACGCTGACGGAGAAAAGCAAGATAATCTGCCACAAGTTCTTCCTGGGAAGCTCGTGCACTACCGGTAAGTTTCAATTCTATTTTTCTGCTTGTAGCACTGGCGACAGACCCTTCTATGATATTGGCAACGCCGGAACGGGCAGCCTGTACCATCTGGTCATGGGTTCTGTCTTTAATATCTATGTATTGATTGCAGAATGCTGTTGTGGCATCATAGATAAGATTTCCCAATTTATAAGTGATGAGTTTCTGATAACCGCCGTGGGGAGGAATGAGAGAAGATTCTTTTGCCATAAATCATTTCTCCTTTGCTGTCAATTCCTGATAGCGTTTCATCAGATTGGCGACGATTTCCGGCTCGGTCATATTTGGCGCGTAACCATAGGCTTTCATTACAGCTTTATCGTTGGCTTGATGTGCTTTCCGGAGTTCGGGGGGCATCGTTGCTTCATCGTAAAGGTCGGCTAAACTGCAATCCGGATACAACGCTCTGGCATCCAAAATTGCCTGTGCTGTTTTGGAAATACTGTCAAAAAGACCAGATTTATTGAACTTATTGGGCTTATCTGACTTATCTGACTTATCCAATCCGTCAGATATGTCCGATCCGTCCAACAGAGGCCATGGGAAGTTGTTGTAAACAATATCCTTGGAATAACGGTAATCTGATTTTAACCGTCCGGCAACAACCCGCATCCATGCCATATGGACTCTGCTTGTTAATATGCCAAAGTGGAAAAGCGTGGCATTCGGTATAATTTGCACAAGGTCTGTAACAATTGAACCTGATTTTATGAATCCCATTGGAATATACAACCGACTTTCAGATGATACTCTTGGAATGATAATGAAATCTACATCCGTAGGTTGTGTCCGTTGAGCAAATAGAGTTGGTGTTGCTGCAAACTTTCTGATTCCGGCAGCAATACTGCTTTCTCTTGCTTGTTGACATTTTTTTACTCTTTCCAACACTTCAGGACATTCTTTCAGTTCAGAGGGAGAGA
Organism: Lentisphaeria bacterium; assembly: GCA_017629515.1. Classification (GTDB taxonomy): domain Bacteria; phylum Verrucomicrobiota; class Lentisphaeria; order Victivallales; family UBA1829; genus RGIG5327. The sequence continues at coordinate 43,725 of JAGBXB010000060.1, read as the reverse complement.
TGCCTACAAGCCACAAGCACCAACGTTTCTTTCCTTTTATATATTCAGCAGCTCCAATCAGCGGCTTGATCATTTTTACAGCTTTAGGACACTTCTTAACAAAATCTTTGTAGTCCTCTTCTTCTATGATCAGATGTCCACCATCAGCAGGTTTGTTTCCATAAATCATTTTGGGAGAATCGCAGATAGGGGTGTTTCTGCTTTTCACAACAATATTAGGTCCGTTTATCAAATAGGGATTGATATTAGATGCTAAATCTTTTGAAGATTCGTTATATATGTAGCAGTTGCTTCGATGACTTTTTGCAAAACCAATAATAGTGCAATGAACATGAGCTTTCAAATTCGCCTCACTATCCCATTGAAAAGTCCGATACGCAAAATTTATGAAATTATCCTGCATAAAATCCCAAAAGCGTGCAACAGTTTCACCTTGAGTAATTGTATTTGTAGAGACATAGGCTACTTCAATATTTGTGCCTTGAATATAATCGGATGCTTTTTTGTACCATGCACAAACATAATCAAGATTCTTAACGTCCTTGAATAACAATGCCATTTCATCCTTTTGTTCCTTACTCATAAAAGTGAAACCCACAAACGGCGGGTTGCCCATGATATAGTTGAGTTTTTCTTTGGGAATGACACTGTTCCAATCTATCCGCAGAGCGTTACCCTCAATGATGTTGGCGTAAGATTTCAGGGGCAGGAAGTCCAAGTCGGTGTGAACGATATCCTCCGTAGCCTTCATCATCTGACTTTCGGCGATCCACAGCGCAGTTTTCGCAACCGTTACCGCAAAGTCATTGATTTCAATACCGTAAAACTGCCCGATACTGACCTTTATCGGATTGAGTAAAAACTGCTGTCCCACACCATGCAGAACTTCAATTACTCTGTTTTCCAGTTTACGCAACGACAGATAGGTTTCCGTCAGGAAGTTGCCCGAACCGCAAGCCGGATCAAGGAAGGTCAAAAAAGCAAGTTTATCCTGAAATGCAAAGAGTTTTTTGTTGCGGTTTGTGACCGCTTTGATACTCAAAATCTCTTCCAGTTCTGCTTTCAACTCATCCAGAAACAAGGGGTCAATGACTTTATGGATGTTTTCAATACTGGTATAGTGCATTCCTCCGGAACGGCGGGTTTCGGGGTTCAGGGTGCTTTCAAAGACCGCTCCAAAAATAGTTGGGGAAATTTCACTCCAATTGAAGTCATCGCTTGCTTTTGCCAGCAGCAGTTCTTTTACCGTATCATCAAATTGCGGGATCTCAATTTCCGTTTCGGCAAAAAGTCCACCGTTGACATAAGGAAACGCCGCCAGATCATCGTCCAGATACAGACTTTTGCGTTTATCTTCCGGCGTATCCAATACCTTGAACAAATCCACCAACGCTCTGCGAATATCTCTTGCATCAAATCTCGCCAGATAATCGTGAAACTGGTCTTTGACAAAAATCCCGGCATCTTCCGCGTAAAGGCAAAATACCAGCCGCACGCAAAGCATATTCAAACTTTTCAGCGTGCTTTCGGCAGAGGGATCGTGATAATGTTTGAGGATACAATCATAGATTTTGCCAACGATTTCTCCGGCTTTGATTGAGAGTTCCATTTCCCGTTTGAGGTGCGCCTTGTTGACATCGGTCAGAAAGGCAAGCCGGTGATACTCTTTGGGAAGATCAGGTAGTTTCAGCACTTCCGGCTCATCGTGGGGATGCTCCATATCGTGAATGTGAAACTCCTGGAAGTTGCAAACCACAATATAACGGGGCTTTTTGGAGAGTTCCAGCTCATCAGAGTAACGCTTCGCCTGCTGATAAGGGGTAAGCATTGATCCATCTGACTGTTTTGCGGGCTTGTTGAGGTCAACATCTTTACTTTTCTGCTCGATCATCACCCGGGTTTCGGGGATGTAAGCATCAATAAAAGAGGTATGCCCCAATACAACCTGACTTTCAAAAGTAATAAACTGTGCCGGATTAACTACTCCGCAAACCATGTGAAGCAGTTCCATCCAAAAAGCGTGAGTTTCGCCTTTTTCATATCCTCTGCCGTGCCATTCGGCTGCAAATTTTTTAGCGGCTGCCCGCTGTTGTGCATCTGTCAGCATGGATAGATATCTTCTGCAAGAAGTTTGATCTTTTCAAGAATTTCAGGTACTTCACTCATCCTGCCCGCCCCTTTTGTTCCGCAGGCAAGTGAGCCTTCCGCAGGGCCGACAAATTCTACTTTTCTCTCCCGTAAAATTCTGCAATTTTCCATAACAGCGGGACTTGCCCACATATTATTATTCATGGCAGGAGCAAGCAAAATCTTTTTCCCTGTTCCGGCAAAGGTGAGGGCTGTTGTGGAAAGGGCATCATCGGCGATCCCGTAAGTAAATTTACCTATAAAATTGGCGGTGCAGGGCGCAACCACCATAAGATCCGCCTCCTCTGCAAGTGCCACATGTTCCGGTTTCCACTCTTTTTCTTCCCAGAGTGAAGTCATCACCGGATTACGGGACAAGGTAAGAAAAATTTTTGCAGAAATAAGTTTCAACGCATTTTCCGTCATGACCGGATATACATCAAAACCATTGGCGGTAAGTTTGGAACACAGATCCGCCGCTTTGTAAACCGCAATGCCGCCTGTAACGCCAAGAATGATTTTTTTCTTACTCATGGAAAGGCTCCTCTTTCAAACGTTTTGTACTGTTCTGCAAAGTGATGACAAGGCTTTTGAATTTTGCGTAAGATTCTTCCACATCGTCATTTATGATAAGAAAACCATATTTGTCATAACATGCCATCTCCTTACGGGCATTTCCCAGTCTTTTTACAATGGATTCCTCGCTGTCCGTCCCCCTGCCCCGGAGTCTGCGTTCCAGTTCCGTATAGGAGGGCGGAGCGATGAAAAGAGTTTCCACACATTTGGCAAGCAAAGGATCGCTTTGAGTTTTTTCCAATATTTTCTGCGCTCCCTGCACATCAATATCCAGCAGCACATCTTTGCCTTCTTCCACTCTTTTCGCCACTTCCGACCGCAATGTGCCGTAGAAATTACCGTGAACGCAGGCATATTCCAGAAAATCCCCTGCGGCAATATGTTCCTCAAATTTTTCCTTCGTAAGGAAATAATAATCCACGCCGTCTTTTTCCGCTCCCCTGGGCGCGCGGGTGGTGCAGGAGATGGAGAAAGAGAGTGAGGGAAATTCCGTCAATGCTCTTGCGGTAAGGGTGGATTTGCCCGATCCGCTGGGACCGGAAAGAATAAGGACTGTGCCGTAACGGGAGATATTTTTCATTTTTCTGCCTGTTGTTTTGTTATTTCTGCATAAGTTTTACCAGGGCGGCAATATTGAGTGCGGTAAAATAAAGATCCTTTTTTCCGGCACTCAATGTTTCCTCTATATTTTTATGTCCTCCGGTAGAGGTACTGAACGCACAATCAAAAGTTTCCGCAAAAGTTTCCGGCGATCCCAGAAGAGCCCCGGAAAGCAGCAGGGCAGGGACATGGTGTTTCTTTGCCGTTTTCGCCGCTTCCGAACATATTTTGCCGGAATCCGTCTGGGAATCGGTACAGCCCTCCCCTAAAATCACAAGATCGGATCCCTGCAGATGTTTCTCATATTCAAGCACATCCATCACAAGATGCGCGCCGGAGACTTTTTCCGCTTTACAGAATGCCCGTAAACCCGCGCCCAATCCGCCGGCTGCTCCGTCACCTGCTTCCGTCACATCTTCCAACATTCCGTCACTTTTCCATACCTCTGCCAGACGGGTCAGACCTGCTTCAAGAATGGGAATGGAGTGGCTGTCCGCCCCTTTCTGCGGACCATATACGGCAGCAGCCCCGTTTTCCCCCAGCAGGGGATTTGTCACATCGCAGGCGACACGGAACTTTACATTTGCCAGACGCTTATCGGCTTCCGAGGCGTCAATTTTTGCCAGATGGATCAATTCTCCTCCGCCGGGAGTCAGTTCCCTGCCCTCTTTATCCAGCAGATGAAAAGAAAGAGCCTGGGCCATCCCTGCGCCTCCGTCATTTGTGGCACTGCCGCCGATACCAATGACGATCTCACTTACCCCCATATCCAACAGTGCTTTAATCACTTCCCCGGTACCGTAGGTGGAGGCTTTGAGTATGTTGCGTTTTTCCGGCGGGACAAGAGCAAGTCCACTGGCAGATGCCATTTCCATTACACCCGTCAATCGTCCGTCACTTGTACGGAATGTGCCGTATTTCGCCGTCACTTTTTCTCCCATAGGGCCTTGTACGACGATAGAATGGAGGGCTCCGCCGGTAGCGGAAATGACGGCGTCAACTGTTCCTTCGCCGCCGTCAGCCATTGGGAGTGTGACGATTTCTGCATCCGGCAGATGTTTCAGAAATGCCCGTTTGACGATGCCGCAGACTTCCGGTGCCGTCATGTTGCCTTTGAATTTGTCCGGTGCGATCACAATTTTCATACAGACCCCCTTTTGTTTTTTGTGGTGCAGAAAATTCTTTCCTCCTTACCACGCTTTTTCCAGTATGCCGGAAATGACGCCGGAAGCGTCATCCAAATTGATCTTTCTGGGGGAACTTTGCAGTTTGACGGGGTTGAGAAGAGCGTCGGAAGAGATTTTTTCTATGAGACTCTTATCCAATCCCAGTTCGCCGGGGGAGGGGGCTCCGCCCACACTGCGGACAAAGTTTTTATAGGATTCGATGACGGAAGAAGCATCGGTTTCTTTTTCACCGGAAAAGATCCCGGCAAGTTTCATGGTGGCATTTGCAACACTTTCCTCTTCGATGTAATAACCCCAGAATCCGGGAAGAAGTGCTGCAACTGCCTGACCGTGAGTGACTTTCCCGTAAAGAGAGAAACTGGCAAGATGGGGGAGGCTGGTAGGACGGTGGGTAATACACATCCCGCCGAGAGCCGCCGCTTCCGAAAGAGCTTTTCTTGCTTGCAGATCATTTCCATCGGCAACAGCTTTGGGCAGATTTTCCGCAATAAGAGAGATGGAGGTCAATGCCCATTCTTCAGCTTCGGCAGGAGCGTCCGGGGAAGAATTATTCAAAAGACTTTCAATGGAGTGCACAAGAGCATCCAGAGCTGTGGTGACTGTCAGGGAAAGGGGCATACTCTTTGTAAAGGAGGGAGAAAGGAACGCCCATTGGGGTATGATGGCCTGTTCCACAATAAGTTTCTTTACTTTGGATTCATTGTCCACAATGTTGGAATAGGGAGTGGCTTCCGAACCGGTTCCGGAGGTGGTCGGTATGCAAATAACTCTCTTGAAATCACTTGCAGAAGTGACGGAAGAAATTTTATTGACACCGAAAAGTTCCGTCACATCTTTTTTGCTCTGATAGGAAAGGTATGCCGCTTTTGCCGCATCCATTACACTTCCGCCGCCGATGGCTATGACATATTCCACATCATTTTGTTCCATTTGTTTTACTATTCTGCGTACATCCTCTGTTGCCGGTTCCGCGGGGATGTTGTCGCAATAGGTCATTTCCGGCTTCCAGCAGCCCATGGCTCTCAAAAAAGAAATAAAAGCACTGTCGGGAAGATTGGCAGAGGCGGAACCCATACAGATCAGGAGCCTTTTTGCATCCTGGCGTACAAGAAGATCCACTGCCATAGAGGCGGCGTTGGAGGAGGAGATGATCCTGGTAAGATCATATTTTTCAAAAAGACTGATGGCGGTTTCTTCTTTCATTTCAAATCCTTCCGTCAAGTTTTGCTTTGGCATAAGTTGTTACATCATCGATGATTTCTTCAAGGGAGATCTCCGGTTCCCAACCGGTAAGAGTATGCAGAGCACTGCAATCCGGCGCCCGGTTGAGCATATCTTCAAAACCCGGTTCATACGCCTGATCGTAGGGGATCTTCTTTATGCCGGAGGGGGATGACGCTCTTTCGATAACCAGTTTGGCAAGATTTTCAATGGAAATGCGTCTGGTGGTTCCGATATTGTAGATCTTACCATAGGTACGGTCGTCATTGATGAGGAGACGCAATGCCCTGACCACATCTTTCACATGGCAGAAACATCTGGTCTGTTCCCCTGTACCATATACCGGCAGATCCTCTCCTTTCAGGGCTGCCGCAGCAAACCGGGGCAGTACCATACCGTATCTTCCGCTCTGACGGGGGCCGACGGTATTGAAGAAACGCACCACCGTACCGGGAAGAGCGTGATTGCGGTAAAATGCCATAAGGAAAAATTCATCCAGAAGTTTACTGCATGCATAAGACCAGCGGGAGTTGGTGGAGGAACCGATGCGCAGATCATCTGTTTCCTTGAAGAAAGGAGCGTCGGATTTTCCGTAAACTTCACTGGTGGAGGCAATAATACATCTTCTGGAATATTCGGCAGCGGCAGTGAGGATCCGCTCTGTACCGTGAACATTGGTGATGATGGTCTGGACAGGATCCCGGACGACTTTTTCCACTCCCACAGCAGCGGCAAGATGGATGACACAATCATTTGCCGCTACAAGGGATTTGATATTGGGAGCAGTGAGAATATCATCTTCAATGATCCGTAAGGAAGGGTTATGTTCCACGGAGGCAAGGTTTGCCATGCTTCCTGTGGAAAAATTATCAATGACAGTAACAAAATGACCGTCTGCAATGAGAGATTCTGTAAGAAAACTGCCGATAAAACCAGCTCCGCCTGTAATGAGAAATCTCATTTTCTGCTCCTCAAGTAATGTTGTTTTTTCTTTTGACAGCAATTATTCCAGTGTGTTCAATTATTCGATCACACTGAAATTCATTTTGCCGGAGGTGGTATCTTTCATATCCATATCGCTGGTGGTGAAAGGGAAGAGCAATATGGCGTAATTGTTGTACTGGGCACTGCCATTGATGTAGGGGATGACTTCCAGCGGGGCCCTGGTTTTGGCGTCAAAGATATTGAAAGCCATTCTGCCGTAGGCAATGCGCTGGAATCTTTTGAAGAACGCCACTTCCGGAATGGCAAATTCCAAAGAGGTGCTGGGCATGGGAATGGGAAGCGGGGGTGTACCGATAAGGAAACGTTTGTAGTCAGTGGCAAGTACACCTACAAGCACCTGGATCATGATATCGGCTTTTTCCTGTTTGTCCACAACGATGCAGTTCAAACGGGAAAGTTCCATTTCCAATCTTCCCTGCAAATAGGGTTTATCCACCTGGGGATTGGCAAGAGAGTAGTCCATATAGACTTTTTTGCCTTTATACTTTTTGAAATCTGCTGCTCCGCTGATGCGTTCAATGACTGTTGCGATCATGTACTGTTCAATGGCATTGCGGGAAGTGTTGGTCATCCAGGGATCCTGACAGGATGTAAGGATGAGGGAGGCGAAGAGGGCGGAAAGAGCCACGGCCAATGTTTTTTTCATAATGTTTTTTTCCTGTTTTGTTTCAGACTATTACTCAATACTGATAATATAGCACACTTCTGCCATATTTTCAACAGAAAAAATATTTTTGGGAAAATACCCGCCCCAATCAGGGGATCTCCAATTCCATTTCCATCGTATTGAGATCTTCCGCCCCCTCTTCCCGTACAACGGCAAGATCTTCCAGACGGATGCCCCCCCAGGAGGCATAATATAATCCCGGTTCAACGCTTACCACATTTCCCGCCACAAGTTTTTGGGGGTACGAGGGGGAAAGCCGGGGACCCTCATGGATCTCCAATCCCACTCCGTGTCCCAGACCGTGGAAAAATCCGCAGGGGAGGTTGTTTTCATCTTTTCCCGTTACGAAACCCGCTTCTTTCAGATATTCTGCCGCAACTGCATGGACTCCTGCACCGGAAGAACCCGCACGGAGGACTTTAAATGCCGCCAGGGAGGCTCCTTTTACGGCATCAAAGGCTTTTTTTACATGCAGGGGGGCTTTGCCTTTTACAAAAGTACGGGTCATATCCCCCCAGTAGAATGTTTCGTCATCCCTGGGGAAAATATCTGCCACGATCGTCTCCCCTGCCCGGAGAGGGCCATGACCGGTATTGTGAGGAGCGGCGGCATCTTTTCCGCAGGCGATGATGGTATGATTGGCTGTAAAACCCATTCTTTTGAAATTGCTTTCCAGTTCCCGGCGCAAGTATTCACTGGTCAGTACCTTATCTGCAAGGACAAGGTAATTTTGTGAATTTACTCTGGCTTCCCGGATCATATTCTGCAACTCTTTCATGATCTCTTCCACAGCGTGAACACTTTTCCGGATACAGGCGATCTCCTCTTCCGTTTTCACCTCCCTTTCCGGAAAAAAGCCCCCGTCGGCACTTTGGACAGAAATTCCCTCCTTACAGAGATTCACTGCTTTTCCGAAAGGAAAGGAGGCAGGTACAAGCCACTCTTTTACCTGCAGAAAACGGGAAAGAGCCACTTCCGCCGATATCCCTTTTGCCAGATCGTTTTTACGCATAAGGGAGGAGTATTCCAGTACTTCCACACCTTTTTTCACCTGTTCCAGCGCACGGGAATATTCCAGAGAGGATACGACGATGCCCTTTCTGCCTTCATGTTCAAAGTAGATAAAATCATCTTCCGCACGGAAACGGCTTCCGTAAAGGATATCTGCACTGTTTACGGCATTTCCGATAATCAATTTTGAGGGGAAAGTGGATAAACTTTTTGCGTTTTTACTTGAAAAATCAGATTTTGGAGGCATAATATATAGACCCGGTTTTATTTTTTTATTTTTGTGCGGATGGAGTTCCTTCTGTATAAATATAGCCTTACCGGAACAAAAAGACAAATCAGAAAAGGAGAAAATATGATGACTTTTGTGGAAAACAACCTTCCGGCACTTTCCATTGCCGCAACGATTATCTTTTCTTATCTTGCCGGCAGTATCCCTTTCGGCTTCCTCATTGGAAAGATGAAAGGGATCGACATAAGAGAACACGGCAGCGGCAACATCGGCGCAACCAATGTAACAAGAGTTGTGGGAAAATGGTGGGGGAAAGGGTGCTTTTTCTGCGATTTTCTCAAAAGTGCTCTTCCGGTGGCTCTGGTAACTTTCCTTTGCCGGAAAGGCTGTTTTGCCGATCCCTGGGGACTTCTCCCCTCTCTTGCCGCATTTTGCGCTGTTGCCGGACACATTTTCCCTGTATGGCTGAAATTTAAAGGCGGCAAGGGTATTTCCACCGCAGCGGGAGCGGTTCTGGCTTTGAATCCTCCTGCACTTCTTGCTTCCGGGATCGTGTGGGCAGCTCTTTTCTTTGCTTTCCGGTATGTTTCTCTTGCCAGTATTTTTGCTGCTGCTCTTCTGCCGGTATTTGCCTGGGGGGCAGGGAAACTGGGACTCTGGAATGTGTCCGATATGGAATTGGCGTTGTTTATCCTTCTTGGTGTTCTTGCCATTGTCAAGCATATTTCCAACATCAAACGACTTCTCAATGGTACGGAAAGCAGATTTGTGAAAAAGAAAGACAATACAGACAACGGGGAAAAATAATATGAACTCTTTTCAGAATGTGACAGTACTTGGAGATGGTGCCTGGGGTACAGCACTGGCAATGGTGCTTGCCGGAAACGGAAAAAATACTATTTTATGGGGACCTTTTCCGGAAAATCTCCGGGAGATCCGGGAAAAAAGGGAAAATAAATTCCTTAAAGGCGTTGCCGTACCGGAAACTATCCTTATAGAAGAGGATATGGCAAATGCTGTGGAAAATGCGGAACTTCTCGTCCTTGCCTCCCCTTCCCAGTATATGCGGGGAACGCTGGAAAAACTCAAAAATTGTTTTGATCCCGGAAAACACGCTCTTGTCAATATTGCCAAAGGTATTGAAGTGGGGTCACTTCTTTCCATGAGCGGTATCTGTAAAGAGATCCTGGGGAAAGATCTGCAATATTGCGCCATTTCCGGTCCCAGTCATGCCGAAGAGGTATCCCGGAAAATGCCAACTCTTGTTACCCTTGCTTCCGCCGATCAGGATCTTGCCACAAAAGCAAGGGATACTTTTATGAATCCCTATTTCCGTATTTACACCTCTTCCGACCTTACGGGAGTGGAACTGGGCGGCGCATTGAAAAATGTGTATGCAGTTGCCGCAGGGATCATTGACGGGATGGGGATGGGGGACAATCCCAAAGCTGCGTTGATGACAAGAGCAATAGCGGAACTGACCCGTCTGGGAATTTCCCTCGGCGGGGATGAACGCACCTTTGCAGGGCTTTCCGGTATCGGTGACCTTATCGTGACATGCACAAGCAGACACTCCCGCAACAGATTTGTCGGGGAGGAACTGGGGAAAGGCAGGAAAATAAGTGAGATCACTGCCGAAATGGGAATGACCGTGGCAGAAGGGGTGAAAACAGCCAAATCTGCCAGAGATCTTGCCTGGAAATGCGGCGTGGAAACCCCTATCGTCAATGCGGTTTATGATGTGATCTACAAGGAAAAAGACCCCCGGGAGGCTGTTACGGAACTTATGACACGCCGTGCCAGAGCCGAAAATGAATAAAATTTGAAAAAAAAGTTTTTTTCTTTCTTTTCATTTGCTTTTTCATTTCCCTGTGTTATTTTATCCGTAGAGAGATTTCCGCTTGATTGTTTCAGGATCACGGGGATTCTGTTGCGGAGATCGCAGAATTTTTCATGAAAAAAGGGGGGAAACATGAAAAAGAACACGATTATGCGTTGTGCCAGTTGCGGACTTACTGTGGAAACTGTCAGCGATCAGGGCTGTACCCAATGCGTTGTATGCTGTACCGAGCCGATGGAGGAACTGGAGGCGAAGACAGCAGATACAAAATTGGAAAAACATGTGCCTTTTCCTGTGGAAGGGGAATATGGTCTTATTGTAAAAATAGGGGAAAATGTACTGCATCCCATGACGGAACAGCATCATATCGAATGGATCGAAGTCATTGACGGTACAAAAGTATTCCGGGAATATCTGAAAGCAGGGATGGTTCCGGAAGCATTTTTCCCTGTGAAATTGGCTTCAGGGATGGTTTTGCGGGAATACTGCAATATCCACGGACTCTGGGAAAAAAAGATCGGTTAAGCCGGAATATTTACCGGAAATAAAAATAAAAAGAAGGAGTTATATACTATGGAAAAGTATGTGTGCGAAGTATGCGGTTTTCAGTACGATCCCGAAAAAGGGGATCCTGCAACAGGGATCGCTCCCGGAACAAAATGGGAAGATGTGCCCTCTGATTGGCTCTGTCCGGACTGCGGTGTGGGGAAGGATGCTTTCAAACCTGCGTAAGCAATAAAATTTTCAGTTTCTTTTTATGACTTGCAAAAAAGAGAAAATTTCTGTAAGAAAAAAAGTTCTGAAAAAGTATGTGCCGTCCGGAAAGAGTTTCGGGCGGCTTTACTTTCTCATGGCAAGAAAAGAGTATATTGAGCCTGATCCTCTGCTTTTTCTCCATAAATACAGGAAAAAAGAGGTGAGGGAGGTCGTTGCCCTTATTGCCTGTTCCCTTGCTTTCGGCAGAGTGGAGGCGATCCTTGCAAGTATTGAAAAAGTGTTGAGGATCCTCTCTTCTCTCCCGGGAAAAGATTTTGCGGAAGTATTGAAGAAAAACTCTCCGGAAGAATTGCAGAAAGTTTTTGCCGATTTTCAATACCGGTTCGTCAAAGGCAGCTCCATGGCTCTTTTTCTTGCCGGTGCCGGCAGATTATTGAACCTTTACGGCTCGCTGGAAAATGCTTTCCTTGCCGGATATGACAAAAAAAATGATGAGGATATTCTTCCTGCATTGGAAAATTTCGGTAAAAATCTCTGTTATTATTTTCCGGAAAGCAAACACTTTCTTTTCCCTGTCCCTTCCGGAAAAAGTGCCTGTAAACGCCCTTTTCTCATGCTGCGTTTTCTGGTAAGAAACAGGGATGTGGATACAGGAACATGGAAAAAGATCCCGCCAAAGAAACTTCTTGTCCCTCTGGATACCCACATGTTCCGTATGGCAAAGGTATTGGGGTTTACTTCTCTTAAAAGTGCCGGTTTGCCGGCAGCAAAAGAGATCACGGAAAAATTCGCCTCTTTTGATCCAGAAGATCCGGTAAAATTCGATTTCCCCCTTACAAGATTCGGGATCAATCCTGCTTTCCGGGGGAAAAATATTGTGGAAGTATTGCAGGAACTGGAAGAAGAAGAGGAAAAATGATGTATCTTTTACAGGATGAGATCCCTCTTCCGGAGGGGGAATATAAAAACAGAAAAGATTTTCAATTTTTTCTGTTTTTGCATACAGCAAACGCACATTTTGCAAAGAAATATCTTTTTCACTCTTCTTTTACTTTTTTAAGGAGAAAACTTCTGTTTGCAAGTCAAAATGCCCTTGTTTCGGCTTCCGACGGGTTTCTTGCGGAGGAAAATTGCCGTGAAGAGAGTTCTTTTTCCCGGCAGAAGATCTTTTTTTTCCGCAGCAGGGATTTTTTCTGTGAGATAAAGGAGGTATATGAAATATATATCCGGATGAAAAAGTACCGTCTTTTTCCGCCGGAAGAACCGGTCATGCAGAGAGCAAGATCCTTTCATATCCGTTCCATGGAAGATTTCCGGTCATGGATCAGTATCGAAAGATATGATTCGGATCTTTTAGCGGATGAAACGGCGGAAAGTATGCGTTCAGAAATGGTTTTTTACCCTTCTTCGGCGGAACTTGCGGCAAATGAACTTCTCCGTCTGGCAAAACTTTCCTCTTTTTTATGCCGCCGTATGGAACGCAGGGAAAAAACCTCTTTTATATGAAAATTTCCCTTGAAAAAAGTTGCAGGGAATGTAAATTATCCTCCGGAGGTAATTTCAAGAGAGAAAATGAAAAAAGATTTTTATATACACAGCATCCTGACAGTACTGTTCTCTGCGGCTCTTTTATTTTCATGCGGCTGTATGAGTGAAAAAATACTGGAATTGTCTGAAAAGGATTCCGGAAGAACTTTTCAGGTGGAAACCGGCAGTTTCATTACGGTAAAACTTTCCTCCAATCCCACAACCGGCTATCAATGGAAATTTGCCTCTCCCTTTGATCCTGTTCTTCTGGGGTTGTGCCGGGATTCTTTTATCTCTTCCAGTGCTTCTGACAGAATGAAAAGCGGTGCGCCGGGGTACAGAATATTGAAATTTGAGGTCATTGCCCCCGGAAAGGCGTCACTGGATCTTCAATATGTGCGCCCCTGGGAAAGACATGGAAATATTGCAAAGCATTTTCAAGTGATCTTCTATTGCACCGGCAAAGCAAAAAGTGATACAGGAGACGGAGAGGATCTTCTGCCGACAGCCCGCAGAGATCAGCATGGAAACGATATAAGAAGAAAAAGTCTTTTTTGATTACCTTGAACAATTTTTGAATTTTTTTAAAGGAGAAATAATCTATGAGCAGAAGTTTTGAAATGATCCCGGTGGGGGTTTTTGAGGTGAATTGTTATCTTGTACCCTCTCCCTCCGGAAAGATCCTCTATATCATTGATCCCGGAGGAGATGCGGAAGATATTGTACGGACGGCAGAAAAGTTTTCTTATGAGGAGGCCGTTATCCTCCTGACCCATGCCCATATAGATCATATCGCCGCAGTGAAAAAGTGCGCAGATCTTCTGAACGTCAAACGCGTTTATCTGCATGGGGAGGATAAAAAAATGTATGAAAGCCCCATGAATGCCATTCCCCCTTATTATCCTGCGGCAGAAAATCTCCCGGCACTGGCGGAATTCCCTCCGGAAGATCCGGCTCTGGAAATTTTGCATACTCCCGGACATACCCCCGGATGCGTCTGCTATTACTTCAAAGAATATAATGCCCTCTTTTCCGGAGATACCCTTTTCCGTGCTTCTGTGGGGCGGACGGATCTTCCCGGAGGAAGTACGAAGACTCTTCTGGCATCTTTGAAAACCATTCTGGAAAAATACGGGGACGATGTGGAAGTATTCCCCGGTCACGGATACAGTACAAGTATCGGATTTGAAAAGGAAAACAATCCTTTTATCGATTATCCTTCCGACAGCGTCATTGATTGAAAAAACATGTTGTCAAGACAAAAAAAGACCGTTGCATACTTTTAAAGTCATGCAACGCTCTGCTTTCTTTTATTGATCCCCTGATCCGGGAAGTACCGCAAACTGCCGCAACAGAAGACAGAACACATTTTCCGGCACAGGCTTCCACCGGATCGGAGAATGTTATTTTACAGGTTTTCAGGCTTCCTGCACAGGAACAACATCTTCTGCCTGCAAGCCTTTGGCACCTGTGGAAACGGTGAATTCCACATCCTGACCTTCTTTAAGGGTTTTGTAACCATCTACTTTGACAGCACTGTAATGCACAAAAATATCTTCCCCTTCGTTTCTGGCAATGAAACCATACCCTTTGGAGTTGTTGAACCACTTTACTTTTCCTTTTTCTCTTGACATAATACACCATTATTTTCGTTGTTCAAGGTATTCTTCACAAAAAGACAGCACCATGCTGTTTTTTGATAACCCGCTAATAACAATGGATTAACTTAATGCAAAATACAAGTTGATATCTTTAAAAAATCTGATTTTTTTTCAAAAAAAACCGTTTTTTTCTGAAATTATGTGTAATTTGCGATAAAATCCGGTAGTATCGAATATTTTTTTAATATCTCACTGTCATTTTTTTGGAAGGGGTGAGGCTGCCAGATCCGGGGTAACACTGTGTTTTTCAAGGATATGGGAATTGCCGGGAACAGCAGGCAGAACTCTGACCGTAATGATCTTATTGGCAGAAAATTCTCTTCCGGTATATTTTTTTCCGTACCGGTGTCATAAATTTTTCTGTATCAAAATGGATATGACCGGGGAATTTTTTGTGGTCACAGATCTGCAGGGTAACAGGAACCCTTTGCAGATTTCTTTCAGGGCAGCAGGGGAATAGGAGATTTTCCTGCGGGGAAAGAATGTCATAACTGATTTGATTATATCGTTGTTCGGTAAAATTATTATCAAACGGACAGGAAAAAAGAAGCCGTTTATCGTATTGTTATTCTTTAAATACATCTCTGCAACAGATTTTTTATTGTGCCTCCCTGAGAAGTTTTTTCCGGGAGGACTTTTGAAATTCCCTCGTACAAAAAGTAATCTGCTCCTTGTATTTTTCCGGCAGAAGTGCTACATTAAGGTTGTGATGAAAGGGAGGAAAAAATGCTGTTACCGGAAAAAGTGCGTTTCAATGAAGATAAGGAGATGGTTTCCAAACTTCTTGCTGTATTGGAGAAGAAAAATGGATACTGTCCCTGCAGGTTGAAAAAAATACCGGAAAATATATGTATTTGTGAGGAATTCCGCCGGCAGATCGCCGATCCGGAATTTGAGGGGTATTGTCATTGCCAACTGTATTACAAGGAGAAGTAAAATGGAAGTAGTGCATCTGAATGAAGGATCTTTGAAAAAACTCCTTTCCCAACAGGAGAAAGCCGTTCTTGTCGATTTCTGGGCGCAATGGTGCGGTCCCTGCTGCCGTCTTGCCCCCGTACTGGAAGATTTTGCCGCAAAGCATCCGGATATCATTGTGGGAAAAGTGGATGTGGATGAATATCCCGCCCTTGCCGCAGAGTGGAATGTGGATACCATTCCCGCTCTTTTCTTTATCCGCGGCGGGAAAGTGGAAAAACGCCTGGGCGGTTTGATGAGCTGTGAGGCACTGGAAGCAAAACTGGGGTTGTGAACGTGAAAAAGGCGGTTGTACTTTTAAGCGGCGGGCTGGATTCTGTCACCTGCCTCGCCATCGCAAAAAAAGAAGGATTTGAACTTCATGCCCTTACCTTTGATTACGGTCAGAGACATGATATAGAGTTATCCCTTGCCAGAAAAAATGCGGAAAAAGCGGGGGCGGAATTTCATCTGGTCTCTTTCCGTCTGGGAGTGCCGGAAGCCTCCGCCCTTACTTCAAAAACGGCAGAGATCCCGGATTATATCCCGGAAGAGCATGGAGTGCCTTCCACTTATGTACCGGCAAGAAATCTGGTATTTCTCTCTTTTGCCACGGCTTTTGCCGAAAGTATCGGGGCAAAGGATATTTTCATCGGCGTAAATTCCATAGACTATTCCGGTTATCCCGATTGCCGGCCGGATTTTATCCGGTCTTTTGCGGAAACGGCACGGCTGGGAACATGCGCCGTGGATGAGGGATGGAAATTCAATATCCATGCGCCGCTGCAGAACCTGAAAAAACATGAGATCATCTCTCTGGGACTTTCCCTGGGAGTGGATTATTCCGACACCCACAGCTGTTACAATCCTTCTGCCGACGGCAGAGCATGCGGGAAATGTGATTCCTGCGGCTTGCGGAAAGATGCGTTTCATTTTCTGGGTATGGAAGATCCTGCATTGGAAAAGTAAATCATGCCGGAAGAGATCACAGAAAGTATAACTTCTTTTCCTTTCAAAGCCATCGGCTATGTAAGGACTTCTTCCCGTTACCGGTATGAAATGCCCCGGCAGGCGGCATTTTCCGGAGTTCCGGCCTTTATCCAATGGGTGAAAGATGAGCCCCGGTATGCGGAAGCGGCAAAAGATCTTGTCGGATTTGACCGTATCTGGGTCGTTTTCTGTTTTCATCTCAACTGGGATCACTGGAATCCCATGGTACGGCCTCCGGTTTCCCCCGACGGGAAAAAGTATTCCCTTTTTGCCACAAGATCCCCCCACCGGCCCAATCCCATAGGGTTGAGTTGTGTGGAACTGCTTTCTGTGGAAAAGAACGGGCTTCTTATCGGGCCGTGCGATATACTGGACGGTACTCCCGTATTTGATATCAAGCCGTATATCCCCCAGGCGGATGCGTTTCCCTCTTCTGCAGCGGGCTGGCATGATAAGATCTCCGATATGGGGTATGAGATCGCTTTTACAGAAATTTTTCTGGAAAAAAGCCGTTTCCTTGCCGGTCTTTCCTCACTGGATGTGGAAAATTTCTGCCGTATCCAGCTGAAATATTCCCCCTTGGACAGTTCCCGGAAAAGAGTAAAAAAAGTGGAGAATAAAGATCAGGAATACCGTATCGGCTGCCGTACATGGCAGGTGCTTTTCCATATCGATACGGAGGGAAAAAAGATCCTGGTAAAGGATCTTTTTTCCAATTACACAAAAGAGGAACTTCTGGCGGGATGTGCAGATAAATACGGGGATAAAGAGTTTCACCGGGCGTTTCTTGCTTCTTTTCCCTCCTGACAACTTCTTTATTCCTTTTCTGCAAACGCTCCCTGTAACAATCAAGTATTGACAAATCACTGGATGTGTGCTATATTAAATTATAGAAAAAAATCTTTGGAACAGGACAGGAAAGATGTTTTAAGGATAAAAATAAAAAAACAAAAGAAAGGCGGTAATCATGTCCGGTCATAGTAAATGGGCTAACATCAAGCACAAAAAAGAGGCTTCTGACAAAAAGAAAGGCAAGATCTTTTCCAAATTGGCAAAAGAGATCATGGTCTGCGTGAAACAGAGCGGGAAAGACCCCAACAACAACCCCAGACTGCGTCTTGCCCTTATCGAAGCAAGATCTGCAAATATGCCCCGTGAAAATATCGACCGCGCCATCAAAAAAGGTGCCGGTGAACTGGGGAATGTGAACTATGAAGAAATCGTTTATGAAGGCTATGGTCCCGAAGGAACCGCTTTCATCGTGGAATGTCTGACAGACAACAAAAACCGTACCATCGGTGATGTGCGTGTTGCTTTCGACCGCAACAACGGTAACCTTGCCGCCAGCGGTGCTGTTTCCTGGATGTTCCAGAGAAAAGCCCACTTTGTCATTACCGATGAAGCCAATGCCGATGAAGAAAAACTCATGGACATCGTGCTGGAAGCCGGTGCAGAAGATATTATCGTGGAAGACGGCGTAGCTGAAATCTGGGGCGCACCGGATGCTTTCACCGATATCGCCAAAGCTCTGGAAGATGCCGGGATCGAATGTTCCGAAGCCGCCATCATCCGTAAACCGGACAATACCGTTGAGATCAAAACGGTCCAGGCTGCCCAGCAGGTTATGCGCCTTGTGGACAAACTGGAAGAACTGGATGATGTGCAGAATGTTCATCAGAATTCCGAGATCTCCGATGAGATCATGGAACAGATGGATGAAGAATAATTCTTCTTCCTTATATTCCGTATGATTATTCTTGGCGTTGATACCGCAATGCGGAAAACCGGGTACGGAGTTGTGGAAATGGATCACAACTCCATCCGGGTACTGGATTGCGGAGTCATCCATAACAAGGCGGATCTGAAACATACGGAATGTGTGAGAAGGATCTTTCTGGGGATCGGGGAACTGATCGCAACATTCAAAGCGGAGGCTCTTTCCATGGAAACGGCTTTTGTCAACAGGAATGTGAAAACAGCAATGATTCTTTCTCTTGCAAGGGGGGCGGTGATGACTTCCGCCGCCATCCATAAGATCCCCGTTTATGAGTATTCCCCGAAAACTGCCAAAAGAGCGGCAGTCGGTCTGGGGACAGCATCCAAAGAACAGGTGGCGAATGTTCTTGCTTCGTTGTGTTCTCTGAATGTTGCCGATATTCCCGATGATTCCACGGATGCACTGGCTCTGGCGATATGTCATGGCAACCTTGCCTGCCGGCAGGGTGGGGCATTGGCTTCTTTGTGCAGGGAAATATAATTTTTACACAGAAAACCGGAAACTATACAACGACAGAGGAAAAAATGAGACTGGCAAAATATGGCAGAAAACAATGGCTGACAGCAACCTTTGTATTGCTGCTTCTGGCTGTTTTTTCCTGTGGCCTCATGTATTTCTCTCTTTCCGGCGGCTGTTTTCTTCTGGCATTTTCCCTGCTTTTCTGGGGGATGTTTCTTGCTTTGTTCCGTGATCCCCACCGGGTCGTGGGACAGGATAAAAGTGAACTGGTTTCCCCGGCAGACGGGATCGTGAAGGATATGGAACTTATTCCCAACGCCTCCTGTGAAGATGCCCAATTACGGGAATTGTTCGGTTCTTACGATATTTTACGCATCGGGATCGTGCAATCCGTCTTTGATGTGCATGTAAACCGTGTGCCCTGTGCCATGAATATAACAGTAAAAAGCAGCAGAGAGTGTTCCGTTGCCGGAAAGACAAAGGAAAATGCCTTTGTACTTCTGGGAGGGACAGGGGAAATGGAGGGAACTTCCTTTCCTGTGGCATTGCGCCAGATCTCCGGTTCCCGTCTGCGCAGGATCGTCTGCGATGCCAATGAGGGGGATATTCTGAAAAAAGGCAGAAAATACGGAATGATCCATTTCGGATCACGGACGGAACTTTATCTGCCTGCCAAGAGCCCGGTGAGTATTACTGCCAATATCGGAGAAAGGGTCTTTGCCGGGAAAAGTGTGCTGGCTTTGTTCTGCAGGGAAAAAATGGATTGAAACAACAATGAAATAACTGTGAGGTAATGACATGAAAAAAGTGGTGACAAGTCTTGTTCCTTTGGTAAAATACCTGAAATGGATCCCCAATGCACTTACTCTGGGCAATTCCCTTTGCGGTTTTGCCGCGATCCTTCATACACTGCTTGTTTATGATCCTTCCAATGTGGAAACCAGCAGTTCCATTTTTGCATTCAGTGCCTTTATGATCCTCTGTGCCATGGTCTTTGATGCTTTCGACGGCTATGCGGCAAGATTGCTCAATGCGGCAAGTCTCCACGGTATCCAGATGGATTCTCTGGCAGATATGGTTACTTTCGGTGTGGCTCCGGCTACTTTGGTGGCGGTCATGGCACACCGGCTTTCAGAGGTGAGAAGTGATGCGTTTATTCTGGTATGGTGTCTGGCTGCCATCTATCTCGGCGGTGCGGCATTGCGTCTTGCCAAATATAATGTTCATGCCATGCAGGAAAAAAAGAGTTCCGACCGCTTTTCCGGTATACCTTCCCCCGGTGCGGCGGCAGCCATCTGCAGTGTGATTTTCCTTTTTGCTGTGGAACACTCTGATAAAAATTCCATGCTGAAACTCATTTCCATTCTGCCCTGGTATGCAGCATTTCTGGGGCTTCTCATGGTAAGCACCATCCCCTATCAGCATTTCGGCAAATGGTTTTTCTCTGCATTCCATAACAAACGGCGTCTGGCAGTTCTCATCCTGATCATCGCGGCGTTGACAGGGGAGGCGATTTGGAGAAAAAATTATCCTGTATGGACGATCGCCATTCTGGTCAATGGCTATGTCCTCTGGGGGCTTATTGCCAGTATTTTAGTATGGGTGGGACTCCTGAAAAGAGTGGAAGACACCCATATTTAACGGGAAAAATAACTCCGTCACTTTTCCGTCAAACACTTGAAAAGAGGTTTTTTTGTGGGGAAAAAAGATTTTGCCGTCACTTTGAAAGCCCATCCGTCAAAAGAGAAAAAGCCGGAAGGGAAAAAAAGTATGAAAGAGGCGGCAGGTTTGAAGAAACGCCTTGTGGAGATCTATACCCGCCTTTATGAGGAATATGGTTTCCAGAAGTGTTTTCTGAATCACGAAAGTGCCTTTCAACTGCTTGTTGCCACCATTCTTTCCGCCCAGTGTACGGATAATACTGTCAATATAGTGACGGAGGAATTGTTCCGTCACTTTTCCACTCCGGAAGAATTTGCAAAGGCGGAACTTTCTCAAATAGAACATCTTGTGCATAAGTGCGGTTATTACCGTGCCAAAGCCCGTCATATTAAGGAAGCCTCCATAAAGATCTGCGGGGAATTTGACGGCAGACTGCCTTCTACTATGGAGGAACTTATCACTCTTCCCGGGGTGGGCAGAAAGACAGCCAATGTGGTTCTGGCGGATGCTTTCGGCCTTCCGGGCCTGCCGGTGGATACCCATGTGATACGGTTGAGCAATCTTATCGGATTGGTGAAAACACAAGATCCGGTAAAGATCGAAGAAATACTCTGTAATGCCTTTCCGGAAGAGCGGAAGGGGGAATTGGGGGAGTTGTCCCATCTTCTGATCATCCACGGACGCAAGTGCTGTGTGGCAAGGCGTCCGGCATGTGAAAGATGTGTTATAAAGGAATTGTGCCGCAATTGCCTTTGCAAAGAAAAAAAGGAAAAGCATCATGTCCCTGAAACAAAAATTCCGTGAGATCAAAAAACTGCCTGACTTTCTGTTTTATATTCCTGCAAAACTTATCTCTTTTTTGCGGTATGTCATGCGGACAGAGGTAATCGACCCGGAAGGATTTGTTTCTTCTGAAGACGCTCCCGCCGTTGCCATTTGCTGGCATAACCGGCTTCTCTTTTTCCCTGTGATGTGCCCTTTGAAAAAGAGAAAAAAAACTGCCGCTTTGATCAGTGCCTCCCGTGACGGACAGTATATTGCGGATCTGTGCAAACTCTGGGATCTGGAAACCATCCGGGGTTCTTCCTCCCGGAAAAGTGTGCAGGTGATGGGGGAGGCGGTGGAATGTCTGAAAAAAGGGATGTATGTGGCAATGACTCCGGACGGACCCAGAGGACCCCGTTATTCCATGAGCCGCGGGCCTGTGCGTATGGCAAGTGAAATGGGAGTGAAAGTACTGCCGGTTTCTGTAAATTATTCCTCCTATTGGGAACTGAAAAGTTGGGATAGGTTCCAGATCCCCAAACCCTGGGCAAAAATCACTATCGTATATGGAAAAATGATCCGGATCCCGCCGGATCTTACGGATGAAGAGGTGGATCAATGGCGGGAAATATTGCGGAAGAAACTCAATGAAACCGCCCTTGTCACTCCTGAAATGGAAAAACAGGCGCAAGAGGATGATGTGGAATACAGAGCAAAAAAAGCAGCACAGAGAAGAAAGGAAACAAGCCGGAAATGAAAATAGGAGTATTGTGTATAGGCGATGAACTGCTGAAAGGAGCGGTCATCAATACGAATCTCGGTTATATGGGTTCAAAACTCCTGCAGGAGGGGATTTTTCCGGCAATGGCTCTGGAAGTACCGGATAAAGCGGAAGATGTGGTCAATGCTCTGGGGATCCTGATGAAAGAAACGGACTTTGTTCTTGTTTCCGGCGGACTCGGGCCGACTTCCGATGACCTGACCAAACCTGCTGTTGCCGAATTTCTGGGCCGTAAATTATACCGGAACAGTGAGGCGGTAAAGGCAATCATGGAAAGATGGGCAAGTATGAGAAGGGGCAGTGATCTGCCTCTGCATTTTCTTTCCCAGGCGGATATTCCTGAAAATTCTGTCCTTATTCCCAACCATTACGGGACTGCGCCGGGGATCTATCTGGAACTGGGGGAAAAGGATCCTTTTCCGGGGAAATATATTGTAATGATGCCGGGCCCGCCCTCTGAATTGAATCCCATGTTTGATTTCCAGGTGATGCCGCTTATAAAAAAGGCATTGGACAGTAAATTATATTCTTTCCTTTTCCATATTGCCGGAGTGGGGGAATCCAGAGTGGAAGAAAGGATGCAGAATATTCTTGCCGCCTTTCCCGCGATTTCGGTAGCTTATTGTGCCGCCCCTGAATTTGTGAAACTTTTTATTACTTCTGAATGTGAAAAGAGTGTGGAAAGTGCCAAAGAATCCATCCGGAAAGAGTTTGAAAAGGAACTTCTTTCCGATAAGGCGAAAACGGTGGCGGAAGAGGTGATTTTCCTTATGAAAGAAAAAAATCACACTCTTTCTCTTGCGGAATCCTGTACCGGAGGAATGATCTCCCAGCTGATCACCAATGTACCGGGAGCATCGGAGGTTTATGAAGGCGGGATCGTAAGTTACGCCAACAGTGTGAAAGAAAATCTTCTGAAGGTGAAAAGTTCCACTCTTGCGGAGCATGGTGCTGTGAGCAGTGAATGTGCTTCTGAAATGCTGGAAGGGTTGAAAAAGGCTTTCGGGACATCCTGCGGTATTTCCGTCACCGGAATAGCCGGACCCGGAGGCGGAACAGAGGAAAAGCCTGTGGGATTGGTCTATATCGGGGTATATTGCCGGGAAAATTTCCATGTGGGCAGATATCTTTTCCGCGGAAGCCGGGATCAGATCCGGGCAAGAAGTGCGGCGGTGGGGCTGAATATTTTACGCTGTATGCTCAAAGGTATTGATGTAAAACACGCAGGGAGTATTTTTCTCTGTCCCCGTTCCTGAAAAAGCCTATCCTGTCAGGAAAAGAAAAGCGTATAAAAATATTTGAATCCCCTTGCGATCTTGAGGCATATTCCCGTAAGAACATTGGAAAAATGACACTCTGTGGTCATGCCGCATACCATTGCTGTTACAGATGCCCATAAAATCCATTGAACAGTTTTCTGTGATGGTGCGGGAAGTTTCAGAGAGAGTTTTTCATCACTGAAAAGCAGAAATATCACAAGATTTATATCCAGCAGAAAAGCTGTCTGCCAGCGGGAGTGGTCGGTTGCAATAATGCAGGCAAGATTGGGAATGAGGGCGGCAATCAGAAGGAAAATAAATTTCCAGCGCAGCAGCTTTTCTCCCTGCGGCAGAGTTTTGTATGCTTTTTTCCATAGTGTAAAAGGATAAAAACCCGCGGCAAGAAAGACAAAAAAGGATACGATATACCCCAGTGCATAATCGGTCAGTATGGTGCTTCTGAAGGCGTAGGAAAGATGCTGGAGATAGGTTTTATCTGCATAAATGGCGATTCCCAGTTTATCCATGTTTCCCATATTATTGTTTTTGATGCAGAGAGCATCCAGTACTTCCGCTGAAGGCATATTTTTCCGCATGAGATAAAGAATGTATAAGGAACCCATGCAGGAAAGAAAAAGCAGAAAAAGATACAGTATGGACCGTTTGTTTTTCCATTCGGTTTTATAGAAGGCTGTTGCACAGATAAGCGGCAGAAAAAGAATGAGAAAGATCTCATGGATCATTACTCCCGCCGGGACAAGCAGAAGGACAAGGTATTTCCAGAAGGAATCCCTGAAAATGGAAATCACGCTGAAAAGAGTAATGGCAAAAAGGAAAATATCGAATCTTGCAAAGTTGGAAAGGGTATAAGTCCATACCGGAGGCAGGGAAAAAAGCAGCAGCCCTGCCAGCGCAAGATTTTCAGCCGTGTTCTGATCCTCTTCCTTCCGGATACGGAAAAGCAGAAGATAAAAGCAGAAAAGATAAAACAGAACTGTTCCTGCAAAAAGCAGGGCAAAAAACATATTTCCTGAAATGAATCCTGTCATAAGGCTGTAAACTGTGCCGATCAGTCCCCGGGGGATCAGTCCTTGTTCATAGGAAAGAAAATAGCCGGAAAGGATGTAGGGATCTGTTATTTCCCAGAGATGTTTGCTGTGGATCAGGGACATCATGGAATAAATATGCAGGATCATGCAAAGCGGTATGAGAATAAGTGCCTGTCTGCTTTTGAGAAAGGCAAGCAGAAGTTGTGAAAATTTTTTTTCCATGGGATATCCTTTTTTGTTTTCCGGCAGTAAATATACACCGGAAAAAAGGATTTTCAAGGAATATTTCTGTTACGGAGTGCGGGGGCATTTTCCAGCAGAAAGCCCACCTCTTCATTGCGCAGAGAGATGCGCCGGATAAAACGGTTGATGCTTGCCAGACCGATATGCAAAGAAGCGGCGATCTCTCTGTAACTCATTCCATTAAGGCGCATCCGCAATATTTTCAACTCTTTTCCCGAATGGACAAGAGAAAGCAGTTTTTCCATACATTCCAGAAAAAAGACGGCATTGGAAAATGTATAAAAAGGCGGTTCTTTACCGGAATGTGGCGCAGAAAATTGCACAGAACCGGGGTCTTCATCAAAATAGATATCCGGTTCCACGGAAATTTCCACTCTGCTGTTTTCGGTAAAACACATTTCTTCCTTTGCTGCAAAAGCTCTTTTCCTCATTTTTTTCATCCCTGTTTATCTTTTTTGCTTTTGCAACACATGACGCGTCAAACATTCCGTTTGAGGAGAGAGGATTTTTGAGGTGAGAACGGAAGAAAAAATGTTTTTACACGGGGGAATTGAAAAAATAAAAATACTTTCTGCCACGGGCGCAGATATGGACAGAAGCGCAGCAAAGGGCAGAAACAGACAAAAGAGAGATGATTTTTACTCTTTGGTTCCGGCAGGATCTTTTCCGTCAAGAATCCGGCGCAACTCTTCTGCAAGAGTTTTGATCCTGTGGGGTTTGGGGAGGAAGCCTGCGGCACCGTTGGCAAGAAGATCATCCACTGCTTCCTGTGCTACAAAACCGCTGGAAAGCAGAATTTTGATATTGGGATCCACCGCCCGGATCTGATAAAAAGCACCGTGCCCGCCAAGTTTGGGCATGATCATATCCAGAAGAACAAGGTCGATCTCTCCGGGATTTGCTTTACAGATCTCCACTGCATCCAGACCGTTTTCCGCAAGAAGTACGGAATAGCCCAGTTTCTGCAATGCTTCAATAAGAAAATCCCATACTGTTTCCTGATCGTCGACCAGCAGTATCGTTTCATTTCCACCGGGTAATTTCTGCATTTTGCCGCTCCTTGCGTTTAGTTCCTCTATGAATATACTTCTGAAAATATAAAAATCAAGTTTTCCACAAGGAATATTCTTTTTTTCTGTTGAAAAATATTTCTTTCCCGTAACTTTTTCAAAATCCCCAAAAAGATCTCACCCTTTTTTCCGGAAGAAAAGTGTAATAAAAAATATGGTACTTGCTGTAAGTACGATCATTGCACCGGAGGAGGCATTGATAAATTCCTGTGCGGAAAGCAGTAATCCGGCAATTCCGGAAACAAGTCCGAAAAGAAGAGCAAAAAATACCATTTTGCCCGCCCCGGAAGCAAGATTGCGCGCCGCCGCAGAGGGAATGATGAGAAGTGCTGTTACAAGCAATACCCCTGTTGCCCGTACTGCCACAATGACAATAAGGGCAAGCAATCCTACATAGATATATTCGTACAATGCCGTGGGAATATTGTGGGCTTTTGCCAGTTTTTCATCCAGTCCTGTGATCATAAGTTTATTGAAAGCAAAGATCTGGAAAATATAAAATGCAAGGGAAAGGATAAAGAGATAGGCAATTTCTCCGCCGGAAACGGTAAGAATATCCCCGTAGAGAAAAGTCTGCATATCTTTTGCCACGCCGGGATTACGGCTTACAAGGGCAAGTCCCGCCGCCGCAACCGCCGAATAGAATACGCCGATGACCGTATCGGAAGAGAGACGGGAACAGCGTTTCAGAAGCATGATGCCGCCCCCGACCAGTAATGCCGTTACAGGCATACTCCAATGGGGGGAAACGGAAAGAAGCAAACCGATTGCCACCCCTGCAAAAACGCTGTGGCCTATGGCGTCGGAAAAAAATGCCATACGGAAGTTCACCACCTGTATCCCTGCCGCCGCTGCCAGTGGAGCAAGAAGCAATATACCGATAAATGCCTCCTGCATGAAACGCATCTGCATACATTCCAACGGGATGAAAGAAACAAAAGAACAGAGAAGATCATAAATACGGGCAAACATTTTACTTTCCTCCGTGATGGTGACAGGAACAATGACAATCCTTATGCAGATCCACCATTCCCATATGCAGACCGAATGTATCCAACAACGCCCGGGAAGTCAGAACTTTTTCCGGATCCCCCTCGGCAAAGACCCGGTGATTGATACATATCACATGGGCGGCATGGGCGGCAACTGTGGAAAGATCGTGGCTTACCATGATCTGGGTGAACTGCTGTTTTTTTCGGAAAGTTTCCAGCAATTCACAGCAGAGTTTTTCTCCCTTGAAATCCACTCCCGCCGCCGGTTCATCCAGTATGAGGATCTCCGGTTTTCTCATCAACGCAAGAGCAAGAAGCACCCTTTGCAGTTCCCCGCCGGACAATGCTCCCAGTTTCCGGTCCTTCACCCTTATACAATCCACCTCATTGAGATATTCTTCCGCTGTATTCCGGAAAGAACGGGATACTCCCAGAAATACCGGACGCAGACAGAATGAACCGGCAAGAAATTCCATTACCGTAAGGGGCAGCAGCCGGTCAAAAAGCAGACGTTGGGGCACATACCCGAATACCGGGCGTTTTTCTGTAAAAGATCCGTCTTTTTCCTGCCGGAAAAGGATTTTTCCGGTATGATCCACATCCCCTAAAAGAGCCTTTACCAGTGTGGTTTTCCCCGCTCCGTTAGGCCCGACGACGGCAGTACAGACTCCCCGGGGAATATGGAAGGAAATATCATCAAGAATGGATATACCGCCAAGTTTTACAGAAAGATTTTCTATTTTCACTGCTGAAGGGTGCTCATGGCAGCAGGCGCAGTTTTTATGTTCAAGGGTATTTGTCATGGCATAAGTACCTTTCTCATTGCGGCAAGGTTTCTGCTCATGCTCTTTTCGTAATAGTCGAGGGGGGCATTCACCGGGCCGTTGGCAACAGGATCAAGTTCCGTAAAGGGGATCCTGCACTCTCTGGCAATGACTTCGGCACTTCTTGCGGAATATTGGGGTTCGGTAAAGATGACGCCAGCTTTGGCTTTTTTGATCTTATTGATGATATGGAGCATTTCCCTTGCATTGAGACTTGTTCCGCCTCCCTCCCGGATGTGGGCAACGATTTCCAGATGGAGATGGGAGGCAAGGTAATCGAATATATCGTGCCGGGTAACGATCTTTCTTATACGGAAACTTTCGGCGGCGATGGAAAAATCCCGGCAGAGTTTCCGGAGTTTTTCCATATATTCCACCATGTTTCTGTGATAAAATGCGGCATGGATGCTATCGGCTTTTTCCAGACCTTCTCCAATATTCTGTACTACTTTCAACGCAGTAAAGGGCGAAGCAAAAAGATGGGGATTGCCGGTTCTGCCTTTCATTGTTTCCTCCCCGTGATCCCCGCAGGAATTACAGGAGGAAGAATGATGGGAATGGTGAGGATGCTTATGAGTGGAGTCAGAAGAAAGCAGAGGGATATCTCCGGAAGAATCAATGATCACGGCTTTGGGATTCACTTTTTTTACTGTTTTCAGGAAAAAGTCATCCAGAGAAGCTCCATTCATAACGAGAATCATATTCTTTGCCGCCAGTTTCCGCATGTCGCCGGGTGTAACAGTATAATCGTGGGGGCAGCCTGTACCGGGAGGGATGAGGAGCGTTACTTTCACATCCTTTACGCCTTTGGTGATATTTTTTGTAAAAAGATAGATGGGGAATGTGGTACAGAGAATGTTTTTCGTTCCTCCATCGTTTTCTGCGGCGGCAGAAAAAAACACAGAAAAAAGAAAAATAAAAGCGGACAGGATCTTGAAAGATGATTTTTTCATTGGCAGCACTCCTCTTCTTTATGACAATGATTTTTACATTTTCTGTTTTCCATTTTCTTTCCGGATTCTTCCCTGCATTCAAAAGTGAGGGCATCACATTTCCGGCAGTGACGGACTGTATGTTGTCTGGTAAAATTTTCCCAGTGCTGACGCTGTTTGGCATTAAGGAAGCCCGCTCCCCCGCACAGGGGACAGGTTTCAGAAAGTGCGTTCAAAAGCGCAGCTCTTATAAATTCTGAACGGTTGGGGATACTGTTCAATGCTTCCAGCATTTTCCCCTCCGCTTTGAAAGTTATGACGGCAGATTTCTTTTCTGTGGACATGAGATCCTCCTGTTATGTGTATAAGGTAATACAAAGTAATACGATTGTCAAGTCTTCCTGCATATTTTTTTCTTATTTTGCCGGAAGAAGAATTGACTTTGAGAAAAAAAGGGGTAAAGTACTATATATTATTTTAAACTGTTTCAACTAAAAATAATCAGGAGAAAAAAAATGAAAATCGGAGTTATTGCAGAACTTTTGCGTAAACCTTTGGATGAGGATCTGGATTTTGCCGGTCAGGATCTGAAAGTAGATGGCGTACAGCTTTATGCACAGCATCCCGAAGGCGGGATCGACCTTACCAACTGTACGGATGAAGATTTGAAAGAATTGCAGGAAAAATGCAGAAAAAACAATATTGTCATAAGTGCCATCTGCGGCGATGTGGGCGGAAACTCCTTCCAGGTGGAGTCTGAAGCTCTTGAAAGAGTGGAAATGACCAAAAAGATCATTGACAATACTGCTAAACTTGGCGTAAAAGTCGTTACCACTCACGTGGGTCACATTCCGGAAAGCAAACAGGATCCTGTCTATCCCATCATGCTCAAACATGTGCGTACTCTTGCGGAATATGCCGCCTCCAAAGGGTGCGTATTTGCCATTGAAACCGGACCGGAACTGGCGGATGTACTGAAAAGTTTTATTGAGGATATCGGTTCCAAAGGGATCGGGGTGAACCTTGACCCCGCCAACCTCCGGGGCGTTTCCTGTGAAGATCCTGTTTATGCAGTAAAGACCCTTGCCCCCTATATCGTGCATACCCACGCTAAAGATGCCATCAATCTTTATGTGGGAAGTGCCGCAAAATTCTATTCTTTGCGCAATCCTGACGGTACCAAACGGGAGATCTCCGCCCGTGCCGCAGGCTTTAAAGAAGTCCCCCTGGGTCATGGAATGGTTCCCTGGGATGCCTATATTGCCGCTCTCAAAGAGATCGGGTATGAGGGATTCCTTACTGTGGAAAGAGAGTGCGGGGAAAATCCCGTGGGCGATATAAAAATGGCAGTGGATTTCCTGCGGAACAAACTTGCATAAGAAAACTTTTTGAGGCGGAAATATGATGAATGTACTTGTTATCGGCGGTTCCCGTTTTCTGGGAAAAGCCATTGTGGAAAACTTTCTGAAAGCCGGCATTTACAATGTTTATGTGATGAACCGGGGCACCCGTTCCAATCTGGACGGGATCGCCGGTTCTTTCCAGTGCGACAGAAAAGATAAAGAAAATTTTGCAAAAGTTCTGAAAAGTCGTCCCTGGGATATTATGGTGGATACCATCCTTGATGCAGAAGATCTGCAACTCATCATTGATACTCTGGGAACGGATGTGGGGCACTTTATCCATACCGGTTCCATCGGGGTCTATGGTGATGCCCGCAGGATCCCTGCTCCCGAATGGCTGCCTATGATGGAATCCGAATCGGAAGAGGAGGGAAAGGTGGAGGAACGCATTTTCAATTACAAGATCAGACAGGATGAGTGTTTGCAGCGTGCGTACAATGAAAAGCGTTTCCCCATGTCCATTCTGCGTATGAGCAATGTCTACGGCAGAGGCGATGTGCCTCTGGACGGGCTCGGCGGCAGAAACCCCGAATATTTCAAACGCATTTTGTGCGGGGAAAAAGTGGAAGTATCGGAAAACGGCAGAGCATTGCTTCAGCCCGGTCATGTGGATGATCTGGGAAGAGCATTCCTTGCCTGCGCCCAGAGACCCTTTACCATCGGGGAAGTATATAATATCGGCGGCGATTGGAGTTTGATGATCAAAGATTATGTGCGTCTTATCGCGAAGGTACTGGGCACAACTGCCAGACTGGAATTTGTGGAGCGTACCGAATTGAGAAAAAGATACGGTAAAGCGGACGACTTTGTCTGTCAGCACATGTGTTCGGATATCACCAAAGCCGCCCGGGATCTTGATTGGAGACCGGTCATCAATCTGGAAGCCGGGTTGCGGGATAACTTTGAGTGGATGAAAGAAGTTGGAAAACTCTGAAAAAAAGGCGGTAAAATGGAAGAAAAAAAGAAAAAGATCCTTTCGTGGATACTGGGAGGGACAGGGGCAGTTCTTGCGCTCCTTGTACTTGCCGGGATCATTACTTATTTTTCTGTAAAAAACCGCCTTTTTGAAAAGCCCAGAGCCTTTCAGGGGCCGAATCTCTCCATTGAGGATTTTTCCCCTTTGAACACAGCTGGAAAAAAAATCTCCAGGGCCTTTTCCCCTGATGGCAGGGGCGTACTGCCTCCGGAAGCAAAGATGCGTTTTACGGAACGGGAGACAAATGCTTTACTGCATTTTTCCTCCCAGTTTACCACTGTAAAAACAAAAGAGGGCAGTATAAAAAGCCGTTTCCACTGGAAAAAGGGCAGACTGCATGTGGAGGCGTGTTACATTTTCAAAAACCGTCCCGCAGGGAAAAACGCCCTCAATCTCAATATGGAGGCTGTCCCGTATGTAAAGGATGGGAAAATAAAATTGCATCTTTTGAGCCTGAAAGCAGGCAGTATCCAGACTCCCGGAACATTTCTGGGAACGGCGGCGGAACATCTTGTTTACCGTCTGGAAAGACATCCCCAGGTGCTTAAATACGGCAAATGTGTGAAATACCTTTCCATTACGGACGATGGCGGGGTGCTTCTTACACTGGATACGGGAGAATTGATGCGTCATGCGGGGAAGATCCCCCGTTTGAATTAAAAAAAACAGGAAAAAATCATGAATATTCTGGTCACCGGTTCTGCCGGATTTATTTGCGGGTATCTTGTGGAAGAACTTCTTGCCCATGGGCATACGGTTTACGGTATAGATAACTTTTCCAAATATGGAAAGGTGGAAAAATCCTACGATAAACACCCCAATTATCACTTTGTGGAAGGGGATGTGAAAGATCTTGCTCTTATGAAAGAACTTGCAGGAGAGTGCGACCAGATTTTAGGGGCTGCCGCCATGATCGGCGGGATCTCCTATTTTCATACCCTCGCCTACGATCTCCTTGCGGAAAATGAGAGGATCATTGCTGCCACTTTCGATACGGCGATCTGGGCGAAAAAACATGCGAAACTCAAAAAGATCAATGTTTTGAGTTCCAGTATGGTCTATGAGTGTGCCGATTCTTTCCCCAGTAAAGAGGGGGATGAAAGAAAATGTCCGCCGCCTCTTTCCACCTATGGATTCCAGAAACTTGCCTGTGAATATTTTGCCCAGGGCGCGTTTGAACAGTATGGATTGCCCTACACCATCATCCGGCCTTTTAACTGCGTTGGGACAGGGGAAAAACGCGCTTTGTGTGATACGGAGATCGAAAGCGGCAACATCAAACTTGCCATGAGTCATGTTGTGCCGGATCTTGTGCAGAAGATCGCCAAAGGGCAGGATCCTCTGCATATTCTGGGTTCCGGCAATCAGATCCGTCATTATACCTATGGCGGCGATCTGGCAAGGGGGATACGCTTATGTATTGAAAAAGAGGAAGCCATTAATGAGGATTTCAACTTGTCTACTGCTGCTTCCACAAGCGTACTGGAACTTGCGGAATTGATCTGGAACAAATATTACAAAGGGGAAAAGCCTTTCCGTTATACTTCCGATGCCCCTTTCCAATATGATGTACAGAAACGCGTTCCCTCTGTGGAAAAGGCGGAAAAACTTCTGGGATTCAAAGCGGAAACCTCTTTGAATGAGATCCTTGATGAAGTCATGCCCTGGATTCTGGAACAGATCAGACTTGGCGGGATTTGAGGCAGGTAAATATGGCAGAAAAACTCCTTTCCATCGTTCTTCCTGTCTATAATGAGGGGGAAAATATCCGGGAAGCCCTGACCCGTCTTCTTGCAAAGGTGAAAACTTCTTGCGAGATCCTTATTGTATATGATTTTGAAGAAGATACCACTCTTCCCGCTCTTGCTTCTTTCCTTGCGGAAAATATGGTGGAAGAGGGGAAAATCAAAAAAGTACGCAATGCTTACGGCAGAGGCGTGCTTTATGCCATCAAAACAGGTCTGGAACAGGCGCAGAGCAAATATGTGGTTGTTTCCATGGCGGATTTGTGTGATCCCCCGGAAGTTATTGATGAAATGGTAAAAAAGGCGGAAGAGAAAAATTGTGATATCGTTTGTGCTTCCCGGTATATGAAAGGGGGCAGTCAGAAAGGCGGACCCTTTTTCAAGGGACTGTTAAGCCGTTGTGCGGGACTTTCCCTGCACTTTTTTGCCGGTGTGCCGGTACATGATGTGACCAACAGTTTCAAACTTTACAGAAAAAGTTTTCTTTCTGAAAATGTCATCGAAAGTACGGGCGGCTTTGAACTGGGGTTGGAACTTACTGTA
Organism: Lentisphaeria bacterium; assembly: GCA_017629515.1. GTDB lineage: Bacteria > Verrucomicrobiota > Lentisphaeria > Victivallales > UBA1829 > RGIG5327. The sequence goes on along the minus strand of JAGBXB010000060.1, from coordinate 10,933 downwards.
AAAGCCTTTTTACAGGGAAGAAAAATTGCCGAAGTGCCGACTTCCTGGGTGGACAGGGTCGCCGGGAAATCCAATTTCAAACTTTTCAAATGGCTCCCCAAATATTTGAAATGGTATTTTCTTGCATTTACCGGAAAAGGGAAAAAATAAATGTTTTCACAGAAAGAATTTACCTCCGGACAGAAAAAAATCCTTTTGTATTTTCTGCTTTTCCTTGTTTTTTTCTGGCATCTTCCTGTTATGAAAATCTTTCTGCCGGGGGAGGATTCCATTGATCCCTCCTGGATGAAAACTTTGCAGTATGCCGCAGAAAATCACATCCTTTTCGGTAAAGACTTTATTTTTACCTACGGTCCATTGGGGTATCTTTTCAATCCCATGAGCAAAGAAGCATATCTTCTTGCTTTATTTTTGAATCTTCTCTTTCTTTTTGCCCTGAAAGATCTTTTCCTTTTTGGCAATAAAAGAGACTTTCTGTGGAAGTGTCTTTTTGCTGTTTTTACGGTCTTTTCAACTCTGCATGATCTGTTTTTCGTTTTTTTCCCTCTTCTCATTCTGGAAAGAGCAGGAGAAAAACCGGATAAGAAAAATATTTTTTTCCTGCTTTTCCTCACTTTTACAGGAACGATATGCGTTTTTATGAAGTTTACCTTTTTCCCGGCAGTATTCCTTTCCCTTGTACTGGCGGATATAAGAATATTTCTGAAACAGAAAAAATGTTTTCTTTTCGGGGCATTTCTATTGTTTCTGCCCCTCCTCTGGCTTCTTACCGGTCAGAAAATCGGGGAACTTATCAACTTTTTACTCTATTCCTTTGAGATCATGGATGGCTTCAATAAGGCGATGAGTTCCTTTTATGTGGATATAGAATATTTTTATATCACTCTGGCAGTTTCTCTCTTTCTCTGGGGGAACTTTTTATATCTCTCATGGAAGAAAAAAGAGTTGTCTTTCTGTGAAAAGATCCTGTATCTTTTTGCTCTTTCCCTGCCGTTATATGTAAGTTACAAGTATGCGGTTGTGCGTATGGATGCCGGACATATTGCCGGGGGATTATTGAACCTTGCCGCTGTTGCCGCATATTTTTTCTGCAAGGATATGCCGGAAAAAGTTATAGATGGAGAATTATTGCGCCGGGCGGCCCTGTTTGTGATTGCTGTGGGGATACCCTGTATCATTATGACAAAGCAGCTGCCGGATCTTCATTGGGAACTGGGAAGAAAGGTAACATTTCAGAATATTCTTCCCCTGTTTCAGAAACAGATCCCCCCGTGGCAGAATAAGGGGACATATCAGGGAAAAAGTTGTGATTTATATTCTTACGGGGAATTTGATACCCTTCATAAGATGGGTTTTACCTATCTGCCCCGCCCGGTGATGCAGACTTACTCCGCCTATACGGAAAAATTGCTTCTCCTTAACAGAGTTCACACCTCCTCCGCTCCGGCGGATTTTCTCCTGTTCCGTCTGGAAAATCTGGATAACCGTTATCCTATGCAGGCAGATTATTCCATATTGCCTCTGTGTGGAAAATATGTGCCGGAAAAAATGCTTGACGGAAACAGAGGGGAACTTCTCCTTATGAAAAAAGATCCTGCCGGAAAGGAAAAACAATTAAAGAAGATCCGGGAAATATCCTTTACTGCCGGAGAGACAATAGAATTGCCCGCCCATGAAAAGAAACTTCTTTATGCTGCTTTCAGTGTGGAATATTCCTTATTGGGACGCATGATTTCCTTTTTGTGGAGAGTACCGCCCCCGGTTCTTCATCTTGAGACGGAAAAAGGCAATTGCTATTCAAAAGACCTGATCGGATCAATGGGAAAAGTTCCTTTCCTTTTTTCTCCGGCGTTGTGGACGACCAAAGAATTCCAAATGCTCTGGGATGGGGAAACGGGGGAAAAGAAACTTGAAAAAAATATGGTGAAAAAATTTTCCGTTTCTCTTTCTGCGCGTCTTTTTTCCAGAAGAATCTGCCAACTTGATCCGTGGGCGGGGGCATTACTTTACAGAAAGAAGTTTGTTCTTACTCTTTTTGAAACATCTTTTCCCGGTAAAGGGGAATAAAAAGGAAAAAAGAAGTTGCTTTTTCTTTGAAAAGGACTATATTTTATAAGCGGATTTCATTGAAAAAAAGAGGTAAGATATGCTTAAAGAAATTTGTTCACAGGAAGATGTGAAGATCTATGGCTGTGAAAATGGACTTTTATTAAAGGAATTTATCGCAAGTACCCCGGAAACGAGAAGGATCTGCAATGACCCGGTGATCGCAGGAGTACAATATACGGATAAATTGTGTTCCGCTTGCGAAAAGATCCTGAAAGCATACGATTTCGGATTGAAAGAATCTTCCACTGTGGTAGTGAAGATCCTGCGGGGGGGATTGAATTTCGGGTTGAGAAAAGCCCTTGCCAACGCCTATTCCTGGAACAATCACACCACCTGTTTTTTAAGCGCACAGCGGGCAAGGAATGATGCAGATCCCGAATCCTGGCATATTACGGAAAACGCATACAGAAAATTGTATTTCCCCAATGAGACATCTTTTGTTATCGGAGATGTGGTGGCAACCGGTACAAGTTTGCAGTATGCTCTTTTTGAACTGATCCGGGAGGCAAAAGAAGCCGGAACGGATTTGAAAAGGATCGTCTTTTTTACCTATGGCGGCCCGCAAGCGGCAACGATTCTTGCACAAGCTGATGCAAAATGCCGGGAACTTTTCCCCGGTTATCAGGATACTTTCCTTATCTATCTGGAAGGGTGTTTTTCCGTTCCGGATCCCTCTTCCCCCCTTTCCATCCGCCTTACCGGAACCGATCTTGTAAAGAGAGATTCCCTTATGGCTCCGGAATTTATTGAGTCCCAGTATGAAAAAAGTTCCTACCCTCTGGAAAGATGTATTATTTACGATGCCGGAAGCCGGGCATTCTGGGTACGGGAATATGCCGGGGATGTGATTTCCTACTGGAAACAGGTTCTGGAAATCGCCGAACGGGGGACGACTTTCGGGGAATATCTGAAAGAGCGTATGGATATCCTTGATGAAAAAAGATTTGAAAAGACGGATCTGATCGCTCTTGCCAAAGAACAAATTGGAAAAATGCGTAAATTTTTGCAATAAGAGGTAATGAAAAAAGTCATCCGGAACAAAGGAAAAGAATAGTGACAAAGTTCTGTGAATGGTAATTTGGGGCGGGTGCACAAGCAAGCACTCAAAATATACATCTCATTTCGGGGCTGCTGCCCGCAGTGGTAACAGATTCAAAATGCTCCATTTGCAGAACAAAGTCAATAACTTTTCAGACTTTTGGGGACTTTTTTCAGTACCTTAATAATCCCCCATAACAAAAAGGAGAAAAACATGGCTTCCCACACTGATTTTGAACAAACAACCGTCCCGCTTGAACAACGCAAATCCTTTATCGGCATGTTTGCTGTAATGCTGGGATTCACTTTCTTTTCCGCTTCCATGTGGACTGGGGCTACTCTGGGGGCAGGGCTGACTTTGAAAGATTTTATTATTGCTGTCCTCTGCGGGAATCTCATTCTGGGGATCTATACCGCGATCCTTGCCTATCTGGCAGGTACTACCGGATTATCTCTGCATCTTCTTTCCCGTTACACTTTCGGCAGATACGGTTCTTTCCTCCCCTCTTTTCTTCTGGGGATCACACAGGTAGGCTGGTTCGGCGTGGGCGTGGCGATGTTCGCCATTCCGGTACAGATGTATCTGAAAGCAAAAGGGATACAATGCAATATCTGGATACCTGTACTGATTTCCGGAGCAGTTATGACCGCTTCCGCCTATTGGGGGATCAAAGCATTGACTGTTGTTTCCGTCATAGCCGTTCCCGCCATTGCCATTGGCGGCGGTTTTTCTGCGCTGAAAGTTTTTGCCGATCATCCTGACGCCTGGAGCCGCCTTGCCTCCTTCACCCCGGATCAGGCAAAGGCTCTCACCATGAGCGGGGCTATTGCCCTTACTGTGGGTTCATTCATCTCCGGCGGAACATGTACTCCGGACTTTGTACGCTTTGCCAAAAACAGAAAACACGCAGTCATTACTACGGCGGTCGCTTTCTTTATCGGCAACAGTCTCATGTTTATTTTCGGTGCCGTAGGCGGAATGTTCTACAATACCAATGATATCTCCAATGTACTTGTTGCCCAGGGGCTTCTGATTCCCGGTATCATTGTTCTGGGAATGAATATCTGGACGACCAACGATAATGCTCTTTATACTTCCGGATTGGGGTTTTCCAATATTACCGGTATTCCCAAAAGATATCTTGTGCTTTTCAACGGTCTTCTGGGAACGCTTCTTGCGGTGATCCTTTACAATAACTTCTGCGGGTATCTGAATATCCTCAATTCCCTCATCCCCTCTGTGGGAGCCATCCTTGCGGCTGACTTTTTTGTAATACGCAGATGCGGAAAAAGTTATGAAGAACTTACTCAACTGGATAAAGGATGCAAAGTACGCCTTTCCGCTGTTGTTGCCTGGGCGGCAGGGGCTCTTGTGGCAAACTTTGTTCCTTACGGGATCTCCTCCATCAATGGAATGATCGTTGCCTTTGTTCTTTACAGTATCTGGGAATGCTGTCACACGGCTCTTGTGCAGAGAGACCGGATCAGTGCATTGGAAAAGAGTCTGGAAGAATTGCGTAAGTGAAAAGGAATTTTTCTGTAATACTCTGCTGCAAGGCTCACTTTTTCACAAAGTGAGCCACAAATTCCAGATTTCCCTTTGGTCCTTTCAAAGGGGAGTCGGATATATCCACCACTTCCCAGGAAAGATTTTCCTCTACAAAACGCAGAACTTTTTTCAAACAATCCTGCCGTACATTTTCATCCGTAATGACCCCTCCCGGCGGAACAAGGTGTTTGGGGGCTTCAAACTGGGGTTTCACCAGAATAAAGGCGCGGCAGGCTTTTTTCATGAGAAGATCCGCCGCAGGAAGGATTTTCGTGCAGGAAATGAAAGAAACATCCATGACCAGGATATCCAGTTCCTCCGGGATGATTTCTTTGTTCAGCTCCCGTCCATTGATCCCCTCACAAACCATCACTCTTTCATCTGTTCTCAATTTCCAGTGCAGAAGGCCTTTGCCCACGTCCACCGCATAGACTTTTGCCGCATTCTTACTCAACATGAGATCGGTAAAGCCCCCGGTGGAGGCTCCCACATCCCCGCAGATACAGTTTGTCAGATCCGGTGCAAATTTTTCCAGAGCGTCTTTGAGTTTCAATGCCCCCCTGCTTACATAGGGGCAGCCCGAATCCACCAGAAGAGGTGTATCTTCCGGCAGCATTTGTGAGCCTTTCTGTACGACTGCATCAGGAGAAGTCCTTACTTTTCCCGCCATGATGAGGCGTGCTGCCTCCTCCTTTCCGGAACAGTGGCCCCGGAGGCATAAAAGTTCATCCGCTCTGTATTTTTTCATAAAAAAACCTGTCTTGCTTTGATTTATACCGATTTTATGCAAAGAAATATAAAAATGAATTTGAAAAAAATACATTTTGAGATTAAAGTTAATAGGTGTCAGGTAAAAAGTCAAATGAAGCTGGAGAAAAAAAATGAAAATTACATTAGCAACCCTTATTCTGCTTCTCCTGCCTTTTACTGTTCTGCTTGTTATCTGCATCATCCAGAGAATGCGTCTCATCCTCCTGCGGCAGCGTTTGAGCAGTGCCATGCACAATACGGTGGAGATCAATCATTTTCTCTCCCTTTTCTCCCGGAATCTGAAAGGCGGTCAGAATCTCAATGAATGGATGAATGTTACCGCCAGATATGTGGCGGAACGAATTGATGCCAGAAGTGTCTGTATTTTCATCCGTACCGAAGGGGTGTTCAAAGCAGCCGGGATCTCCGGACTCTTTCCCCTTGTGCGTAAAAGTCTTTCCCTCAATTATGCCATGACCAAACCCCGTTATCTGCTGGAACAGATCAAAGGGGAATCTTTCCGTCCCGGTGAAGGGATCATCGGGGAAGTGGCACAGACAAGAAAGGATATCATCCTTGAAAATGCCATGGATGATCCCCGTATTTTAAGTTATGAGCCTGTCATTCCGGTAGATTGCCTTATGGCAGTACCTCTGATCAATGAGGGGGACGTGGTGGGGGTGATCTGCGCCGTCAATACCGCGGAAAATGAGAGAGATTATTTTTCCGCCGATCAGATCGCAAGATTCAAATTCATTGCCACACAGGCACTTCTTGCCCAGAATGTGCTTGATGCCTATTCCCATCTTGCGGAACAGCAGAGACTTTCCCAGGAATTGAACTTTGCCAGAGTGCTTCAACAGTCCCTCCTTCCGGGAAGTATCCCCGTCTGGGGGCGGTTTTCCATTCATGCGTTCACCCGTGCCTCCAAAGAGGTCAGCGGAGACTTTTACGATTTTGTGGAACTGGATGACAACCGTCTTATGGTCATTATCGGCGATGCCTGCGGCAAAGGGATCCCGGCATGTATGGTAATGACTATGACAAGAAGTTATATCCGGGCAAATACCAAGCACTTCACCTCTCTCAAAGATTTTCTTTCCGGCTTGAACGAAAGTCTTTACAATGCCACAGGGGATGAAAGATATGTGACTCTTGCCTGCTGTATCCTCAACCGGGTGGATTTTTCCTTTGAATATGCCAGGGCGGGCCATACGGAATTGATGCTTTTCGTACGCGACCATCTGCGTTCCTTCTATCCGGATGGTTCCGGGATCGGACTTCTGCCCAGTGAATTTACCTCCTTTGATACTTTCTGCATGGAATTTACCCCCGGCATGAGGGCGTTTCTTTTTACCGATGGGCTTAACGAGGCTACCGACAGCAGGGAACATCAGGAGGAGTTCGGAGTAAAGCGTCTGCGGTCACTTTTCCAGGAATCCTGCCGGAAAAATATGACACCGGATGAGTTTTTCAATCATACTCTCAAAGAGATCGAGGATTTTGCCGGTTATGAGAACGGCGAGGGGCAGGAGGATGATTTGACTATGGTATTGATCCGGCATTTATAATAATCGGTGTGGGGAAAAATGGAATTGTTTTACAGAAAAAAAATGGATGGAAAGACCGGAAAACAAAGGAAAAGCATCGCTTTTCTTCTTACCATGAGTGTTTTACTGCTTTCGTGTATTTCCTGCCGTTCCAGGGACCCTATGGAACCCTACCGGAATCTGGGGGCGCCGAAAGGTTTTAAAAGAGACAGTTACGAAGAAATGATGCACCGGAAAAAGGCAGACATGGGAAAGAAAAATAAAAAGTCCATGCTGGGCGATCTGTTTGAAAAAGAACAGGAAAACAGAAGAAAATTCCGGGATGTTTCCCGCCCAATGGACAGGGGAACGGTGCAGATCTTCCCGTGGCGCGGGGAGGAAAACCGCAGCGGCAAACTGCATGAACAGATCCGCAGGGAAAATAAAAGAAGTGATTCTCTCTATTATTGAGCAAAATATTATTGAGCAAAATATCAATATTTAAAACAGGAGCAGAAAGGTGAAATATATCGTTACAGGAGCAGCGGGGCTTATCGGCAGTTCCATGATCTGGAAACTCAACAGAGAAGGCATTACCGATATTCTTGCCGTGGATCATTTGAGCAATTCTGAAAAATGGAAAAATCTGCGGGCACTTTCCTATGCCGATTACATGGAAAGAGAGGATTTTCTGGATCTTCTCCTTACAGACGGGTTGCCGGAAGATGTGGAATGTGTGATCCACATGGGGGCATGTTCCTCCACAACGGAAAAAGATGCCACTTACCTTGTGCATAACAATTTTGAATATACCAAGGCTCTTGCCCAATACTGCGTGGAAAAGAAGATCAAATTCCTTTATGCTTCCAGCGCCGCGACCTATGGCGACGGGGAAAAAGGCTATAAAGATGACGAAAGCAGTATTGAAGAATTACGGCCTATGAATATGTACGGATATTCCAAACAGATGTTTGACTTATGGGCAAAATATCATTTTCTGCTTTCTTCCATTACGGGAGTCAAATTCACCAATGTATATGGCCCCAATGAACTGCATAAAGGCTCCATGCGCTCCATGGTCTGCCGTGCGTATGAACAGATCCGGGATACGGGGAAAGTGGCTCTCTTCAAGTCTGACAGACCCGATTATGCCGACGGCGAACAGAAACGGGACTTTATCTATGTGAAAGATGCTGTCAATATGGTATGGCATCTTCTGAAAAACAACTGCCACGGTCTTTATAATATCGGCAGCGGCAGAGCGGAAACATGGAACAGTCTTGTGAAAGCCGTTTTCAAAGCCATGGGAAAAGAAGAAAATATCCAGTATATCGATATGCCCGATCATCTGAAAGGCAAATATCAGTATTATACCTGTGCGGATATGGAAAAAATGCGCGCTTCCGGCTATACGGAAAAGGTCACAAGTCTGGAAGAGGCAGTAAGAGATTATATCTGCAATTATATTTCCAGAGAGCGTTTTCTCGGTGATGAATAAAGAAAAATCACAGAATAAAAAAATAAAATACAAAAAAAGGGATCTTCTGCAAGACAGAAAGCAAGATCCTGTAAATTTTTAAGCGAGGAAAAAATGAAATTATTGAAATGGTACACAAATATTCCCCTCATTTACCGGAATCTGGGAGCATTCGTTTTTGGATGTATTGCGGGATTGCTGATCTATAAGATCGGTATGATCTGCGGTTCCGGCACATTGGAAAAGATCGTAAGTATCCTTTCCCCTTTCGGACTTGTCCTGGTGAATATGCTGAAAATGATCGTCATACCCATCATTTTCTTTTCTCTCATCTACGGTGCGGCAAGTCTGCCTTTAAAAACTTTCGGTAAAATGGGCGCAGGGGTTTGCTCCTGGTACTTTTTCACCTCTCTTTATGCCGCAATATTCGGTACAGTCATTGCCTTTCTTTTCAATCCGGAACTTGCCTCCGCAGGGGAACTGGCAGGCAAAATGGCTTCACAGCTGGAACAGATGAAAAGCAGTAATACGGGAGCGGGAAATGCTTTCCTCAATCTCGTTCTGGGACTTTTCACCAATCCTTTTAAAGCTCTTGCAGAGGGGAACTTCCTTCCGGTCATCGTCTTTGCCATATTGTTCGGACTTGCCGCCCGTGTTGTGCTGGATACAGCGGAAGACGACCGGACAAAAACGATCCTGACAGGGATGCTGGATCTTATTGAGGGAGTGCAGAAAACCATCTTCAAGATCATCGACTGGGTGATGGGATATTTCCCCATTGGAGTATTTGCTCTTACCGCCTGTAACTTTGCCGTATATGGTGTGGGGCTTTTCCAATCCTATTTCCAGGTGGCACTTTGTGTCATTGCCGGGATATTGCTTATGCTTTTTGTATGTTATCCTATGATACTGGCAATCATTTGCAGGGAAAATCCCTATCCTGTTTTGTGGAAACTGCGTGAACCCATCCTCACTGCTTTTGTGACCCGTTCCAGTGCGGCTGCTCTGCCGGTCTCTCTGAAAACCGCCTCCAACAAACTGCATGTCAGAGGGGAACTTGCCAATTTCACCCTTTCTCTGGGAGCTACCGTGAATATGGATGGGGTCTGTATCCATCTTCCTGTATTTGCCGTACTTGCCGCCAATCTTTTCGGCTTTGAAATGACTTTTGTTCAGATCTTGCTTATGGTGGTAAGTGTGGTTTTTGCTTCTGTGGGGGCAGGGGGAGTTCCCGGGGGAAGTATTTTCCTGCTTTTCCTTGTGCTTGGTTCTTTCAATCTTACACCGGTACAGACTTCCACCATTATTGCTCTGGCACTGGGTATTAATCCTCTTCTGGATATGTTTGAAACTGCCTGCAATGTGGCAGGGGATAATGTAGGTACATACATTGTCGGTAAAAAACTGGGGATGGTGGAAAAGGATGTGTCCCCGGAAAAATAAGAAAAAGAAGAATACTGCATTTTTGCCATCTGCCGCTCTTTCAGAGCTTGTTTTTTTGTTTTGTATGCTTACCCGGGGGTACGGTCCCTTACAGGTCCCTACCCGCCGGGCTGTGATCCTGCGGGGCTTTCAGCCCCTCCCGCCCTTTCAGGGCTGGTTTTTGTAATCACCACACGGTACAGTGTCAACTACACAATCCTACCCGCCGGGCTGTGATCCTGCGGGGCTTTCAGCCCCTCCTGCCCTTACAGGGCTGGTTTTTGTAATCCTCCCGTGGGCTTATAGCGTTTCATCTCTATCCTGTGGGGATTTTTCCTGCGTCCCTACGGGACTTCATTCATGGAGGGAACATATTTTCCCGGGGTTGAAACCCCGGGCTATATTCTACCGTCCCTGCGGGACTTTTTTTGTGGGGGGATACATTATACCCGTTAAACCCCGGGCTATATTCTATCGTCCCTCCGGGACTTATTCTGAAAGTTTATCCCCATTTTTAAACAGAGTTTCCTGATCGTTTAATGGAATATATATGAAAATTATGGGATAGCAATGGCATTTTTTTGTAATCCTCCCGTGTGCTTATAGCGTCCCGTCTCCCCGTGGCTTTTTCTCTCGTTCCTCCGGGACTTCATTGATGGAGGGAACATATTTTCCCGGGGTTGAAACCCCGGGCTATATTCCACCGTCCCTGCGGGACTTGAAAATCGCTTTGCCTGTTCTGCACAGGCTATCTGAAAAGGGGGGCTGCTGCTAACCTTTTTTGAGGTTTTGCAACAGTCCCGTATGCCCTGTAAGGGCAGAAGGCTCTGAAAGAGCCGCCGGATCATAGCCCGGGGTAAGACCTCTGAAAGAGGTCGCAGCCCCGGGTAAATGTGTTGAAATAACACAAGCTCTGAAAGAGCGGCAGAAGAAGAAATGCAGTCCCTGTCTGCCGCTCTTTCAGAGCTTGTTTTTTTGTTTTGTACTCCTACCCGGGGGTACGGTCCCTTACAGGTCCCTACCCACCGGGCTATGTTCCTACGGGGCTTTCAGCCCCTT
>JAGBXB010000059.1 GCA_017629515.1 Lentisphaeria bacterium | reverse complement strand
TTTTATGAGGGATTTTTCTGTGGAGAAAGTAAGTTCCAGAATACTGCGCAATTTTCCTTCTGTAATTTTTTTAACTTCGTCGGCTTTCAGTACTTCCACCAGTTCTTTGGGGTAATAGATATCTATATCCCACGCTTCATAATTATTGGGGTGATCATGATAAAGGGAAAGGATATTGCCGGGAGAGGAAAGAAGCTCACGCTTTTCTTCTTTATCAAATGCACTTTTCAACATCCCATCCATTGTAAATTCATAACGGACAAGATCATTTTCCAAAACAAGGCTGTTCTCATTCTTTCCGGCAATAAAACAATCCTTCTCCTTTTTCTTTTTCCCCTTATACAACGTGGTAAAAGAATTTCCGGGCAGATTTACAGATGCAATAAGTTTATCTTTTTCTTTCTGCACCTTGATAATCTCCCCATTTTCATCAGTCACGCAGTGATCGAGCCAGCTCGCAGGCAGTTCTATACAGTTATTATAGGCGGAGGAAAGAGTATTGACAAGAAGAAGTGCATTCTCATCCTTTTTGAAAAGATTTTTTGCATTATTTATAAGAAGCTTCCGGCATTTTTCAAGAATATGAGCATGATCTTTTTCCGTTTGTTCATAAACTTCAGAAATGGAAGAACCGGGAATAATATCATGAAATTGATTCAGCAAAAGAGTTTTCCAGCATTGATCCAGCTCTTTTTGAGGATATTTTTTCAGCGGCAGATGGGAAAGGATAAATTCAGTTGCAGCAAGCATCTGTTCGCATTTTCTGTTCCCCCGTTTTGTTTTGGCCTGGGAGGTAAAAGTTCCTCTGTGGTATTCAAGATACAGTTCACCGGTCCATTTTTCCAGCTTTACGGCATCTTTGGAAATTTTTTCAAAAAAGTGATCCGCACGGGAAAATTTTACTTTCGGAGTAAATTCCCAATCCTTTTCCCTGTTTCCCATTTCCAGCATTTCGTCGGATGGGCCGCCTCCGCCATCGCCCACGCCGAAAAGACTTAAAAAGTGATCCAGAAAACCATTTTCCTTGAACCGGTTTTGCGCTACCATAAGGAGGGATGGCATAAGTTTTGAAGCGTAATTATTTTCCGGCGGGAAATGGGTAAGAACGGAAGAACCGTCTATCCCCTGCCATAAGAATGTGTTATGCGGGAAAGTATTGATCTGGCTCCAGGAAAGTTTCTGGGTGAGAAAATAGTCACAGCCGGATTTTTTTATGATCTGGGGCATGGCTGCGGAATAACCGAAAACATCAGGCAGCCAGAGGTTTTTCACATCAAAACCGAATTCATCCATAAAGAAATTCTTGCCGTGAAGGAACTGCCGCACCATGGATTCTCCGGAAATCAGATTTCCATCGGCTTCCACCCACATCCCGCCCTGTATTTCCCAGCGGCCTTCCCGGACTCTTTTTTTGATTTCCTCAAAAAGTTCGGGATAATGTTCTTTCACAAAACTGTACAACTGGGCCTGGGATGCCCCGAAAACATAATCAGGATACTCTTCCATCAGACGTAACTGGGAGGAAAAAGTCCGGGCGGCTTTCCTGATACTTTCCTTTACCTGCCACAACCAGCCCACATCAATATGGGCGTGACCGACAGCATATGCCGTATGGGCACTTTTTATCGCAGGATAAGAGAAAATTTCTTTAAGTACATTTCTGCATTTTTCAGCATTATCCGGATTGTCATGATACAGAGAAAGAGCCTCATTAAGAGTATGGAGGATTTTGTTTCTTCTGTAATCCTCGGCAGGAAGAGTTGTAAAAACTTCATAAAGAGCTTTAACATCAAGAAAAAGCTGCCATACGTTTCTTCTGAATACGGCAAGACGCATTTTTCTTGCAACAGCGCTCATATTACCTTTCGGAAATTTCATATCAAGAGGCGGATCCTGTTCAAACCCCACCCCGGAAAGGTAACTTGCGCAGGCTTCCACCCAGAACTCCGCCTTTTCCCCGCCTTTTGCTTTACAGAAGAAAAAACGGTTTTTCTGGTATGACGGGGCAAAAACCGATCCTCCGCTGAATCCGCAGCAGGGAACACCATTTTTATCCATAAGCATCGCTTCTCCGGAAAGCTGCAAAAGAAGAACAACTTCCTTATTTTTCCATTTTGCAGGCACTGTTCCTTTGAGATGAAACCATGCATTTTCCCAAGTTTTCCCCCATACTTCACCTTCCTGAATCGGTTTATAGGATAAAGTCAGCCGGTCGGCAAATTTTACAGGATCCTTACTCAACGCATAATCAGCATTCAATAAAAGAGAATCTTCATACAGATCATTCTGGATCCGTTTCAAAAAACGGTCAATACGTGTTTGCAATATATGTGAGACCTTTTCAAGCATAACATCATCCTTTCTGGCATATTCTGTAATAAAAACACTACCGTACGGTAAAAATTTCCGGATTTGACAGAAAACAATCGGGACTTATTATATATCAAAAAACCTGAATCTCTCATATCTGACACGATAAATCCCGAAAGACGTATTACAATAGCATATATTCCCGACTTTTCAAGCTCATTCCCCGACATCGTTTTGAAAAAATCGTAAAAAAATCAGGCTGTGACCGATATTGCAAACATTTCATCGAATGGAAGCAATTCCTGACTTTGCCGCAGCTCAAATTTCCGGCAAAGATCTGACGGACTCCTGCAGCGGAGAAATCAGGCGGAGTTTAGGTAACGTCAAAATCTGAAATATATTCCGGATAGTCACACAGAAAATCAGCGAGACGTGTCCCCAGTTGGGGAATCAGCTCCTTTCTGATCAAGGTCGGCTGGTTGCTGAAAATAAGGTAAAGCTCATCGCCATCCAGCTTGGAAAGATCGCAACGCTCAGCAAATTGCGGACAGTGATCCAGCAATTCAGCCCAATCCCAAGAGGTGAATTTTTCAAAAGGACAATGGTATTTTTCTGCGAATTCAGGATGTACGTGCAGCAGCATACTCCAGTCTTGTGTTGTCAATTTTTCCCAAGGACAACGGTCGGCGAATTTCACCTGCCATTCAAGCAGGATTTCCCAATCATGCCCATCAAGCGTGTCCCATTCGCATTGATCTGCTGCCGCAGGATTATTTTTGAGGATTTCCACCCATTCTTTGCCGGATTTTGAATTTTTCATTTTGGCATTCTCCTGTTCTGATAATCACCACGGACGGGGAGG
>JAGBXB010000058.1 GCA_017629515.1 Lentisphaeria bacterium | reverse complement strand
CCACCATTTCTTGGTATTGACCATAGTATGGATGGCGTTACAGCAGAAGAAGCCCACACCGGCAGTTTTGTTTGCTTTTTCCTGTTTTTCTGCAGGAACTTTTGCAAGAGCTTTCCGCATGATCTCATTACCTTTTTCCCAAACCTTCAATGCATCGCCCATGATGCGGATATCTTCATGCACTCTGCGGCCGCAGTTGGACATCTGGTACACATGTTCCGGACGGTACATGGTATGCACCCAGCGGGCACCCACAGGAGACTGGGGATAGGTGGGGAATACCATATTGTGTTCTGTATGGGGATAGAGTACCGGGTGGAAAATAAAAGGATAAGCAGGGCCTACACGCAGGGGGCCTGCCTGGTCATCAAAGCCGGGAGTATAGGAATCCATAGCGGTACTCCAATATTTCCATGCTTGCAGAACTTCTTTTGCCGCCTTTTTACCGAAATCACGGATGGCGATCTTTTCCAGCATCTCTTCAAGATTGACCGCAGGTTTCCAGAAACTCCATTTGGCACATTCACAGATTTCAGAGGGAGACCAGCCGTAATGGTGGGAATCCATCACCCCGGTAAGTCCCCATTCCTTATTGGCTTTGACCATGGCATTGAAACGGCGGAACCACTGGAAAGGAGCGGGAACATAGGGGATCACGCCGAAGTCCCAGGTACGGCCGGCAGTATTGGACATGGTATAAAGGCGCAGATTGCGTTTCTTTGCGGCAATGGCTTCGGAGGTAAAGTAACAGCCGGGGCCGGGGGAGGTAATGGAGTAGTCCGGCTGAACGGTCTGATGGTTGGGATACTTGGTAATGGTATCGAACATTTCAAAGGTTGCTTCCAAAGAAACATCAGAGGGCAGCGCATTGATAAGATCGATACGGTCCTTTTCAGGAGCACGCCCCCAGTTGTATGTCCAGAATACGATATCTGCATCGGGATTATACTTGTAAACGGCTTTCTTTACCGCATTGAGCCAATCCGGATAGTCGCTGCTGGGGAAGAAGCCCGGGAAGGGACGACCATCGGCAATGGCACTTTTCGGGGGATGTTCCCGGTCAAGTCCGTTTGTCCGGGGGTCTTTACTGGGATAGCAGCAGCTTTCGCCTACAAGGATAAGACCTTTGGCTTTGGGGCTTTCTTTGAATACGGCGCCGTAACTATTGTCAAAGAATTCATCCGCATCCGGATCATCCGGGCTTTTGAAAGAGGGAAGATAACTGTAGAAGTATACGCCAAGACCATATTTTTCGCAACGGTCGATAAGGTCATTGAAATCCATGAAGCCGTGAGTGGTAAGATTGGGGGCTTTCACAAAGAGAAGCACGGAATCAAAACCGGCATGGGCAATGGCGTTCAGGTGGCTGTCAGGAAACTGGTCAAGTCCCCAGCCGGAGTGGGTCATACGGGGAGAGAATACAGGTTCACGGAAAATGCTCTGTTTTTCAAGGAAAGGAGCACTTCTTAAATTCATCAGGTCTTCAATAAAATAGCACCCCTGCCCTACACCTTCCGGATCTGTTCCGGTAATGGCTACTTTATTGGCACTCACTTCAAATTTATAGGAGCGCTTTTTCTTTTTATCAGCCTTGACAGCAAGAACGATCGCTTTCCCTTTGGGGGATTTTTCCACAAGAGGAAGATTGATATTCATACTTACACGGAAATAATCCTGCAGATCCTGGGCGGCACAATCAATGACTCTGCCCGCATTTTCAGGAATCACAATACTCCATGATTCATCAATGACGACTTCATTTTTGTCCGCTTTCGCTGTAAAATCCCGGCGGTCTTTCTTGTGGACTGCGTTCAAATCCTTACGGAAATCATAACGCTGTTCGATTTTCATGTTTTTCTCTTTGGTTGTTTGTTGGAAAAGTATTTCTGTTTTCAGACAGCTCACTCTTTTTCTTCGCCTTCGGAGGAAAGTTTGAAGGCTTTTACGATTTTTTCTGCCATTTCATTGCGGACTTCTTCGGATTCATATTTCAACTGTCTCCAATTCCAATGGAAAGAATCATCTGTCCAGCGGGGAACGATATGCAAATGTGCATGCATGACCACCTGTCCGGCAACTGTTCCATCAGAAAGATGGAAATTATAGCCATCAGCTTCCAACGCCCGTTTCTGGGCTACACCAAGCCTTGCGCCGACCCGGAACATCCTTCCGGCAACATTTTCCGGTATAGTGGCAGTGGAGGTATGATGTTCTTTGGGGATCACAAGAGTATGCCCGAAATTGATGGGGGCAATATCCATAAAGGCAAGGATGAGATCATCTTCATAAAGTTTGATTGCCGGGATCTCTCCTTTTACGATCTTACAGAAAATACAATTATTCATTTTTTCTTTTTCTCCTGTGTTTTTGTGTTTTTATTCGGATTGACTTTATTTTTTTCGTAATAAGCACTGTAAGAAGCATCCACCCATGCCTGTATCCTGGCGCCACCGACGCCATTTTGTACCGGATTGAAATAAATCTTCCGCAACTCTTTTGCGTGCTGCCCGCTTCCGGCAATGGGAAGAGAGTTTTTCTCTTCCAGCAAAAGGGGACAGTCCGGATCATTGGAAACGATAAGATCAAAAATTTCCTTTGCTTCTCTTCCGGCAGCAAGTATCTTATCATATTTCAAACTCTGTGCAGTAAAAAGAATAGTGAAATCCGCCTTTTTCAATGTTTTCAGATACTCCCCCATCTCCCGCAAGACTTCCAAAGTTCCTTTTCTGTAAAGAAAATCCTTCTTTTTAGGATAAAGATTTTCCCATGCACCAAGTCCCATAAAACGCAGAGTCTTGCCGTTTACAAGAATATCGATATATTTCAGAAGAAAGGGATTTTCATTGTTTCTCGCCCCGATATAATCAAGCACATAGATCCCTCCGAACCGGGAAATTCGGCGGGCGGCGAGTGCTTTATGCAATCCGCAATCAAAATCCTCATTTCCCAGTATAGCCAATGTGGCACTGGATGCAGGAAATGTCCGGAGAAACTGTTTATTGCGTTTCAATATTTCCTCTTTTTCCTTTTCTGTAATATCCTTTTTTTCATATTCTTTTACAGAAAGGGTGTTCCCGCCCAGAAACCAGACGCTGTAGGGATTGTGTGTATAAATGTGATTGAGAAGAGTTTTTCCCGGTACTCCTTGCAGATTCCCGGTAAGAAGCAGATCTGCCACCGGCGGTTTACCGGAAACATCATGAGAGAAAAAGATTCCGCAGAAAATCAGAAGAAAAAGAATTCCTGCACTTTTCTTAAAGTAATAAAATTTCAATTTTTACTCCATATTCACTGATCCATACAGGAACTGCCGTTTTTTATCCTGTTCCAATAATCTACAACAGGAAAACACTTTTTCAACTGTAAATAAATAAAAAAGATGAAGTTTTGCCGGAAAATGCAATTCTTCACCTTTTTCTGTATCCCCAATGGGTATTTTTATTCAAAATAAGACGCTCCGGAATTCGCGGACTCACAAACTCTCACACGGCTTACTTTTACATTTTCCGTATTGATCCGTGAACCCAGAAATTTATAAATATATTCTGCGATATTTTCGCTTGTGGGATTTTTCTGCAGGAATGCTTCATGGGTATTGAGATCTTGGTGATCCAGTGTTTCCAGAACTTCATCCAGCTCTTTTTTCAGGATCTTGAAATCAAACCCGATCCCCACATCATCCAATTTTTTGCACTGGATAAAGATCTGTACTGTCCAGTTATGACCATGTACTTTTGCACAATTTCCATTATATCCGCAAAGATGATGGGCGGCGGAAAATTCTCTCGTTACATCCAATTCGTACATCTTATTTCTCCTGTATATTAAAACTTGACCTGCAATTTGCCGGAAATTTTTCTGGGAGCGGGAACGATTCCATACTTGGGGCGATCTGTACCCGGATTAAATTTTTCCAGTTCCTCCCATTTCAACATCTTTGCATCCGTAGTTTTTCCCCATTTATTCAGGTCGACAAGGATAATTCTGCGGGTATGGGTGATATAAATATCAACTACCACATCCTCTTCCGGCAGGAAAGGAGCGATCTTTTCCACGAAAGAAGCGGCAAGATTTGTGTATTCCTCTTCCCGTTCCACAAGTCTCTGGAAATGCCGTACAAGATGATACTGACTCATTCCGGCAAATTTTTTCCCTTTGATGAAAAGACGGAATTCCCTTGCCACATCCATTCTGCGGAAAGGCCGTATAACGATATTTTTTATTGTACCGTTTGCCGCTTCCTCTCTTGTTCTGGCACTGTCACAAAGTATTGACCAGATACTTTCCGGAGAACATACAGCTCCTTTTTTTTCTCTGTATCTTTCCGTATCCACCGGGGAAAATGTATCCAGAGAAATAAAACGGCTGGCAGGCAGATTTTTCACTGCTCCGGCAATGCGTTCCACAACATTTTTAACGACATCGCCTTCTTTACAGCCTTTGGCAAGAGCCTGTAATTCTTCTGCGGTAAGGGGTACAAATACAGTAGGGAAACTTACTGCAGAAAGAGATGTATAATAGTCCTGCATCCGTAAAGCATCATTTTTCTTTATTTCCATATCGCTCATTTTTTCTCCTTATGATCTGTGATCATTCTTCATTTTTATCTTCATCATCATTGTTATTATTTTTATCTTTCCCGAAAGAACGGTAATACGCATTGAATGCCAGAATATCATACACAAAAAAGACCAGAAGAAATATATTCTGGAAATCCAGTAAAGGTATATGCAATGCCTGCAGAATCGCGCCGGCAAACAATGCGGGAAGTGCGGCATAAAGTGTAAGTGTACAATTCACTTTCCATGCCAGGCGTTTACCATCCGGCCCCATGCGGAAGATTTGTATGAGCATGAAAAAGAAAACCGTAAGAAGTCCCAGAAGCACATACTGAATAAGGTAAAGGCACAGATTGCCGAAAGAAACGAATGCCTCCAGTATTCTGCTTAAAACAAGAGGATCTTTATATTCCCCTTTCTTCAATTCTTTACGCAACGGCGCAGAGGATCTGTTTTCCGCAAGAAGCGTAAGGAAAGCGGCAAACTCATCTTTCTTCAATACCTGCATGGCAGGGTGTTTGGGGGGAGCGTCTTCCAGAGAAGCATACATGACCATAAATGACGCCTCCCGGGGATTATATTTTGTCCATGAAAGCACAGCTTTATTCAGGAGGATCACTCCATAAAGGGTATCCTGTTCCCAGGATTCCATCTCTTTTTCATTTATCCCTTTCCCGGCCAGATAATCCAGACGCATCTTTCCTCTGGAAGAAACGATCTCATATTCCTTGCGTTCTTCCGGCGTCTTTATTGTGGCAAGACCTTTTTCAGTAAATTGGAATCCGCCGGTTTTTTCATAGATGAATTCACACCCTTTCCGGATCTCTTTATTTACATGGCAACTTTCAAAAAAGGAAAAAACAAAAGCCAGCAGCAGGGCAAGAACAAGGTAGTAAAAAAGAGCTTTCCACGGTGATTTTTCTGCAAGAAGAGAAATATATGACGGGGCAGTACATATCTTACAGAATGTTTTGAAAAAATCCATTTTTACTCCTTTTTTTTACCGCATAAAACGCTGAAAATCACACAAGACGCTTGATCTGGTAATTTTTTGCTCCGCTTTTTTTGATTATCTTTTTAAATCCGGGCAAAGCTTTTTCAAAGTCGGGATCTTTCACTTTCTGCACAAACACGATCCCGTCCAGATGGTCGATCTCATGCTGGAAAGCCCGTGCCAGTAATCCCGTACATTCCAGACAGAATTCCTCACCGTCCAAAAGTTTACCGGCCACCACCACATTGACAGGCCGTTCCACCGGAGCATAAACTTTCGGAACACTCAAACACCCCTCTTCTTTGGTTTCTTTCATTTCAGAAAAGGAAACGATCCGGGGATTGAGTACGGTTATGGGCATTTTGGGACAGAGTACAGCCTCACCGGGAGAAAGGGGACGCAAAAGGTTCCCGTCTTCATCCACAGGCAAATCCACATGCAATGTGATCATTTTCAGAGAGACTCCCACCTGGGGTGCGGCAAGTCCCACACCATCTTTTTCATACATCGTTTCAATCATAACTTCTGCAAATTTGCGCAATTCATCATCTTCCACTGTCACTTCCTTTGTAACAGAATGCAGGACACCGTCCCCCAATATGCGCATGGGCAGAGTTTTACGGTTTTTCGGATAATTGATCATTGTATTCTCCTTATGCGGGAAGAGGCTGCGCCAGTGCTTTTGTTATTCTTTCCGCACATTTTTCTGTACCCAGGATCTCAATAGTTTCGTACATACCTGCGCCAACAGTTGTTCCAGTCACAGCTACACGAACGCTCTGATTGAGTTTCCCCTGACCGAAGCCGAAAGCAGTTTCCGCATTACGGATAGCATTTTCGATGGCGGAAGCATCTTTCAGATCTCCTGCGGCAAATACCGGAACAAGGGAAGAAAGCGCATTGCGCATCGTTTCATCTTTCAGGAATTTTTTCATTCCCTTTGCGTCATATTCTTTTACATCTTCAAAGAAATAACTCCATGCGGCAATATCGGTAAATACTTTTGTACGGCTCTGCATCAGAGAAGCCACTTTCCGGAACACATTTCTATCCGCATTTCCTTTATATTCAAATCTTTCTGCAAAATCCCAACAAATATTTTCAAACTCATCAAAAGCCATTTCCGCAATGTATGCACCATTCATGTTGGAAAGTTTGGCAAAGTCAAACTGCGCCGCAGAATGCTGGGCTTTTTCGATCTCAAAGGCTTCGATCATTTCTTCCATACTCATTTTTTCTCTGTCATCTCCGGGAGACCATCCGAGAAGTGCCAGATAGTTGAAAAGCGCATGGGGGAGAAATCCTTTTTCCCGGAAATCCCCGACGAAAGCATCGCCGTCACGCTTGCTGTAAGGCTTGCCGGAAGCATTTACGATCATGGGCAGATGAGCATAAACCGGAACAGGATACCCCATAGCATGGAAAAGGAACAGATGACGGTATGTATTTTCCACATGGTCATCGCCCCGGACGATATGGGTGACATGCTGTGTGATATCATCGCACACATTGGCAAGATGGAACACGGGACTTTTATCACTGCGGATGATAATAAAATCCTTGATGCTGTCCAAAGGTTTGGAAAGTTCTTTTTTCACAAGGTCATTGTAATATACTTCCCGTCTTTCAAACTCAATGGCAGAAGCATTTTCGATCGTAACAGGTTCTACAAGAGACTTGATCTCTTCAATATTTCCGGAAGTAAGGGCAAAAAGGATCTCTCCTTCTTTTCCATATACTTTCAGATCTTTGAACCCGGCAAGGCATCCGGCACTTTCCACAACTTTTCCTTTGTGATTTACTGTGGAATACACCACCCCGGCCCTGTTGATCTTTACAGGAGCTTCCGCAGAAACCTCCACTTTCACCATTCCTTTGGAACGGACAAAGGGGAAAGAATCACAATCATATTCCAGCCGGAAAAGCACAGGGGTATTTTCTTCACCGGGATTAAGTTCATAAGCAAGTCCTTTTGCGGCAAACTCTTTTGCCACCTGTTTATGATGTTCGCTCTGGGTCGTCTGGTACATGACTTCCCCGTCATAATCCAATCCAAGCCACTTCATACAGTCATACAAAGCGTCGATAGCCTGTTTTGTGGAACGTTCAAGGTCGGTATCTTCAATACGCAGGAGAAATTCCCCTTTGTTGTGACGGGTGAAAAGATAGTTGAAAATGGCAGTACGGATATTGCCGATGTGAACCTGTCCGGTGGGGGACGGTGCGAATCTTGCTCTGATACTCATTATATATTGTCCTTTCTACATAAAAACTGCACAGAGGTTTTTGCCTTGTGCAGTTCAATATTTTTCCATAACGGAAACAAAAGTAAATTCTGTATTCCTGTTGGCTTCTCTATATCAATAACCGCCGGTCACAGCAATAAGTTTTGCTTTGGCATTGTGCATTTCAATAACGTATGTGGCGAGAGTTGTTTCGTTATCCACAAAGTCTCTCTGGGCTTCGTTGAGACGGGTAAGTTCTGTATTACCGGCTCTGTATTCTTCATCCACAAGGTCACGGATCTTACGGGAAAGTTCCAGGTTTTTCTGGGAAAGTTTCACCTGTTTGAGTGCTGTGATATAGTTATCATAAGCCATACGCACTTCTGCAATGGTGTTGATCCAGTTGTTGGCAAGTTCAAAATCGCTCTGGAACATGGCGGCCTGGGCGGCACGCATGTTGAAGAATGTGGCTCCGCCACTGAAAATATCCCAGGAAACATTTATCCCGTAGGAGTGGGAGAAATTATCAACATGGCTGATATTGTTGTTATTGGCGCCATCTCTCAAACTCTTGGAACGGTTGTAATTATATGCAAGAGAAGCATTGAAGTAGGCTTTGGGGCCGAAAGAACTCATGGAACCGTAATAATTATACTTGGCGATTTCCAGCGCTTCTCTGTATGCTTTCAGGTCGGGACGGTTGGCAAGAGCCATATCCAGATAAACGGAAAGGGGGGAAAGCACTTCCCCATCGGCGGAAAGCATACCGGGGAATTTGATATCATCCGGCAGTTTTCCTTCGGTAAGTCCCATAAGCACTGCAAGAGCATATTTATAGGAAGCAAAGTTGTACTGGGCGGCAAAAAGATTGGATTCGGCAGAGTTATAGTAGGCTTTGAAGTTCAAAACATCGGAAAGTGTTACAGAACCGACTTCAAACTTCAATTCATTTTCTTTCAACTGGGAATCCTGGAACGCCATATCCTGTTCAGCGATCCGGATCTTTTCTCTGGCAAGAAGCACATTGTTGTAAGCATAAGCAACATCTCTTACAAGGATACGGCGGGCATCCAGTTCCAGAGCCTCACTTCTTTTCCAGCCGTGTTTGGCGGCAAGCAGATTCATTTCTCTTGCAAAAGAGTCAAAAATCAGCCAGGAAGCATTTACGCCGGGGGTGAGATTGAATCCTCTGCTGTCTACATTCATATCCCGGTAACGGTTGTGGCGCACATTGGACTGGGTCATACTGAAGTTCATGGACACACTGGGCATATAGGGCGCAAAAGCGGCATAGTATGCAGAGCGTGCAGCAGTAACAGCATAATATTTTGTACGGAAAGAGGGATTATTGCGGATGGCAATATTCTGGGCTTCTTCCAAAGTAAGATATTTTTCACTTATGGCAATCTTCTGATGTTCATTTCCGGGGATCCCGGTAAAGGAAGATTTTGTCACAGCTGCGGGGGGAGGAGTATAGGAGGATGTACAGCCGCCGATTGAAGCAAGTACTAATGCCGAACTGACCGTAGTCAGAACCGTTTTGAATACAAATCCAGTCTTTTTCATGTTTTTTTCCTTATTTTTGCAGAATAGACTGCAAACAGGTTTTTAACTTTTGTTTATTCATAATTTTCTATTTATTATACACTGGTTTTCTCAAATTTCAAACCTTAAACAGAGATTTTTAATGATTTTTTAATAAAATATTTTTATTTTTAAACATTTTTATATTTCAAAGCAAGTTTTTTTTATACCTTTTCCGGTAAATATGACAGAGAAGATTTGAAAAGACGGGAAAATGTGCTATCATAATAAAGAAAGTATGCAATGTAAAAAATTTCAACAAAAAGGAATCTTTTTTATGAAATCGTGCTTCTCGTCTGTTGCCCTCTTTGCCATCCTTCATCTTTTTTATCCGGTACTTTCTGCGAAACAGGATCAGATAGAAGTATATCGTACCGGCAGAAGTTTTCTTGTCCGCAGTTCCTATTCGGAAAAATTTGACCTTGTGATTTTTATTACCAAAGGCAGTAATGAATCCGCCTTTCTTCTCCGGAAAAATCTCCCCATCACCTCCACCTGGAAAGATGGACTCACTCTTCACAGAGGTGGCGATGAATATCCTGCCAATCCCCCTCTGGGAAAATACGGCACATTAAGCGGCAATCACGGTTCCATCTATGCAGCGAAACTTACGATCATGGATCACGGCCTCACCTTGAAAAATATCGGTGATAGTTTTCTGTCGGAAAGTAAGAAAGAATTTGTCATAATGGATGTTCCGGAAAAAAATACTGTTCTTGTCCACAATCCGGGGGTAAAAAATACTTTATCGCCGCAATTTGCCCGTCCGTACGAAAAAAAATTATACCTGAACGGGAAAGTTTTTCATGTAAGGAAAATGACCGTGACCCAGTTATATCCCATGAACCGGATCACAAAATGGGATTTGCTTGCGGATGGAAAATATCCGATCCCTGACAAAATTCCTGTCAAATGCTCTTTTGTGGATTTTCATTTCGTGCATGATGTACTTGATCCTTATGAAGCAGTCCAAAGTGTGAAAAACAACCCGGGAAAAGTACCCTCCCCCCGCTGGAACAGTAAAATGCACATGATTTACCTTTATACGGAAGAATTGCGTAAAGAATATCCGGTTTATGCAGCTATCCCCAGCCTTGCCACATTTGAAAACCGTTACAGGTTCGATCCTTTCGGAGCGGCGGTCAATTACAGAAAAACAACGTTTCATGTTCCCCTTTCAGAAACAAACGGTCTGGAAGTTATGATGAACCGCGGCGGACTTCTGGGAAAGGGGGATATAAATAAGTTATACATACCGAAACTGAAAAAATTTTCTGTCATGGATCAGAAAACAGGAGAAGTGACAAGAACGTATGATTTTGCCTCCGGAGAGGATATGCGTTTGCCTATGACGACCTCTTACAGGATTTCCCGTAAAGACTGCATCAATCAAAATGATCTGCCTGACCGTTATATCCGTATTGCGGGAACAGATACTCCGGAATATGGGGCTGTATTCGGATATTCTCTCTTCTCCGGCTGTACGGCAAAAGGAAAAGATCAGACAAGAGATGTGGTTTATTTTATCTACAAAAGCAAAAAACATTATCCCTATGCCTATAAACTTATGAACATCAAACCGGGAACGGTTATGGAATGTATTGCCTACAAACAGTATTTCGATCCGGCAAAAGAAAAAGATGCTACAAGTTTTTATTACCATTTCCAGGGGGATTCTCTCATTGTTTATGCAGATTTCCATAAGGAAGTGAAAAATAAAGTTCTCACCCTCCCCTCCTGTGCTGCAGGAAGAAAAATTACTGTACTGGAAAAAACTCCGGGAATGACCCTGCATACAGAAGAAACGATCCCGGCGGATGCCTCCTTTACGGTCAGTACCGCAGAGGGCAATAACTATATTGTTCTGAAACTGGACGCAGGGAACAAAAAATAAAAAGAATTGTCCTATTTTCCTGAAAAAACGACTTTTTTGTAAAAAAAAAGCATTTCCTGTTTGCAAAAAAGGCATTTCGGGAGTAAAGTCTTTAAATTTTATGTATTTTCGACAGGAGCAGTACTATGAACAAAGAAAATGAAAATAAAGAAAAAACGGCAAACAAGAGTGCCGGTCTTGCAGAAAATGATAACAGCAATCTGAATATCACGGTGAATACCCAGGAGATCTCTCTGCAGAGAGAAGAGGAAAAGCCCGATTATATCCTCCCAGCCCTCTCCCCCGCAGGGATCGTGGTATTCCCCTATGCACTCACCCCGCTGGTCATTGAAAATGAAGAAGAGATCAAGCCGGTGGAAGAGTCTGTGGGGGAAGACCGTATGATCGTGATTTTTCCGGAGATCCCGGCAAAGAAAGATTCGGAAGAATTACAGGTGGTGGATGTGGATGTACCTTCTTTCATGCTTCACGGCAAGGAAGTATCTTCCATCGGGGTCGCCTGCCGTATCGTAAAGATCCTGAAATTTCCCGATGGAACTGTCCGTCTCCTTACAAGAGGACTTTCCAGAGCAAAATTTCTTGCTTTCGATGATAAAAACCCCCATCTGGCAAGGATCAAAAAACTGGAAACAGCTCCTGATACAAGTATTGAAACTATTGCAATGGCACGCAATGCTGTGAAACAGTTTCAGGAAGTCGTCTCTTTTACAGCCAATTTCCCGGAAGAATTGAAGATCGCCATTCTCAATCTGACGGATAATATCCGTATCGTGGATCTTATTGCCGATACCATCAATATCTCCTACAATGAGAAACTTGCCATCCTGACCATTCCGGATCTGCAGGAAAGACTGCATCTTCTCACCATTCTTCTCAACAGGGAAGTGGAAGTTCTGCGTCTGGGTTCGGAGATCCAGAGCCAGGTTCACAATGCCATGAGCAAATCCCAGCGGGAATTTTTTCTCCGTGAACAGTTGAAGACCATCAAAGAACAGCTTGGAGAAGGCGGCGGCAATCCGGACACAGAAAATTTCCGGGAAAAATTGAGCACAAAAAAACTGCCGGAAAACATTCAGAAACTTGTGGAAAAAGAACTGGACAGAATGGAACAGATGCCCCCCACGGTGGCTGAATATAATATTGCCTATAACTATGTGGATTGGCTGCTTGCCCTCCCCTGGGATGAGGGAACGCAAGATCGTATCGATGCAGTGGAAGCACAGAAGATCCTTGACCGGGATCATTTCGGTTTGAAAGATGTAAAAGAAAAAATCCTGGAATTTCTTGCCGTTCTCCAGTTGAAAAAGGATAAAAAAGCTCCCATCATCTGTTTTGTAGGCCCTCCCGGTGTGGGTAAGACCTCTCTGGGCAAATCCATTGCGGAAGCGATGGGAAGAAAATTTGTCCGGATCAGTCTCGGCGGGGTGAGAGATGAGGCGGAAATACGGGGCCACCGCCGTACGTATGTGGGGGCGCTTCCCGGCAGGATCATTCAGGGAATGAAGAAAGCAGGCAGTGCCAATCCTGTATTCATGCTGGATGAGATCGATAAACTGGGCAATGATTTCCGGGGCGATCCGGCTGCCGCACTCCTGGAAGTACTTGATCCCCAGCAGAATACCTCTTTCAATGATCACTATCTGGAAGTGGATTATGATTTAAGTACGGTAATGTTTATCACTACTGCAAATATTTCCGATACCATTCCCGGTCCTCTGCTTGACCGTATGGATGTGGTTCGTCTCCCCGGCTATACAGCCAATGAAAAACTGCATATTGCCGAAGACTTCCTTATTCCCCGCCAGTTGAAAGAAAACGGGCTGGAAAAAGAACTCTGCGGCGCGGATGTACAATTCCTTCCCGAAGCCGCCGAAGAGATCATTTCCTACTATACAAGGGAAGCAGGGGTGCGTACCCTTGAACGGACCATAGGTACAGTAATGCGGAAGATCGCCAGAGAGATCGTGGAAGCAAAAAATGCGGATATTCCCAAAAAACTTACCAAAGTAGTTGTGGATGCAAAAGAAGTGCGCAGACTCCTTGGCGCGCATAAATTCCTGGGCGATGAGATGATGAGCGAACCGGAAGTTGGTGTGGCAACCGGCATGGCATGGACAAGTGTGGGCGGAACGATCCTACAAGTGGAGACAAGTATGATGCCCGGCAAAGGAGATCTGAAACTTACCGGTTCTCTGGGGGATGTGATGAAAGAAAGTGCCATGGCGGCATTTACATTTGTCCGCTGCAATGCGGATAAATGGAATATAGATCAGAGTCTTTTCCGGGAAAGGGACTTCCATATCCACGTTCCCGATGGAGCAACTCCGAAAGACGGGCCTTCCGCCGGTGTAACGATCAGTACCGCCCTTATTTCTGTCCTTACAGGCAGAAAGGTGCGTAACGATGTTTCCATGACAGGAGAGATCACACTTCACGGAAAGTAACTGCCATTGGCGGAGTAAAGGAAAAATCCATCGGCGCATTGCGGGCGGGTATCCATAAGATCATTCTGCCGGAGGAAAACAGAAAAGATCTGGAAGATATTCCACAGGAAGTCCTTGATGTGGTGGATTTCACTTTTGTAACAAGGATCGAACAGGTTCTGGATATCATGTTTGCTTCTCCCGGCACAGATCTCCCCGGAACAAAGAAGAAAAGCACTGTGAAAAAAAGTACTGTAAAAACTTCTTCCGGGAAAGCAAAGAAAACAGCAAAAGAAACTGCTGTAAAAAAGAAAACCATTCTTCCTGCGGCGGAAAAGAAAAAAACGGCCGTTAAAAAGAGTGTCAAAGAAAAAGGATCAAAGAAAAAATGATTTCCGGAGTCATCCCCCGCATTGGAAAAGGGATAGTTTTGCTTTTCCTGATATTTTCTTCACTTCTCCCGCTTTTTGCACAGGAGAAAAAAGTTCTTTCAGGAAAAGACCTTTCCCCGGAACAATTTCTCTCCATCGTTCGCAATCCCCCCGGACGGCGTTCCTGGGCATTTCTGGAAGGAACAGTTACCCACAGACGGGCGGGGGCAAAGACCATCAAAGCCCCTTTGCGTCTCGGGTTGCTTTTTACGCCGGAACAGACAATCGCCCAGTTGGATTTCAATAACGGGGAAGTTTATAATATCGGGCAGACTCTGGGAAAAAATGCCAAAACTGTTCTTTCAAAAAAATTTCCTTCTTCCGTGAAAGAACAACTCCCCTTATACGGAATACAGCCCCAGGATCTTGCCATGAGTTTTCTCTATTGGGATCTTGTCAGGGAAGAAAAAAGCGAATGGGTCAAAGGGCAGCATTGCCGTAAGTTTATTCTGAAAGAAAAAGGGGAAAAGGGGCATTTTCTCTGCGTACTTATCTCCTCAAATTATTTCTTCCCGGTAAAAACCTCGTTTTTCGCAGGTGATCCCGGTAAAAAAGATGTTACGGCATATAAAACTTTGGAGATCACCTCTTTTGTCAATAAAGTTAATTTCTGGTATCCGGGGAAACTGCGTCTGGAAGGAGATGACTGGAAGAGTATGATCTCCTTTACCAAACTGGATGCAGATGAAAATATAAAAAGACTTCCCAAAGACCTTTTCCGCAAATAAGGTATATTTATGGCAGCAACAGAGAAAAAGATCCTGTGTTATGAGAAAAAAAGTTCTGTTTCTGTAATGGATCACCATAAATATACGCCGCAGGAAATTTTACTTTTTGAGGAACTTTTCGCCGGAAAAACTGCTGATCCCCACAAAATATGCGGGATGCATACCACAAATGAGGGAGTGCTTGTAAGAGTATATGATCCCCTTGCCGTAAAAGTATCCCTTCACGCAAAAGGTAAAATCTTCCCTATGGAAAAAAGGGATGAAAGAGGACTTTTTGAATATCTTTTTGCCGGAAAGAAAAGACATTTTGCCTACTTGCTGGAAAAGTTTTTTTCCAACGGTTCTTCCTTTATAAGCCGCGATCCCTACCAATTTCTTCCCGGGATCGGGGAACTGGATAAACATCTTTTCAATGAGGGATCCCATCAGAAAGTTTATGAGATGATGGGGGCACATCCTGTGAAAATGGGGGATGTTTCCGGCGTAAGGTTTACCGTATGGGCACCAAATGCAAAACGTGTCTCGGTGGTGGGTTCTTTCAACAACTGGGATGGAAGAAGACATTTGATGCGTCTTTTAGGTTCATCCGGCATCTGGGAACTCTTTATTCCCTCCTTGCAAACCGGCGATCGGTATAAATTTGAGATATGCGATAAAAATGGAAAAGTATATACGAAACTGGATCCTTATGCATTCCATATAAGCAAAAGACCGGAAAGTTGCGGAATCATCCATTGTAAAGAAAATTTTTCCTGGACAGATGAAAAGTGGATGAAGAAACGCATGGAGACAGATTTTCTCAAATCTCCCGTAAGCATATATGAAGTACACCTTGCCTCCTGGGGCAATCCCTCTCTGGGAAAGCTGGAAGAAGGGCAGGAATTCCATAATTACCGGGAATTGGCATTTTCTCTTGCTTCCTATGTAAAAAAAATGGGGTTTACCCATATTGAATTACTGCCGGTAAATGAACACCCGCTGGATCAATCCTGGGGGTATCAGGTAACGGGGATGTATGCGCCTACTTCCCGGTTCGGCACGCCGGAAGATTTCGCCTTTTTTGTAAATCACATGCACCTTAACGGTATAGGAGTCATTCTGGACTGGGTACCAGCCCATTTTCCAAAGGACGCCTTCTCCCTGGGCAGATTTGATGGTACGGCACTGTATGAACATGAAGACCCGCGGAAAGGGGAACAGAAAGACTGGGGGACATATATATACAACTTCGGACGCCATGAGGTGAAAAATTTTCTTACCGGAAGTGCTTTATATTTTCTGGATAAATTCCATATCGACGGTTTGCGGGTGGAT
>JAGBXB010000002.1 GCA_017629515.1 Lentisphaeria bacterium | reverse complement strand
GTCATTAACGGTATCTGCGACAAAAGTAAATTTTTCTACGTCATCACCAAACGCAAACGTGATTAGCTTAATTTCTGCCGCGTCCTCCCCGCTGGGCGGCCAGATTGATGGGAGTACCCTCTGCCCAATGTATTTTTCCATAACATGCACACCATTGATTCTTTTGAAAAATAAAAAGACCCCTTCTTTTCAATAAAAAAATACCGGCATCACTTTTGGCAATGCCGGTATTTTTTTGTTTTTCAGGTATTGCCCTGTTATTTTCTTATGATGGAAACATCATCCAGAATACAGGAGGCGTCTTTTTCATTTACACGGAAGAGCAACTGGGCAAATTCATTTGCTTTTACTGTAAAGACCGCATTGTAAAGGGTATTTTTTTCTGTAAGTTTTACTGCGGTGATGCCCTGGGAGATAATGAATTTATTGCCTTTTTTCCCTTTTGTAAAACGGGCATTTGATACAGAAAGAGTACCTTTTCCGGATGCACGGAAACTTAATTCACAGATCACATCTTCTTTGGGCATAAAGATCCCGCCATAGGGGATCTGACGCAAGTCACCTCCGGGAACAAGTTTATAAGCGTGTGCCCCGCCGGAAAGTTGAATGATATCCCCTTGTACTTTTCCGGTTCTGCCCCAGAATTTCGGATTTCCTTTTTTGTCTTTCCCTTCTTCAAAGGAGCCGTTTTTCAAAATGGGACTGCCGATAAGCATGGCACGGTAATCCACACGGGAATGGAATGCAGATCCATCCAGACTCCAGGGGCCTGCGGGATTATTGTCCCTGACCCTTCTGGAACGGGCTGCGTGCATTTTCCAGATCATGCCGGAAGCAAAGGTGCCATCCATTTTGGCTGTGGGAACTTTGAGTTCAATCACAAAACCATCTTTATTTTTGACTGCTTTTGCAGTAATACCCAAATCGATCTTTCTATTATTGCCGGGCTGTTCCAGTTGGAGAACTGTTCCATTGGCATTGACAACGATCTGGTAATATTTCTGACTGTTGTTCTGGGGAACTATGAAAAGTTCTATAATATCATCTTTCCAGATATGTTTGACATTTGCGGCATCTTTTGCATGGACAAGAAGTTTATTCATGGCAGGTTCTTTTGCCTGAATGAGGAAATAAAGATTGGTCTTGTCGGAAAGGATCCCGATACTTGTAGCAAGATTTGCCGGCATGGGAGAAAATTTACTGTCAAAGGCGGTTACAAAGTTATTGACATAAAATGCCTTGCTCCATGCTTCATCTGTACCTTTTCCATCAATGACAGGAACTTTTGCGGCAACGGGAGCGGCAAGTTTTCTTCCCAGAGATTCCCTGTATTTATCATTGGTCTTGATCCAGAAGAAATCAAGGAAATCTTTTTCCAGTTGGACCTGTTTTTCCAATCTTGCGTCGCCTTTGGCAAGAATGGCTGCTTCTGCAAGATATTGGAGCAATTCTTCTTTTGCACCGGGTTTCTGCAAAATCTGGGGCGTTCTTTCATCCCCGTGGGGGAAACCGATACAGCCGATAGTTTCTTTCCAGAGTTTCCGGCGCAAATCATTATATTTTTTCATGGCAGGATAGGCTTTGCCATAGAATCCCTGTTCGGCTTCTGCAATGGCTTTATTGAAGTCCAGATCAGGATTCCAGCATGCTTTTGCATACAGATACCAGAACTGCCAGAGATTGCGCATCCCGTAGGTGGAGGTCAGAGGACTCTTTTGCCTTTCCCGGGAAGCATTGTAATTGGTGTGGGGGAAATGGATCTCTTCTTTTCTTCCGAGAAGTCCGAGTTTTTTGTAGAGTTTCAAATCCTGGAACATGATTTCCGTATAGGGTTGATAGCCGTAGGGAACTGCCATGCCGTATTCATAGATAAAGATTTTTTTATTGATCTTCATCCATTTTTTCAGAAGATTATATACGGCAACATTTCTTCCGCAGGAGGCATCCTCCAGTGCGTGTGCATAGCAGCGGGCGTGGGAGCAGTAATAAACATATGTACGGGGATCGATCTCCACTCCTTTGGGGATCTCCCGGTAGTTCCAGTATGCCCATGCCCAGATCCGTGCGTCGGGGAATTTTTTCCAGACCCGTTTGGCGATCTTCTGGGTGGTGATATGGAATCTTCTTGTTACATTTGTATCCAGTCCGTCATCCAGTTTCCGGCAGTTATCGCACTGACACCAGCCGCGGACAGCATCCGGGGCACCGAAAAGGTAGGAAACATTTTCTGTACCGTAAGTTTCAAAATGTTTGATGATGTGCTGATAGACTTTTTCCTGAACTTCCGGATTGGTGATACAGTGGTGGATCATTTTTGTATCCGTCTGGCGTTTGCCGTCCACAAGGGCAAAATATTCCGGATTGGTCTTGCCGTAAACTTTGGCAGGGACTGCCAGATCAAAGGTAAGGTGTCCGCCGGTACTGGTACGGTTGAGCCGCATGCGCTGTTCATGGAATTTACGGTATTTGACCATGGTATCCCTGATCCCCCAGGGGCCGGGAGCATGAAGGCGGTTGTGGCCTGCCCATTCACGGCTCATGGGGTCGAATCCGTGAGTCCCGCACTGATTGATGATACGGAACTCAAAGAACGGAGCATCCACTCTGCCTGCATCGGGAGCAGAAATATTTTCTTTCTTTTCAAAAAGAGTACCGTCTTCATAAGGAGCAAACCATCTTACTCCCATATATTTTTCTATAAAATCACATGCACCGTACCATGCACCGATACCGGTAGTTCCCACAATATAGAATTTTCCATCCACTTTTCCCATGAAAAAGCCTTCATCGGACTTTACTTTTTCGAGGGCTTTTCTGATACTTGCAGGGATGTTTTTGCTTTTGATGGTACTTATGACCATATTGGCGGGTGCTTTTGCAATATCTGCGCCGGTAACTTTCTTTGCATAAAGGGCGATCTCTTTTGCACCGAGATCCAGTCCGGGTTCACTTCCATCCACCTTGATCCCGGAAACGGGAGAAGAATTTTTTACAAGGTCAAAGCCCATAAGCAGGGCAGGCAGAAGTATTACTGCTGCAATAATAATACTTTTCGTGTTTTTCATCATTTATATTCCTTATCTTTTATTTTTTCGCAGCAGGAGCGGATGCAGGTGCAGGAACTTCCATAACACAAACGTCATCAATAATGGCTTCATTTTTCTTATCCACACGGAAGAGAAGCTGGCAGAACTCCCCGGCAGGGATCTTGAGATCGGCTTTGTATTCTGTTACCTTGTCGGTCAGAGCAAAGGTGGCGATCCCGGTGGAATTGATAAATTTGTTGTATTTTTTCCCTTTTTCATTTACGGGGGTGGTAAAATGTGCCTGGGAAATATACAGTTTACCTTTACCGGATGCTTTCAGGGTGATCTGAAAATATTTATCCGTCTTGGGAGTGAAGGCACTTCCGAAAAGGATCTGACGGAGAAATTGCCCGGTAAGTTTGAAAGCGTGTGTTCCATCTGCATTTTTTACAATGGAACCTGTTGCTGCAGAATCCACGCCCCAGGAGACGGGTACACCTTTGGCATTTACTTTTCCTTCAAAAGAGGGATTGCTTACAAAATTTTTTGCGGCGGGGGCAGCAAAAAGTACGGCGGAACTTGCAAGTGCAAGTACGGTAAGAAGAGTTTTTGTTGTCATTTTTTACTCCTTTTGTTGTGTTTTATGTTCTGCATATTATGCTTGTTTCTATCAATCATTTTCCTGTCAGGAAGAATAGAATACTTTTCGCTAAATTTAGCATGATGTATAAATTTTTTCAAGTACAGGAGGCTCAAAAAAACTTTTTTATCTCCATAAAACACGAATTATGCCTTCTTTTTCTGATAATCTCCGACTTTTTTTTATATCGCCTTGAAAAAAAGACTCCTTTATTTTATATTATTAATTGTATTTGGAGCTTCTGTTATTAAAAAAAAGGAAATGGATCATGTTTTTGGATAGAATATTCCGTAAAAAAATCTTTGCTTTCCTTGTGCTGTTTTCTGTTCTTCTTCCCTGTTTGCAGGCACAGAATAATCATTACAGGAAAAAGGCCCGGTACAATACATGGCAGAAAGCAAGTAATTCTTCCATGAAGAAAACAGCAATTTCTTCCAATGATCTTTTGTATTTGTTGAGAAACGGTGAAAATTATTTCGGGAAACTTACTGTAAAAAATCTCCACCGGAATGATTTCTGGCAGTACGGAAAATTGTTCCAATGGACTTCCTCCGGGAAAGACGCCGCAAGATACTATTCCGGAAAGGGCCGCAAGTCCAGTATCACTTTTGCCGGGAAAAATTTTGCAGAAGCCATTCTTTTTTTTGAAAAAGGAAAATTTTCCCGTCTTTATGTATCTGTTTTCAATGAAGGGGATGAAACCGGTACTTCCTACACAAGAAACACTTTCAAGCGTACCCTTGAACAGATGGAAAGTGCTGTTAATATCGTGACCGGACAGAAAGCTGTCAGCGGAAGACAGAAATTGAAAAGACATGAAAGTATTCATTATTATTCCTGGACAACTCCGGAATATACTTTGAAACTTATGTGGAGCGGCAGTAAAAATCCCCAGGGCGGAGCCTCCTATTGTTACGGGGAACTTTCCGCAGCAAATACAGAAGCAGCTTTGCCGGAAGATTATAGATCTGAAAGCCATACCTCTTATGCCGGTAAAAGCCCGGGTAGCAGAAATAAATCCAATACACCCATAACCTCCTCCAAGGTCAAAAAAGCTGATCTTGTGAAAAAGGTGAAAAAAAAGGATAACAGAACGCTCATCCCCGATATCCCCATGGTTGATCAGGGACCGAAAGGGTATTGTGTGCCGGCTGTACTGGAACGGGTGATGATGTATTATGGGGTAATCATCAATCAGCATGTTCTTGCCGGACTTATGAAAAGCAGTGCCGCAGAAGGAACATCAACCGCCAATATGTATCTGGCATTGAAACGACTCTCCAAAAAACTCAATATCAATGTACGAAGACAATATGAATATTTCCGAACCGTAAGTGAACTGGAAAGTTTTGTGTCAAAATATAATTCCATTGCGAAAAAGGAAAAGGCTTCAAGGATCAGAGTCATAAAATTCGGAGAAAAAATCGATCTGGAAAAAACATTGCTTTCGGTTGATCCGGAAATCGGAAGAAGAGCAAGTCTTCAACTGAAGAAAAAGGGTTTTAACAAGAATTTCAGCGAATTCATCAAAGAAAATATTGATGCAGGTATCCCTGTGATCTGGTCGGTATTATTGACTCTTTCCCCGGAAAAGAATGTGGCAAGGGGAGGGCATTTGCGCTTGATCATCGGCTATGAAACGGAAGATGGACTTATGGTCAAAACGGCCCGGCAGACCCGCGGCAGTAAAAAAACTTCCGGCAAAATCACATCTGTTGTTTTTTCTGATACATGGGGCCGGGGGCATGAAGCAAAAACAATGGAGGCGGAAGACGCCTGGGCGATCACTACTGGATTATATTACATAGAACCGGATAATTGAGAAATACAATGAACGACGATATTTATTACATGCAAAGGGCTCTTTCCCTTGCTGCAAAAGGTTTGGGGACAACTTCACCCAACCCCATGGTCGGGGCTGTACTGGTGAAAGAGAATGTCATTCTCGGTGAAGGATGGCATATTCGGGCAGGGGAGGGACACGCAGAAGTCAATGCTTTTGCCGATGCCGCAAAAAAAGGTAATGATGTAAAGGGGGCGATCCTTTATGTTACTCTTGAACCCTGTTCCACCAGAGGGAGAACTGCTGCCTGTACCGATGCCATTATTGCAGCAAAAGTAAAAAAGGTCGTTATCGGCTGCCTTGATCCAAATCCGAAACATGCCGGAAGAGGGGTGGAAATATTGGAGAAAGCTGGCATTGAAGTAGTTTCCAATATTCTGAAAAAAGAGTGTCAGCAAATCAATGAAGGTTTTTTCCATTGGATCACGACAGGGAGACCCTTTGTTGTATTGAAAATCGCCCAGACTCTTGATGGGAAAATTGCCTGTTACAACGGCAAATCCCAATGGATCACCGGTAAAGAGGCCAGAAAAAGAGTGATGCAGTTGCGTTTGTGGGCAGATTGTGTGGTTACAGGCGGTTCTACATTCCGGATAGATCACCCCCGTTTCACTGTGCGGGATGAAGAGGGCAATATATTGAAAACGCCCCGCAGGATCGTTGTAACAACGAGAGTGGAAGAAATGAGGAAAATCGCACCCTCCGGGGAAAACTGGGAATTTGTAACACTGGAAGATAAAGACGCCTGGGATAAATTTCTTCTGAAACTGGGAAAAGAAAATGTTACAGGCATTTTGTTGGAGTGCGGCGGATTTCTTGCTTCTTCGGCACTTGCGGCAAAAGTTGTGAATAAAGTGGAATTTCATATCGCGCCCAAGATCCTGGGCGGGGAAAAAAGTATTCTTTCCATTTCCGGCAATTCTCCGGAAAATTTGGATGAAGCATATACTTTGGAAGATGTAAAATATACACAGTACGGAAAAGACCTTGCTTTTTCCGGTATGGTAAAATATAAATAAGGAAAAAAGATGTTTACAGGATTGATACAGTGTACGGGAGATTTCTCCGGAAAAAATATGACAGGAAAAGCAGGAAAACTTTTTATCCGTTCCCATAAACTTTTTCACGATCTGAAACCGGGGGAAAGTATTGCAGTAAACGGTACCTGCCTTACACTGGAAGAGTTTTCCGGTGATATGCTTTCTTTTCATGTTCTGAAAGAAACCTTTGATAAAACCTCTCTGGGGGAACTTGTTTCCGGCAGTATCGTAAATCTGGAACGGGCACTTGCCGCAAATGACAGGCTTGGCGGTCACATCGTTTCCGGTCATGTGGATGGAACTGGCAAGATCCTTTCACTGGGAAAACAGGGGGATGATACGGTATTGGAGATCTCGGCTGAAAAAGAGATTCTTATGTATATCGTTTCCAAAGGCAGTATTGCTGTTGACGGCATATCGCTTACGGTCGCCTCTGTAAAGGAATCTTCTTTCACCATCTGCATCATTCCCACAACATGGAATGAAACAAATCTGAAAGCAAAAAAAAGCGGCGACAGTGTAAATTTGGAAACGGATATGCTGGGGAAATATGTATATAGTTTCCTCATGCGGCTCAATAATAAAAATTGCAGTGAAAATAAAGAAAGCAGCATAACTTTGGAAAGTCTGGAAAAAGCGGGCTTTTTCTGATAAAAATATGGTAGAAAAGATGATGAAAAGGACAGTATCCAGTAGAGAACTGGCTTCTTTCTGCACTCCGCCGGAAAAAGGAAACAATGGAGTTCCGGAAACAGGAGAGGGAAAAGGTTGTTTCGGTATAAGTTGTGTTTCTTCATCCCTCCCAGTTGCCACACTACTGGAAATCGGGGATCAGGAGGGGTTTTCCGCAATGGAATTATTGGAAACCCAACTGGATGCCTTGAATATACAACAGCGCAATAAAGTTATGGAATATTTTCCTCTTATAACTGGCGGTGGACTTGTTTCCCCATCCTTTGCTTCCACTCTTCTGCATTGTGATAAAAAAATGATGGAGGATTTTGTTTGCAATGTGGAAAAAGTCTTTCAGAAATTTTCCCTCTGGAATGTGAAAAAAGTTACCTTTGACCTGCCCCTTGATGAGATGTTGGAACGGGGGGACAGGGAGGAAGAGGAAAATTTATTGCTTCTTCTGAAAAAACTTTATCCGGTACTTGTCCGTTTGAATATGTATATTCTTCTTCCCTGCCGCATAAGAAGTTCTTTTACAGGAAAACTGCGGGAAAAGGTAAGCAACTTTTTAAGACGCTGTATGAGTCCATCCGTTAAACTGCATCTTCAATTCTATCCCCATGAATTGGATAAAAATACGGATTTGGCTTCTTTGTGTGCTTATCTGGGCTTTGATACAAAAAATGTTACCATTTCCTATAATGCGGACAAAGGGGAAACTCTTGTGAAAGGGCATCTTTATCCTATTCTGGAATATTTGTGTCATTATTCCTACCGGGGCAGCATATTGCTTTCCCCCCTTTCAAGAGATGACTCTTTTGCTATGAATGAAGCAAGTAAATATGCTGCATTTCTCAAAGAGATCCGTAAAAATTCCCCGTTGAATCAAAAAGAAACACTATAAGGAGCATTTATGATCCCTGATGATAAAATTTATGAAAAGATCCGGATCCTCCACCACTTCCGCCAGGAAGGAAATTTGTTGGAGATCACCCCCTCTGTGGTGCTGGATGCCCCGGAAAGTACAACTTTGATCGCCTCTTTTTTTGTGGATTCCTTTGAAATGATCGAGTCTGCCCGATTCAGCGTGGAAAAAGGGGCAAATACCCTTGCTTTCCGGCAGAAAGTGAAGATCATCAATCCACTTATCTGGAATCCCCACACTCTGGGGGAACCTGCTTTGTATGAATTGAAAACTGTTTTTTATAAAAATGGCGCCGCGCATTTTCTGATTATCCAGATGGCGGGATTGCGTCAGGCACAGATCGTAAAAAACGGGGAAAATATTTCCTTATATATCAATGGAAAAGAGTTGTTGTGCCATTATCACGATTTTTCTGAAACTGCTTCTGTTGCGGAAATCATGCGTTTGAGCAGAAAATATGGATTCAATTTTACCATTGTGAAAGGCTCCGATCTTTGCTGTGCGGAAAAAATACTGGAAGTATGCGACCGTACGGGAATCGCCGTTGCTCTTGATATAAGTGGAATGGACAGGAGGATGGGGGAAGAATTATCCCTGCATCCCTCTATATGTCTGCATACAGCTCCGGAAGGGGAATTTTCTTTTGTGATGCCGGATTTCCCGTTCCTGACATTGGATAAAGTGAAAAATCTTCTTGTTAGAAAAATCTTTACAGGAGAAAATGGAGGAGAAGAATGAAACTCAACTTCTTTTTTCAAAACGGTAAACCCAAAGCCCTGACTTTCAGCTATGATGATGGAATCTTTTACGATAAACAACTGATTTCCATTTTCGATAAATACGGCATGAAAGGAACATTCAATCTCAATAGCGGCATGTTGGGGCAGGGGAAACGCCTGCCGGAAAGTGAGATCCGGGAAACATATAAAAATCACGAGGTCGCCTGTCACGGTTTGAACCATGAAACTCTTCCCAAACTTGCCAAACTTTCCGCTGTGGAGGAAATGCTGGAAGATAGAAAAAATCTGGAACGCATCACCGGGAAAATCGTGCGGGGAATGGCGTATGCTTACGGCGCAAGAAGTGAAGACACACAAAAACTTCTTAAACAATTAGGGTTTATTTATGCCAGGAGGACGGGGATGAACGGTTTCGGTCTGCCTGATGATTTTTTGGAATGGATCCCCACCTGTCATCATAATAATGAACTTCTGTATAAGGGGGATCAATTTCTTGCAGCAAAAAATAAACTTGCGTTGATGTTTGTCTGGGGTCACTCTTACGAGTTCAATAATCAGGACAACTGGTCTCTCATGGAGGAATTCTGTGCAAAAATGGCAAATAAGGAAGATATATGGTACGCTACCAACAGTGAGATCTGTGAGTATCTGCTTGCAACCAAAGAGATCGTTACTTCCGCAGATTGCCGCATCATCCATAATCCCACGGCATTGACATTGTGGGGGGAATGGGATGGTGAGGCGTTTCAAATTGCTCCAGGAGAAACTTTACAGAAATAAAAAAAGAGACATTTTATGGGAAAAACCGCAAAGAAAAAAATCATACTTGCCGGGAAACGGGGCTTTTGTTCCGGGGTGAAAAACGCTCTTTTTCTTGTGGAAAAGGTGCTTGCGGAAGCGGCAGAAGAGGATACGGAAAAAAGAATTTGTGTATTGCATGAAATCGTACACAATGATGCCATAGTAAATTCTCTGCGGAAAAAAGGCATCATCTTTATTGATGAACCGGAAGAAGCGGTAAACGCCTCCACACTCATATTCAGCGCCCATGGGGTTTCCCCGGATGTGGAAAAACGCTCTGAAAAAGTCTGTAAAAATATTGTGGATGCCACTTGTCCCATTGTGAAAAAATTGCATAAAACGGCAGAAGATTTTGAAAAAAGGAATTTGAGTATTCTTCTTCTTGGGAAAAGAGGACACCGGGAAACAGAAGGGATCGCAGGAAGAGTGGAAGGAAAGGTAACGATTTTACAGGATGAGAATGAGGTAAAATCTTTCCTTGCTTCTTTAAGCAGTGAGGAAAAAAAGAAAACTCCTTTCGGGTGTTTATCCCAGACGACGATGTCTGCGGGATTGGTGAAAAAGATGAAGGAACTTCTTGCCGAAAAATTGGCAAATCTGGAAATAGCTGCCGATGTATGTTATGCAACGAAAGAAAGACAGGATGCAGTAAAGTTTCTTGCGCAGAAATGTGATATGGTTTTTGTTGCCGGCTCTGAAAAAAGTTCCAATTCCCGCAGACTTGTAGAAATCGTAAAAGATTGCGGAAAAATGTCTTTTCTTGTTCCGGATCCGGAAAAATTTGTATTTCCCGATCTTTCCAAATGTGAAACTGTTGGCATAACTTCCGGCGCTTCGGCTCCGGAATATCATGTGGAAACCCTTGTGAAAAGATTGCTGGATACGGATGAATTTTATTTAATGGAAAATACAGAGGAATAAAATGGAAGTTTTGAAAGAAGGTACTTGCGGTATCATCGAAAAATGTGTGGAAATACTTGGCGCCGGGGGTGTATTGCTCGTTCCGACGGAAACAGTTTACGGACTTGTCTGTGATTATGAAAATATGGCGGCCAGAGAAAAGATCTATGCCTTGAAAAAGCGGGAAAAAAGTAAACTTCTGGGAGCATTTCTACCGGATATGGCGGCAGTACCCTCTCATTGCAAACTTTCCGGCAAGGCACTTTTGCTTATGGAACATTTTATGCCGGGAGCGTTGACTCTTGTTATTCCGGACGGGGAGGGCGGGACATTCGGATTCCGTATGCCCGACCATCCTTTTATGCAGAAATTGCTTCAAGCCTATGGCAAAGCCCTTGCCCAGACAAGTGCCAATTTATCCGGCACGCCGCCTGCGTTATCGGTCAAAGAAGCTCTTGCCACGCTGGACGGGGAAGCCTCACTTGTGATTGACGGTGGCGCGATTCCCGCAGAAAGTTGTTCTTCCACTGTTGTATATGTGGATGGAGATGAAATAAAGTTTCTCCGTGAAGGCGCAATAAAGAAAGAAGAGATCGAAGAAAAAATACAAAAATAATTTTTCTTTCAACTTGTAAAATAATAATTTGGTAATATATTGTCACTGTCGTAATAATTATGCAATACTTACATAAGGAGAAAAAAAACTGAAAAACTGAAATCTGAACAATAAACAGTATTAAAATTTTCGGCTTGCTTCCACAAACTACCACCTAAAGAAATGAGCCAACAGGAAAGAAGATGATTTTGTACCATACTCATATATTGCGTATGGTGCATTCCTGCTTCGTAATTCTTGTTGGACGCTGTGGTAGGCGTGTGGAGGCGTTATGAGTCTGGGGTGCACTTTTTTTGTGCCCCGGTGAACAACCCAACAAGGTACAAATGTATGACAATCTTATTTAAATGTCAGAATTGTAAAAACACAATGCAATTCAAAGAAGAATGGCAGGGGATGCAAACAGAATGTCCTTACTGTCAAGTAAAAATTACTCTTCCTTATTCAGAACAAGCGTGCCATCAGCAGAACCATCAACAACACCAGAATCCACAAAATTCTTACTCAAAAACTCCGGTTGCAGCAAACGGTAGTTTGGAAGATCTTACTGTTTGGCAGATAATATTGATATATGCAGGAATAGTGATTCCCTGTATAAACCTTGTAGGGCTGATCGTTGCAGATATTTTCTATTACAAATGGAAGAAAAAGTATCCGATCAAGGCAAATAATATGCAATTACATATCGTGATTGCATTTTTTATAGGTTACAGCCCCTACATGTATATAATAATCAGATTACTGTTAAACAATAAATAAATGAAGGAGAAAGAAAAATGAGTTTTAAAATGCGATGTCCGTTCTGTAATCAGAATGTGGAAGCGGAAGAAGAGTGGCAGGGGCAGCAGGCCGAATGTCCGTGCTGTTCTAAAATATTTATGATCATGAAACCGGAAAATAATGCAATTCCCCCGGTCATTAATATTCAGATCAATAATGAAAATCAGTTTGCGAAAGGCCAGAATAATCAGGCGTATATTCCCCCCATGGGATTTCAACAACCTAAACATGTGCCTAATCACATGGTCAGAGCCGTTCTTGTTCTTCTGTTTTGCACACTGCCATTAGGCATTGTTCCGATTATTTATGCTACCCAGGTGGATAATTTACTGCGAAAAGGTGATTATATCGGAGCAGAAAAGGCTTCGGAAAATGTGAATTTGTGGTGCACGATAGCTGTGATAAGTTCTTTTGTGCTTGGTATCATAATTGCGGCTGCTCAATAAGTTT
This sequence comes from Lentisphaeria bacterium, assembly GCA_017629515.1. Taxonomy (GTDB): domain Bacteria; phylum Verrucomicrobiota; class Lentisphaeria; order Victivallales; family UBA1829; genus RGIG5327. Next base: position 37,509 of record JAGBXB010000002.1, on the reverse strand, counting down.
TCATGAGAAAAAAATGAGTTTTAAAACACATTGTTCTTTCTGTCATCAGAAAGTGAAAGCGGAAGATGGTTGGGAAGGATTACAAGCAGAATGTCCCAATTGTTCAAAAATTTTTATTATTATGAAAGAGACACCTCTAAAAGGCCTCCCCGGTATCAACATTCAACTCAATAATGAAAATCAGTTTACAAAAGGTTGGAATAATCAGGTATATACGCCTGTGGAAACTTATTATTCTGCCGGGGAAAATAATTATATCCCCAACCATATGACAAAAGCGGTTATAGCAATACTGTTTTTCTTTTGGCCTTTAGGGCTTGTTTCATTTTATTGGGCAACGCAGGTAAATAATTTGAAAATACAGAAGAATTGGGAGGGGGCTTTACGGGCATCTCACAATGCGGAAGTTTGGTTCTTCTTATCATTGGCGGTGTTCCCGCTTGTTATCCTTGCTGCTGTATGCGCGGCTCTCTTATGCTGAAATACGGACTTGCAGGAATACTTGTTGTTTCCGGTTTATTGTATCTTTATTGCAATGACCCGGAAACAACAAAAATTATGCCGGAATGTCTGTTATACAGGATAAGCGGGCTTTTCTGTCCCGGTTGTGGAACCGGCAGAGCGGTATATGCGTTTCTTCATGGAGATATTTTAACAGCGCTCAAAAGAAATATTATTCTTGTTCCTTTTTGTGTTTTGCTTTTAATACTTGCGGTAAAGCCTGAATTTGGAAAAAACAGATCGCTGGGGTGGTCTGTATTATGCTGTATCGTGTTGTATTGGATTTTCAGGAATGTTCCTGTATATCCTTTTATAGTGTTGCAACCTTGAATGTATAAAGGAGAAAATTATGAGTTTTAATTTCGTTTGTCCATTTTGTAATCAGAATCTTGATTGTCCCGATGAAATACACTGTGTGGAAATAGAATGTCCTGTCTGTAAAAATAAAATCGTACCTTATCCTGATTCAGGGGGTGCTGAAACAAGTATAAATTCAGAAATATCGGGTAATCAGGAAAAGTACAAAGAACCGGTAATGTGTAAAGAGCCGGTAATGTGTAAAGAACCGGTAATAAATACAATTTCTGTGCCACCGCAAAATATAAATATGGTTGATCATGGAAGTTTTGAATCAAGCAGTGATATGTTTTTTCAGAAAAAATTAGCTTCTGCTATTACTTTTCTTGCCTGGAGTATTATTTCTCTAACTTTGATTCTGTTTTTGATTTTTACCAGTGTGGGGTACAAAGTATTGAAAACGGAATGGACTTTAAGAAGAATTTTTACTGAACAGAAATCCAATCATTATAAGCCGAACTTGAGCTTGCCGACGATTCCTGCTGTATCAAAATCAAATAATTACAAGAGTTATGCCGCTAAAACGCATGAAGAATATATGAAAGAATGGAAAAAGAATTATGAAGAACTTATGCAGAATGCGTCAAAGGAATATGAACGGGAGTTCAAAAAAAATATGAAAGAATTGGAAAGAACTATGGGAGAACTTTCTCTCGATTTGTAAAAGAACTTCCCCGCTCTGTCAGACTTGTCGGACAAGCCGGACAGGACGGGAGAAAGTTGGGATTCAGGAAAGTTTTTCCACTTTCAGGACGCCTTTTGCGCCTTTGGGGAGGGCTATTTCCCATAAAGAAGTCAGACGTTTGTTTCCTTTGATGCTTTTGCCGTCAAATTGGAAAGAATATTCCCCTTTTTCCAGAGAAAGAAGTATACCGAAGCTGCCGCCTTTTGCAGCAGTATTTTTTATGCGGATACTTCCCCCGGAAGAAGTAAGAGAATTGGCAAGAACAAGAGTATCAAAGCCGGTCGTCACTCTGCCTGGAGTGTAAAAAGCATGGAAATAACAGCAATAAGGCGTGGAAAAACTGGAAAAATGCGGCCAGCCATTGCCCCGCCCGCTGCGGATGACAAAATGCTCAAAACACCCATAGAATGTTTCACACTCTTTCTGCCATAATTCCAAAGCCGGCTGTGCAATATTCCAGGCGTCTGTAAACTGGGCATCATCCAATGCTGTTTTCCACAGGAAATATTCAAAGGCTGTCCAGTTCACCCCGTTGGCGTAACCATCGTTTTTAAAGTAGGGCGCACTCATATCCACGGTGGAAATCCCCGTCTTGGAACGGAAATGCTTTGTGGAACGCAATTTCTGCCACAATATCTTATGCTGTTCCTTTGTTACCTCGCCTGCGATCAGGGGTGAAACTCCATCCAGCCCCATGTTCCAGTCGGTACCGTCTTCCATCAGGAAATGCCCCTGATAATTTCCCTCTTCATCGTAACGCATATAACTGAAATATCCGCTTGCCTCATTCCACGCATATTTTTGCAGCGCACTGCTTAATTTTGCCGATTGGGTGCGGTATAATTGCATATCCTCTTTTTTATTCAACTCTTCCGCCCAGGCAGCAAGGATCTTTGCTGTGCGGATGGAAAATGCCGTTGTGATCACAGGAAGAATGTGATGCGCCTGATTTTTATGCACATAACTCTGTGCCGGATAATCATCCCAGCCGCCGGAATTATAACCGTATTTCCATGACCGCAAGATCCCGTTTTTGCTGAATTTACCGGTATTGGATGCCGGATCGATCCCACTTAAAAAATCGTGCATCTTTTTTACTCTGGGGTAAAAATACCGGAGAAAATCTTTGGAACAGCTCCGGTTCATCAATTCATGGAACAACAATATCTGGGTAGGTAGCGGCGTTCCATGCCGGACAAAGGCAGCTTCTTTATGTTCTTCCGGATAAGTATAAGTATTCAGGCACTCTGCCGCTCTTTCCGGTGCTGTTTCCAGCAACCCCAAACCGGTAAAACCCGAATCCCATGTATAAAGACAATCCCAGAATCTGCCGGGGGTGAAATGGCGGATATATTCTTTCCCCAGCCGGATGGGATAGACGATATTCGTCATGATCACACTCTGCATGCGTTTCTGGCTGAAAGTATAGGCTGTTTCCGCAATTTCCGGAATATTTTTTTCTGCGTTTGCAAAGGTGGAACGGCATTTTGACGGGGTGAAGGAGATTTTTTCTGCAAGGAGATTTTCTGCTTCCTCTCTTATGTTGCCTTTTGCCACAAGGACAAAAATATCTTCCCTGCTTCCCCCTTTCACTTTCAAAGGCTGTAAACATATATCGAATCCGGCGTCCTCTCCGCGGATGACATTGTAATAGGGACTTGTGGGGTCTCCGGCAATATTGCTGTATGTTTTGAAGTGATCAACGAGATCCGGTACAGCCATAACTCTTTTCAGAGATTCTTTCCGGTCAAAACGCACGGCATAATGGATAGGTGAACCGGGAAATTTGAGAATCAGAGAGTTTTCACTTTTTCTGCTTTCCGTTACTTCCGGGATCTGACAATATTGCGTTTTCTCCATTTGCGCCTTTTTCCCGATGCAAATACCGTCAAGGAGAAAATCATTTTCCTCTCCGACCGGGGACGCAAAGGAAAGAACAAGTTTGTTCCCGGAAATTTTTCCGGCATGGAAAAGTGTAAAATCCTTTGTACTGCTTTCCAATGCCAGTTTTTCTCCATTAAGCAAAAGGAAGATCTTTCCTGTAAAAGAACAGCGGATATATACATCTTTTTCCTGTATGTTTTCCTGCAAAGTCCACTCTGCTTTATCTCCAGGATTTGTGCCAAACCCCAGCGCAAGAACTGTATTGGAAACAGCATCAGCATGATTCCGGATGCCGGGGCGGAACCCATCCACATTCTGTCCTTCGTAAAAGGAAGAGTGTTTCATGGAAAGAAAAGAGTACTCATCGCAATTCAGCCACAGGGAATCCGGGGAGGATACAAGGCGTATTTTTTCCATGGGATTCATGGCAAGCATGGAAAAAAGATGCAGCGCAAACTCTATTTCCATATCCAGATTGTTGACAAGAGTGTAACGGCAAAGTACACTTTCTCCCCCCGGAAGAAGTGCGAAAGAGCCCTGCATATAGATTTGATCTTTCCACATAAGCTGCTGCCGGTAGGAATAAAAAGAAAGATCTTTACTTGTCTCCCAGGGCAGATAATTGAAAGGCGCTTTTGCTTCCGGAAGGAAGGGCATTCTCCGGTAGAGGGAGGGGATGGCAAAAAAATCAAAACGGTTGCCGGTTTCTTTTTCACCAATATGGGAAGAACCGAAAAATCTTTTGGAATAAGGGCCCCAATCCGGAAGAGAGATGTTGTCATGGGTATCGGTTTGCCGCCATTTGCGGCACAAATTTTTTACTGTTTCGTTTTTCATATTTTACTTTCTGTAAGGTTGTGTCCACGCTGTTTCAAATTCAGGGTAAAGAGTCGATTTTGTCAGTCTGCCTTTCCGGGAAGAGGTGATGACACTTCTTACATACAGATCATCTTCTTTCAGAGTGTAAACTCCTTCCATACCATTGATGCTTTCTGCAATTATCCCCACATCCTCCGGCATTACCGGTAAGGTGCGGGAAAAGGCGGCAGGATTTTCAAAGGGGAATTCCTTTATGATCATTCTCCTGTCAAAATTCTTTTTTGTAACAAAAAAGTCGATACGGTAATGCACATTTTCCTCCGGTTGTACTTTTACATAAAGTGTGCCGGTTTTCTTATCGAAAGAGATTTCCTCAAACAATGTGCCGGTACTGCTGTAAAAATCCCCTTTTCTCATACTGTCAACGATATTTTCTATGGTGAACTCTTTTTCACAATCCACCATGACGAATCCGGTATCGAAATAACCGCTTTTCCCGATGCTTTCCGGATCGTAAAAATGGGAATCGGATGTGGAGGTGCCGTACAGCATCCTTTTGCCCCTGCTCAATCTGTGGGCAAGAACAAAATCCCAGTATCTTTCCCGTTCATAGATCCAGTTTTGGGGAACAGGGGAACTGTCGGTATTATTGTGTTCAAAAAATTCTATTTCATCCCGTTCGATGAGCACACAGGGATCCCCATCCCACATCACATAAAAGGGGTGATTGAACATGAAAAAACTGTCGGGAGTTTTTGTCGCATTATAAAGAGCAAGGGCCTTGTCTGTAAGGGCGAGGGCATCTCCGCCTGTCGGGGTGGGAAAAGAACAGGGAAGATTGAAAGTATTATAATGCAGAGCGTGTATTCTTCCCGGTATATTGAATGTTTCCCCGCCGGTAGTGATTTCCGTACCGGGGACAAGGAGAAATTCCCCCTCTCTTTCCCACTCTTTTTTCAGTTGGGCAAAGGTTTTCAGACGGACAAATTTTCTGAAAGAAACATCTTTTTCTTCCAGACACCCTTCCGGCAGTAATTTTTTGATCCTTTCATATTCCTTTACGGAAAGATCCGGCGGCCATTTGCCTGATTCCGGACGCACCGGAAGCCATACATCTTCATCAGTCTGAAAAATATTGTGATCGGATAAACATACAAAATCATAATTGTTATCCATAAACATTTTTATTGCTGCTTCCGGTACAGTATTGCCGTCAGACCATAATGTATGGCAATGCAATGCGCCTTTTTTCCAATGATTTTTCATCTCTGCATCCTTTTTTTCTTTCAGAATAATTTACCTCCTGTCTCTGTTATTTTCAATCCATGCAGGGAAAGAAAAGAGGAAAAAACACCCCCCATGCCCCATAAAAAAACATTTCCGGCTGTTCCCCCGGAGGACAACAGCCGGAAAATATGTGTTTTGAGCACTGACGCACAAAATAAAAAATACATCAAAAATCAATACAGCATGGCATCCGGCATGACCTGATGTTCTGAAAAACCTGTTTTCTCATATTCGGTTATTCCCATATCCAGACAGACTTCCCGCATGTGCCGGTGGGTGGCAATAGAGTAATTGCTTCCCCAGAAAGTAATGGGCATTTCCATATCTTTATCTCCGCGCCATGCGCCATTGGCGGCAACGGTGAATTGTGCATTGATCTGGGGATAGGTATGACTCATGTGCCATGTAGTTTCCAGCATCCCCATAAAGGAGCGTTCCTTTGCCATTTTTGCCTGGGAAATGATCCCGTCTGTATTCAGCCAGGGGCAGACAACTACATCCAGACCGGCATCATGGAATACTTTACTTGTGGGCCAAGTGGGTTCATCCGTACTGTCCGGTTTTTTGGGATAGTTGTACTGCCAGTCAGCAATAATGATATCTTTTGGCAGTTTCTTATACAGATTTTTCAAGCCGTCACTTTCTGAACCGAAAGCATAATATCCTTCATAGGGAGAACCAACTCCGCCGATAAGAAGCATGTCATGCCACATGATGGTGCGGGCTCCTTTGGATTTGATAAGATCATTGAAGAATGTTATATGGTCAAGCAAAAGTTTTTCCTTATTGCTTTTCCGGCAGGTCTTGCAACTTGCAAAGTCCAGAGATTCATCACATCCAATATGGAAATAAGGGGGAAAATCGAAAAATTCCAGAAGTTCGGATACGATGTCCGCCAAAGTCTGTCTGGTATAAGGATTGGAGAGACACCATGTCCAGCCGCCGGGTTCAAAAAGCACCTGCAATTCCGGAGCAAAATCCAGGAAGGCATGTTTGCCTGTAGATCCCCTTGCGGCGGCAGCGTGACCCAGAAGGTTGAACTGGGGACAAAGGGTAATTCCCAGTTCTTTGCCCAGACGCACAAGGCGTTTGAGTTCTCCAAGATCGATTTTCCGGTCTTTCCAGCACATTTCCGGATGACTGACAAAGGGAAAATGCCCCCATACTTCAATAACGGCATAATTGAATTTATGATAGGCGGCAAGCCGTATCTTCTTTTCGACCTCATACAAAGGTGTTTCCGGGAAAATACAAATATGGATACCCCGGAAAGTAAAGACGGGAGAATCTTTTATGGAACAGGAAACCAGGAAAAAATCTTCTGTTCTTGCTTTATTGCGTACCGGCTCAGCTAACTGACGCAAGGTTTTCATTGCATTCTGCAATCCGGTAAGTGTGGAAACTTTTATACTTAAAAGTTCCTGTTTTACTTCGATATTATATCCTTCTCCGGAAGGAGCATCTTTTTTTCCGCTTTTGCATGTAAGATCCGGCGTTCTTTTCCAATATGCGGCAAAAGAGTCAAGAAGCATACCTTCCGCAATTTTCAATTCATCTTTTTTCCCGCCGAAAGTAAGAAGAACCGGGGAATTTTCTTCAAGAATATAATCCTCCTTGTCATCAAAAGAAATTTCCTGCGGAACGGGAATAAGATTTTTCAATATGGTAATACGTTCTTTGTCATCCATAATCTATTCTTCCTGAAATAAAAATCAGGGGGATAAAAATTTATCCCCCCGGAAAAAGTTAATCAGACTTTGGCAGGAGCTTTTGTCTGGATACTTGCGTAACAGGCATTCATGGCATCAATAGTGCCTCTGTGCCATTTGAGATTGATCTTGGGTTCTTTGTGTTCCCGGATACAGGCAACAAACTCGTCGATAAGTCCGATCCATTCATCAAAGTAGGTGTACTGGACTGTGAAACGGTCGTTGGGCGCACCGTTGTGATACACATTGGGCCCGAAGCAATCGCAGGCGACTACCCCTTTTTCCCCGGTAATGGTCACATTTACTTCCATACGTTTGGGGAATACTTCCCAACCGGGGCCGGGTACTTTCAACTTATTTTCCGCTATTGACCAGCTCGGGTCAAGAGAGAAGATAACCCCGTTTTTCATCTTCCCATTGGCTAAAATCATATCCTCCACTTCCAGATCCGGACGGATATTGGGGGCTACTTCCGAATAGACAAAATCAAAATCGCTTTTGGTCAGCCAGCGGATAAGGTCGAAAATATGGGGGTGGTCACAGAGTGCGCCGCCGCGGAAACGGGGATCGCCGTCACGCAGGGGGACGCGTTTACCGTAACTTGCCTCCGGACTTCCCTGCCAGGGAAATGCCCAGACCGGGGAAAGAGTGATATTGGTGGCCTGAACAGAAAGAATTTTGCCAAGTTTACCGCTTTCAATGATCTCCTGCAATCTTTTTACCACAGGATTATAGTGCATTTCCAGTTCCACCTGACAGACGATCCCTGCTTTTTCCACTGCTTCCACCATTTCATCATATTCTTTGGGATCAAAGGTGGGGATCTTCATGGAAAGGACATGGACGCCGCGTCTGGCGCAATCTTTCACCTGTTCCAGATGTTTATCATTGGCAGAGGCAAGGACAACAGCTTCAATATCCGGATGTTTTTCAAACATCTCATCAATGGAAAGATAGCAGGGAACGCCATTTTTATAAAGTTCATAGACTTCTTTGGCTCTTTCATCTTCCGCACAGGAGGCAACCCAGTCCAGTTTGGAATTTTCACGCAATGTCTGATAATATTTACGGGTATGTCCGTGGGTAAGGGACACCATGGCGATTTTTACAGGTTTCATCTCTTAATCCTCCTTACCGAAAAGGGCAACAGCCCCGTTCTTTTCTGTTTCCAATGCGGCGGCAACTTTTTTGCGGATGGAAGAATCCGCTTTGATCCAGATATCGGCAAGTTCCGGTTTGGAAAGAACTTCAAACGCTGCACGGATCAACCAGATCTCTTCTGTGGAAAATCCGTAAAGTTCCGTATCCACATCCGTATAACGTTTTTCCCCGTCTTCGGTAAATTCATAGATGGAGGACATGGGGATCTGACTGTCCACCACTCTGTCGCAGCCGATACCCCTTCTGGCAATGATCTCATGTTTGTCGATTTCTTCCGCTCCTTTGGGGAGTCCGGCAGAACATTCCACAGAACAGCTTTTTGTATCCGCAAGTTTCACAATGGCGTTGGCAGTTTTATCCCCGCCGAGAGTGGCAAAAATGGATACGATGGGAGATTCCCCGATAAATTCGCAAAGATCCAGTTCCCGGTAAAGAAGCTGCGCAAGAGTTTTACCGGAAGCCATCCAGGCAAAACGGAGCGTGGAAACATCTTCCAATGTATTGGTGTCCACCAGGTTTTTCAGTTCAAAAAATCTTCTTTCCTTTCTCCAGGGGAGCAAAGGAATATTTTTCCCGCAGCAGCATTTGAGAATGGCTCCTGCACCCATATCACCGCAGGGTGCGGCAATGATCTCGCCATTATTGGCGACGGCATACTTTGAACGCAGTTCCTGAAGAGCTGCATTCATCTTTGTTAAATCCATAATAACCTCCTTGCAGAAAGTCTCACACTCTCTGCATTTCTTGTTTGCTTAAAATACATCGGAAAGCGGGAAAAAGAGTTCCCTTTTTCCAATTTTTTCCAATAAAAGTTTTTCCTGTCTGTTTTTTGCTTTGCGGCAAAGTTTCAGCATGGCCATATTTCCATCATGTCCGCCATGGAGGGGAGGGCAAGTTCCGCAGGAAGCAGAATAATTTTCCAGCATTTCCCCTTTCCGGAAAAAGAAATATTCCTCTTCTTTGAGGATCCATTCTGAATCCGGATCACGGAACAATTCATCCCAGACTTCGTTGCTTCTCACACATTTTCCGTTAAAGAGTGTTCCCTTTTCATACAGAAAGCGGATCTTCAACTTTTTCAACTCTTCCTCCGTACATTTTTCCAAAGGCTTTCTTACAAGTTTTGCCATGGGAAGGGCAGGGGAGGAAAAGCGGAATTTCTCCTCTCCGGGAAAAGAAGCCGTTTTTTCCGGAAGAAGAGAATAATATACCTCAAAGCCCATTTTCTTATAGACAGGCGGTTTATCCGTATAAAGAGGGATGAAAAGAGGATCATATTTTTTTATGATCTTTCCGCATATAAATTCCAGAAGAAGTCTGCTGTACCCTTTTCCCCGGAATTCCGGCAGAACCCCCACATCGCAGATCCCGCCGGTAGTCCGGAACGTGCCGCAAAAATGAAAAGAATAAGGATGATACCCGATCTGCCCCGCCTTTTGCCCGTTGATGGTAAGAAGATACATCTTTACATCATAGGGGAATGTGTAATTTTCCTCCGCAAACCGCGGCGTCCAGAAATCAGGAAAACATTTCAGCATCACGCTGTGCAATTCTTCTGCATAACGTTTTGCCGGAACATATTTTATACATACCTCATCCATCTTGACTTCCTTTTTACAGAGATTTGATCCTGCCTTTATATTTTTTAAGATAGGCAGCATTTTTCTCATCGCCTCCGGGGGTATTGGCACTGTTCCAGACCGGGGGGACGATGCCTCTTTCGATACAGATATTTACCGTTTCGATTTCCAGAAGATGGGCAATGGTAAAGTCCACAAGGTTGGAGACCGGGGCTATCGGGGTATCCAGTCCGGGAACATTGACAATAGCATCGCCAACGGGATTGTAGTCATCAATGCACACATCGGCAAAATCAAAGAGGTTTTTGCCGGAGGGGTGACGGATGAAATGGTCGGCAGGCATATCGTTCTGCCAGTAGGAACTGGCTACGGCAATGATTTTTCCACCACGTTTCTTGATTTCCATAGCGGCGTCGATGGTGGCAGGATTGATCCCGATATTGTGGAAAATAAGTACAAGATCATCCTTCTGTATATCATAATATTTGATAATGGAGGACCCGAAATTGACTGTTCTTTCCAGTTCCAGATATTTGAGTGCCTGATTGAATACGGATAAAGCCGTTTCCATCAGGGGATTGATGTTTGCCAAACCGCCTGCACGGAAGAACATTTCCCCCATGGCAAGAGTGGTATGACCGCCGCCGGCATAGACATTGATGAGTTTATCATTGGCAATGGCATCTGCCATCATCTCTGCCGCTTTGCGGATATTGTCATTCTGCTTTTCCACTACTTCGCAGATATTTTTATAGGCATTTGCCACATATCCGTGATCGTTGATTTTTGTCATTTTTTTCTCCTTATATATCAGAGTTTTGCCGATTTGATAAAAGCATCCACTTCTTCAGAAGAACTTTTGCCTGCCATATATTTTTCCACTTCATCAGCCAGAGTTTTCAGAGTGGAGGGCAGTGCTTTAAATGCTTTGATATGATCGGGTTTATTTTTGGCAAGGGGGGCATCATAGAATTTATCTGCGATCTTAATTGCCATATCCTTATACTTTTCATCATTGCTTTGGAATGCACCTTTGTTACCCGCTCTCATGGCATCCAGCATGGCTCCTGCAACGATCCTGAATTCCGGAATATACAGAGGTTTCACCAGTTCATAGATATAGGAACGGCAGTAACTGTTTTCCGCATTGCCTTTGAGTGTAAATTCAAAGTCGGGGTTACACTCATGTTTGGTCTGCATCTCTTTGAGCGTATCATTCAAGGAGTAATCTTCATGGGAAGCAAGGATGTCGGATAGAATATGATAGATTTTATCCACAAAAGCAATGATCCCCTTGACCGTTTCTGCTTTTCCTTCATTTTTGCGCCATTTGTCATAAGCAAAATTCATGTGATAAAGACCATAATGCAGACATCTTCCGGCACAGGAACGGGCAATATCCACCACATCCCGTCTGGTAAATTCATCCATTTTTGCATGATCCAGTTTGGCAAGCATTTTCAATAATGCTGGCATTTCTTTCATGACTGGAGCAAAATCGGTAATGAATTTTTCCTGATACCCCAGTGTTGCCGCACAGGGGGTACCTGCAATATTCCATTTAAAACTGTCATAAACACGGAAAGGATTTTCTCCGATCATGAAAGAATGGGGCTGCTGGGGGCCTACAAAACCCCGCATTTTGATAATGGGCAGGAATTTCTGCCAGATCTTCCGCATAACAGAAGTATTGACCGGATAGCGGTCGGAAACAAATTTATCAATGAAAGAAGCGATCTTTCTGGTACTGTCCGCAGGATTCCAGGAGTTCGCTCCCAGATATTCCAGCATAAGGGTATCTGTATGGGAACATTCCGGCCAGAAGACCATCCCTTTGCACATGGGGTCATCCTTTGCCACATGCAGACGCCGTTCTGTGATATCATAATATCCGCGCACATCTGTATTGGGTTCAAACGCGTGGAAAATTCCGAAGATCCAGGGGAAACGGCCCATCATATTCCAGTTTGTGAAGTTATTGAGTTCATTATCTGTTTCAGAAGTATATTCCAGAATGATGGTATTGGTGGGATCCAGTTCCTGAAGAAACGCATGGATCTCTTCCGGTTTCCAGTACATGCAGAAGTCCCAGCTGGCAATAAGAAGGGGCGCATTGGGGTATTTGCCACGCAATTTATGGATGATCCTGCGGTAAGTATATAACTTCATCTGGTGGTTTGCTTCCCGATCCGCATAACAGCGGCGTTCCGCCAGTCCGATGGTATGGAACAACTCCGGAGAACCGTAATTTTCAATATGGGCTTCGGTAAGTTTGAAATAGTTATCCAGATTATGATCCTGACGAATGTCCCAGACAAGCCCGGTCTTTTGACTGTACCCGGCAGTCGCCTGGGGCATGAAATCCGGATTGAAATGATTGAGGAAATCATGGGGGGTACGGCTGTACCAGTGGGTCATTGTCCCCAGATCTTCCGGGTGCATGAGATCCCTTTCCCTGGCATATTCCAGTACCATTTTCCGCAATTTACCCCGATATTCCAGACTCCAGAAAAGGTCACGGTCATCATAGGAGCGTTCTTTGGATTCCGGCACGTGCCATTTTGGATACTTTACCACATCCGGAAAGGCTTTCTGGAAAATATCGTCCAGTCCGATCCGCAGCATAAAGAGATTGAAACGTTTTGTCAGACACCAGTCCAGCTCTTTTTTCCAATCGTCGATATCCCAGTGTTCCGCCTGAAATCTTTTCAGACTTCTGTGGGCAAAATACCGCAATCCCCGGTACTGGAAACGGGGAGATTCTTTGATGTTATAACCATCCAGTTTGAGGTTTTTCTTTTCCGGAACAATATCTCCATCCCAGAAATATCTGCATCCCTGCAATTCGAAAAAATGGTACAACGCATAAAGAAGTGCGCGGTCTCTTCCTCCGGCAAAGAAAAGAAGTTTTCTGCCGTTATCTTTTGCGGAAACGATCTGGTAATCATCCTGATTGGTCACAATAGAAAACTGGGGGATGACTTTTTCAATGATCTTGGAATGGGTATAAGCATTGACCGTATCGGAACCAATAACAACCATATCCTCTTTTGCAGAAGGTTTTGTGACGATCTGGGGCTTTTCGCCGGTCATACGGGAATAGAAAGAAACAAATTCTTCAGAAACGATCTTGAAGATGCCTTTTTTTTCAGGTACATAAATCTTCAACATGAGTTTTTCCTTTGTTTACAAGTTTATACAGGGGAGAAAGTAAATCCTCCCCCGGTACATTTTCTTTATTTCTTTTTGCCTTTTGCAGGAGTTTTTTTGCCGTTTTTCAGAACTCTCTTGTAATTTTCGCCAATGGTATCCCACAATTTCAAAGCGTCGGGAGCTCCCACAACTGTACCATATCCGCCACGGTAAGTCCATGCGGCGATCCGGTCAACACCGGCTTCTTCCGCAATATCCGCCCATTTGGCAACCTGCGCCCAGTCTTTGGGCTGTTTGTAATATCCCATCAGCCAGCGTTCCGCTTTTTTACCGTATTTTCTGGCAATGGCAACAGTCCGTTCAGTAATATCCCGGTAGAAGTCTTCCGGAAGTGCCCAGTTGACGATGGTTGTGGAAAATACATCAAAATAGGGACAGGCGGCAACCATATCCCAGTTGTCATATCCCCGGTATTCAGAAACATAATACCCATTCTGGGTAGCATGGACACAGCAGGTGATCTCCAGTTCGGGATTCAGTTCTTTCAGGGCTTTGGAAGTTTCTTCCAGTACCACAAGAGCTTCTCTCCAGCGGAACATTTTTACATCATTTGTCATATAACGGGGCATGGGGTATCCGTAATAATCTTCAAACCGTTTGCGGCAGACGTGGCAATAGCATGTCCAGTCATCGGCAACTCCGCCTGTAATGGAGGCGATACCTTTGGGGAAAGCATAGTGGGGTTCATCCCAGAAGAAACCATCTGCATTGGTTTCTCTTGCAAGGGTGAGACAGAAGTTTTTGAAGTAATCTCTGTAAGAATTTGTATTGAAGCAGGCATAGGGAAGTTTTTCTCCTGTCAAAGCGGATACCTGACGGTTTTCCACATTGTCCTGCAAAAATTTACTGACCTGTTCCCCGCCGAAATATTTTCCATTTCCCCAGGGGTCGATAATGACTCTCAATCCAATTTCATGGGCTTTATCCACAATTTTGGGAATATTGGGCCGCCAGAAGTCAAAGTCAAATTCGGTTACGGCAAGGATAACAGTGGTACAGCCGTGATCCAGCATTTCTGCAAAATCTTTTTCAGCGTGTTCCACATAATTGAGTCCGTAATAACTGATGGAGGTCTGGGTGATAGCCATAGTAAACCTTTCTTTTGTTTTATTTTATCTTTTCGGGTGATTATTTTTGATTACTGTACTTTCTCTTATGACACACTTTGAATCCAGATAACGGGCGATCCCACCATCCGGATGGGAACCGAACCGGATCTTTGCATATAAAGTTTCAAAGGCGATCCTTGCCATTTCCGGAACAGGATAGGAGACACTTGTCAAGGGCGGATAGATCTCTTTTGCCGCCGGAAGATCGTCAAATCCCGCTACTGAAACTTCTTCCGGAATTTTTATCCCCAGTTCCGCACAGCAATGGATGACCCGTACCGCAAAAAGATCGTGATAACAGAAGATCCCCAATCTTGCGCCGGAACGGTTTTTCAATAATTTCAAAATGGTTTTGCGGCACTCTTCCGGAAAATGGCTGTCCAGAAAATGGGTACTCAAACACTTTTCAGAAATGGCATTTTCCATAAGGCCTGTACGGAATCCGGACAAACGGGAATCCAGTAATTTCCCCTGCTGACCTATATAGGCAAATTCTTTGATCCCCTGTTTACAAAGGTGATGTGCCATTTGTGTGCCTGCTTTCTGATTGTTGACAAGCACTGCATCACAGGAAATCGTTTCCAGTTTTCTTCCCAGCAGCACAAAAGGGACATTCAATGTCTTATAAAAAGCCTCTTCTTTTTTTGTTGCCGCCCAGGGACAGATCATAATGCCGGAAACTCCCTGTCTTACAAACATTTCCAGACGCTCTTTTTCCGTTTCAAAATTATAATTACTGCTGGCAATGATGAGACTTGCCCCTGCCGAATGTGCCATTTCCTCTGCATGACACGCCAATTTTGCAAAAAACGGACTTTCCAGACAGGTCGCCATAAAACCGATAAGCATACTGCTTTTATGATTCAGGGCAGGGGGGCGGGTCTGCAATATCTTATAGGATCTGCCCTCTTTGCCGATAATGCCTTCGTTATTCAGTCTGCTTACGATATTGAACGCAGTTTTCAAAGAAATATTTTCTGCTGCGGCAAGTTCCCTTACCGTAAGGAAAGGCGTTCCAACCTGCCCCAGTTTTCCTGCGGCAAGTTCCCTGTAGATTTTTTTCAGGATCTCATCACTTTTGGATGCCGGCATAATTACATTCTTTGTTATACTTTTGTTATAATAAAGGTTATTTCTAATTATAACTATAATCAAACAGATGGATTTTTCAATACCCGGAAATAAAAAAATCAGGATTTTTTGAAGTTTAAAGGCAAAAATATTTGTAAAGGGAAAAGAATTTGTTATACTATGCAAAAAACAAGCAAAGCAGGCAGCGTGGCAGGAACTGCTCCGAATATGGAAAAGCCTTGATGAAATGCAGGAAGTGAAACGGAACAGAGCAAGGGCTTCTTACAAAAAATACAACTGCCCTGTTGTCAATCTTTCCCTCCTCATGCGGGATGAGATGGAAAAATATTTATGCGGTGACGGGATCCATTTGAGAAAAGAAGGTCACAAACTTTTTACAGAGAAACTTTTTAAGGTCATGGAAGAACTTCTTCTCAAAAATGGTCACTCTTCCAATATTGATCTTACAGATAATAGACAATATAAATAAGGCACTTTCAAAAAGTTTCCATTTCTCTTTATTTACCTTTATACCACTTGGGCATCCCCTCTTTGCGTTTTTTTTCCACTTCTTCTTTACGCATTTGGAGAATATCCTGACGGGAGGAACTTAAAGCAGGGTCACAATAAGGCAGACCCGCAGTGGAGTCAAGAGCAATGTGCTGATCTTTTTCAGAGAGAGGAATAAAAAGATTTTCGTTCGATTCCGATTGAGGTCGGGGGAGGGGGATTTTTCCGGCAAAAGCAAGAGTTCCACCGTGGCGTCTGCCGTAAGCATGGGTTTCAAAAACCTGAAAATCATTTTTGAGAAGTGCATAAATAAAGGGATAAGCACGGCAATACGTTGCGATCATTCCGGAGGGGGAAAGGATTTCCCGCATCTTTTTCACAATATCTATCGTCCACAATTCCGGATTATGGTCGGGCGAAAAGCCGTCAAGGAAAATCATATCAAATTTTTCCGTATTTTCCCTGAAAAATTTTCTTGCATCCGTAAAAATGATTTTTGCTTCAAATCCCTTTTCCTTATATATAGAGTCTTTCTGTAAAGAAAAAAGGATCTCTTTTGCCGGGTGTTCCGGTAAATACAGTGCGGCATCGACTACTTTCGGATCGATTTCAAGAGAAGTAATGCTTATCCCGCCAGAATTTTTCCCGTCCTTGCGGACACATTCCGCCAATGCGGTTACATTACAGCCGAGTCCAAAGCCTACTTCCAGAATCCTGATCTTTTCCCCATTGGCAACTTTCCGGGGAATATCGCATGGTAGCAGATATTTTTTCCATGATTCGGTAAAAGCACCGGCTACTGAATGAAAATATTGTTTATATTCCGGGTGATAAAAGGTATAAGAGCCATCCTGTGTCTGTACTGCATGGAAAGAATTGCAGTTATTTTCATTGGAGCTTTTTTCAAAACTTTCTTTAAAGGTTTGCAGGAATTTTCCTTTACTCATCCACCATTTGGGCGCAAGGATCTTTTCCGGATCATCTTCCGCACTTAAACGCATAATGATCCACTCTTCCGGCAATATGGAAAGAAAATTTTTCAACGCCTCTGCATATTCAAATTCATTAAGAGTTTTCACCTCCCCGTTATGGAGCATTGCCGCCATGGGGGTCTCACGCAATACAAGAAGGTTATGCACTTTTATTGCCGAAAAAGGCAGCCGGGAAAGTTTTTCCGCCGTGTATTGATAGTCTTCTGCCGTCTCTCCCGGCAATCCCAGAATAACATGGGCGGCGCATGGGATACCTTTTGCAGCTGCGCGTTTTACCGCTTCTTCCGTACAGGCAAAATCATGCCCCCTGTTGATTTTTAAAAGTGTGGAATCCACGGCGCTTTGCACGCCAAGTTCCAGAATGACCTCATAGCGATCCTGCAGGGAGGCAATATAAGCCAAAACATCTTCCGGCAGACAGTCCGGTCGGGTGGAGATGATAACCATCTTAAAATCTGCAAGTGTAAAAACCTTTTCATAAAGGCTTTTCAATACTTCCAGAGGGGCGTAAGTATTGGTATAGGCTTGAAAATAAGCAATATAAGGACCGTCAAAACCGTAACGGTCATGAAGATATTTTTTCCCCCGTTCCGCCTGCATTTCCAACGTCATATCCGGGGGAAGGTGCCTTGCCCTTGCCCCCTTTGCACTGCAAAATGCGCATCCGGAAGAATTTTCACCTTTCCTGTTCGGACATCCCAAACCCAAATCAAAGGAAAGCCTTTGCAGGGCTTTTCCGTATTTTTTTACGAGAAAATCGTGAAAGGTGAAAAGTTTCTTCATATTTATTCAGGAAGCTGATCCTGGGCAGCATGCAGTCTTTCGATAGCGGCTTTTGCTCCATCAGGAGCGCGGAATACGGCAGTTCCGGCTACAAGCATATTGGCTCCGGCAGGTACAACCTGATTTACCGTTTTACCGTCAATACCGCCATCCACTTCCACATGGAGCGTGGGGTTGACTTTATTTGCCATCTGTCTGATTTCAGCGATCTTGGGCACAACTTCGCTCATAAAGGACTGACCGCCGAAACCGGGTTCTACGGACATGACCAGTACAAGGTCGATCTTATCCAGATATTTTTCAATAGCAGATGCAGGAGTTTTTGGTTTTACAGAGATCCCCACAGAGACTCCCTGTTTGCGGATGGCATCAATCACTTCATCTGCATCATTGTCACATTCAATATGGAAAGTAATAAGATCGGCGCCCGCTTTACAGAAAGGTTCTACATATTTAAGAGGATCGGTAAGCATGAGATGCACATCGAAAGGCAGTTTACTTACTTTGCGGATGGCAGAGATCACAGGAGGACCCATTGTAAGGTTGGGAACAAAATGCCCATCCATGATATCCAGATGCAGAAGATCGGCTCCGGCATCTTCAATTCTTTTGAGTTCGCTTTCCAGATTGGCAAAATCCGCAGCCAGCAGAGAGGGGGCTACAAGGATCTTTTTATGATCCATTTTATCAACTGTTTGTCTTTCCATTTTTATTTTATCCTTTCAATTTTGGTTTTTTCTTTTTCCGAGAGGGGAGGGGTGTTGTTAAGCATTTGGTTTATCATTTTCTATCGTTTGATTGCTTTTGATATTATTGAAATGATCCGGAGACCAAGACCCCTTTCTTCCGCAATCCAACCAGCGGCGGTGTTCCCAGATCCATTGATCCGGATATTTACGGATAAGTTTTTCAAATGAGACAGCGTAAGTTTCCGTAATGTTCCGGATATCTTTTTCTTTGTCGCCTGTGGGGGTGTAGCGGATGAAATCACCGGCCGTTGTCATCATAAAATGAAATTCATCATCTTTGCGGACAAAAACAAGAGGAAGGAGAGGTATTCCGGTTTTCAGATGAAGCATGGCGGGAGTCATGTGGGTTCTTGCCGGATGTCCGAAAAACAGGTGTTCAATACCTTCGGAATGATTTGCGTGCTGATCGACCACAAGGGCAATGGTCTTTCCTGAACGCAACGCGGTGAGAAGCGGCTTGACCCCTTTATCCCTGGCAACAGTTTCGTGATCGATACCGGTTCTTTTTCTATAAATGTAGTTGCCGATAAGTTGGTTGGGAAGTGGACGCATAATGGAACAAACTGCCTGTTTGGAATAATAACAGTAACAATTTGCAGATAATTCCCAGTTCCCCAGGTGCATGGAGGCAGCAATGAAAGGAATGGAAGAGCCTTCTTTAAGAGCGTCTTGTATTTCTTTGGAGAGTTCCGGATCTACAGAAACATATTCTTTATAGTTTTCTTCGTTAATGATCTGGTCAAATTTGATGATTTCCACAAAGATTTTTGCCATGTGAACAAAATTTTTCTTTGCCAGAATTTTTGCATCTTTCTCATTATCAAGGATTCCGCTGTGCAGAATATGGGTAATGATCCGTTTTCTGTGTTTGGAATCAATATGATAAGCGCAAAACGCAAATATCCGGGCAAGAAAATAGGCACTTTTCAGATTCAGAATACGAATAAGTTTTGCGGGAACAAGAAATAAAAAATATTCAATGTAATCAACAGCCTTCTTCATAACAGAGTGTACCTCCTTTTCGTTCGTATGACTTTTGAAATCTTTTCTAATAATACCTATTATATTAATATATAGCCTCATCAGGATATTTCAAATTGATATTTCCAATATTTGTCATATTCCCCGGTCTTTTATATTTCTGTGAAAGGAAGTATAAAAGACCATGATCCTCTTTGACGCACCGTTTCTATCAGGTTGTATAACTTATCCACAATAATCCTGAAAGCTGCTGTTAATTATTCAACAAGTTATCAACATGCATCAATATTATAATTGCAATATATTATAAATAAGGTATTTATATATTTTTTACTTTAATATTCCCTCCCCCGGCAATTTAACATAATATATATTATGCGACGCTATGGGTACAGAAATCCACCCCTCTCCCCTGTCGGAAAAAAGAAGGTGAGAAATTGAAAAAACAGAAGATTTGTCTTGTTTAATGACAAAAAAACTTTCCGGCAGCATGGAAAAAGATTTCTTTGGGAGTGTTACGAGACATCTATCCTTTGTATTATCCCAATGCCCGGAATAGATAGTGGTATTTCTGGTTCACTGGGATATTACTATGGAAAACATCCGGGAATACAGGATAAACCAAGAAGAGAAAAACGCCGTTTGCAGAAAAAAAGGATAAAGCTATAACAAATGACAGAATGCACTGTTTGATATCATTACATTATATCGTTATATGTTTTCTGGTATTAAATGTAATCAAACATCATTACAAAAAGAATTGATTATAAAGGATTATTTTTCCTGATCCGGACGGGGCTTTCTCACCCCGCGGTGAGCAACTGCACTTAACGGATCTTCCGGCCAATCATGTTTTGGGTAACGGCCTCTCATCTCTTTACGGACAAGAAAATAGGAACTTTTCCAGAAGTTGGCCAGGTCGCTTGTCACCTGGATCGGTCGCATGGCAGGGGAGAGGATCTCCATAACGATCTTCACCCTCCCCCCGGCAATACCTGGCGTATCCATAAGTCCGAAGAGCTCCTGTAATCTCACAGCCAGATGAGGCGGGTCGGAATCATAATCCACCTTGATTTTGGAAGATGTGGGCACACATATTCTTTCCGGAGCAAGTCTGTCCAGTTCGCTTTTCAAATTATAATCAAAAAGGGAATCGAATGCGACTGCAAGAATATTTCCGGAAAGTGCGGAAACAGAATTACAGGAAGATGTTAAAAATGGTGCAAGCCACTCTTCCATAGTATCCAGCAAATTTTCCGGCGAAAGGAGAGGGAACTCTTCCCCTATATATTTATGCAGGAAAGAACTGCGTTTCATAATGGATAACTCCCTTTCGCTCCACGGCAGCACCCCTGCCCCATGGAGACGCAGACCTTTGAAAAGGGTTTCAATACGCTGATTCATGGGGATCTTTTCCGAATTTGCCGGGATCTTTTTGCGGGAAAGGGCAAGAGAAGATGTTTTTATACATTCATAGGCATCAATAGATTTATTTGTACTGTTCCAGAATGTTTCATACACCGTTTCTTTGAGATTTTCCGGAATATATGCCACATTCAGAACCGCAGCAAGGCGTATACGGGGCACCGCAGAGAGTCCTTCAGCAGAAGCTACACATAAATATTCCTCTTTATTCAAAAGATCTTCTTCAAATAATTTACAGTATTTCCCATTGGCAAGAAGATACTCATTCTTCCCTTTTTCCTGCTTTTTCCCGATTCGATCCGGGTAGGCGTATGCAAGCAATCTTCCGGGAAAATCTGAATAAATATCCTCTTTTTTCAACTCTTTTTCCTGAATATGAAACTCTTTTTTCAGAATATTTTTCACACGGAAAAGCCCATTGTGATCTATTGTATATTCTCCATTCTGCTTTCTTTCTTCTGCAAGAACTTGCAAACGCACGGCAATATCGGCACATTCTTTTGTTATAAGGATATCTTTTTCCTGGATCAATGCGGCAATGGCACATGCCAGAGTTTTCTTCCCCATTTTCTCTCCGGCAAGAACCATGTGCGCCAACCGCGGATGGAGCGAATAGTTACTCAAAGCTTTTCCGTAGGAAGTGATTCTGCCGCTTTCTTTATCCAATGCGCCCAGTTTACAGAGCAGTTCAAAGGCTGTTTCCAATGTTCCTTTTGGCGGAAGATCCAATAATTTCATGTTTTTAATATCGGAAGCAGTGATCCCCCATCTTGCAGTCTGCAATACAAAGGACGCAAGATCTGCCTGTAAAAGAGCCGGAAGATCGAATGCATGCATCCCCCGTTCTTCTGAAATGTGCCATAATCTTATACATACTCCCGGAGCAGTACGCCCAGCCCTCCCCCGTCTCTGATCCGCCGAAGAACGGGAAATCCTTGCTGTAATGAGTTCATTCATTCCATTACCGGGAGAATAGACGGCTTTTCTTACCAGACCGCTGTCAATAACGATACGGACCCCCTCCACTGTGAGACTTGTTTCGGCTACATTTGTAGCAAAAATGACTTTTCTTTTCCCCGGAGAAGAGGGGCGCAGAGCCATATCCTGTTCTTCCACGGATAAATTACTGTAAAGAGGATAAAAATAAAGGGAATCTTTTCCGTTTTCCGGAAAACGCTTTTCCATAAAAAGCATACACTGTCTTATTTCCCCCTCCCCCGGGAGAAAAACAAGAACATCCCCTTCATATTGATTCAGAGCTTTTATGACAGTATTGCATATATTTTCTTTCAGATCTTTTTCCGGGTCCGGCGGATTGCAAAATGTTTCCACATCATACATTCTGCCTTCGGAAACAATGATTTCCACATCCTCATCTGAATCATCTTCTTTCAATAATGCCGCGACTTTTTCCGCATCCAGAGTGGCACTCATGACCAATATATGCAGATCATTACGCAAAACAGATGCCGTTTCCAATGCAAACGCCAACCCAAGATCCGCATCAATACTGCGCTCATGGAATTCATCAAAAATAACAAGTCCCACACCGGTCAACTCCGGATCATTTTGCAGCATACGCAAAAATACCCCCTCGGTAACAACATCAATGGGGACATCCTTGCTGCCGATATGGTCAAATCTTGTATGGCAGCCCACAACTTCCCCCAATGGTGTGCCAAGAAGAGCGGCGATCCTTCCTGCTGTATTCCTTGCCGCAAGTCTGCGGGGTTCCAGCATGATGATCCTTTTTCCATGGAGAAAATCCGCCCCCAGAAGAGAGGGCGGAACAAGAGTACTTTTCCCACCTCCCGGCGGCGCACAAAGAACCGCCCTCCCCCGGCGGGAAAGAGCGGTTTTGAGTTTTTCTATGATTTGTGCCACCGGCAGTTGGGTGGCCGCCGGATCAAAATAAGAGATCATAAGAAAATTTTACTTTTTCAGAGAGGCACAGAAAGAGGCAAGTCTGTCAAGAGATTTTCTGATGAGTTCTTCGGAACAGGCATAGGAAAGACGGATGCAGCGGTCATCTCCGAAAGCATCTCCGGGAACGGCAGCAAGTTTTTCCTGTTCAAGAAGTTTGACTACAAAATCATTGGAGGCAAGTCCGAAAGAAGAGATATCCAGGAAAAGATAGAATGCTCCCTGGGGACGGACAGCCTTGATCCCGTCAATGGAGGAGGCAAGAGAATAGATCAGATCTCTGCGTTTGGCAAAGGCTTCTCTCATGGCAACTACTTCATCCTGCGGGCCGTTGAGTGCGGCGATGGCACCAAACTGAACAAAGGATGTGGGATTGGCGGTTGTGTGGCTCTGGAAAGCATTGATTCTTTTGGAAAGCCATGCGGGAGCAGCAAGATAACCAAGTCTCCAACCGGGCATGGCATAGGCTTTGCTCAAACCGTTGATGGTGACAGTGTGTTCCAGCATTTCGGGAGAAAGAGAAGCGATACTTGTATGCTGTGCATCTGCATCGTAAACAAGTTCTTCATAGATCTCATCGGACATGACCATCACATTGTTTTTGAGAGCGATCTCCGCGATCTTTTCAATGGTGCTTCTTTTCCACACTGCACCAGTGGGATTGGAAGGACTGTTAAGGATCAGAAGTTTTGTGCGGGGAGTGATCGCCTTTTCAAAATCGGCGGGATCAAGTTCATAACCGTTTTCCGCGCGGCAGGGAACGATAACAGCTTTTGCTCCGGCTGCTTTGATCATTTCAGGATAACTTACCCAGTACGGGGCGGGCAGGATCACTTCGTCACCGATACCGCAAAGTGCTACGATGGTTGCAAAACCGCTGAATTTTGCACCGGGGGAAATGGTGATCTGGGAGGGATCCACTTTGAAATGATTATCTCTTTCAAATTTTTCCGCAATGGCTTTTTTCAGTTCTGGAATACCGGAAGCGGGAGTGTATTTGGTTTCGCCGCGGAGAAGAGCGTCAATGGCGGCCTGTTTGATATGGGCGGGTGTATCAAAATCCGGTTCCCCTGCCCCCATGCTGCAAACATCTTCACCGGCTGCTTTCATCGCTTTGGCTTTCGCAGAAATAGCAAGAGTGGCAGAGGGGGTAAGAAATGCCATGGTGCTGTTACATGCTGTCAAATCGTTCATAGTTGTTTTTCCTTTTTCTTGTAATCGTTTGCGTTATTTCGTTTTTCTCTGTGAAGAGTTTTCCTGTTTATATCATACCTGTAGTGGTACCATTCATTGTTTGCACAAATATTCCCGGAGGATCCCGGCAAGAGGATTTTTTCCGATTTCAAGAATATTGCTTTCCCGCTGGAAATTTTCTTCGCTGTCGGAAGATTGTGCGGCATTGACCATCACGTCATGTCCGAACTCCCGCCGGATGGTTCCGCCGGGGGCTTTCATAGGATCGGTGGGACCGAGCATTGCCCGGATCTTCTGTATTGCCTCTTTTCCCTCATAGACAAGAACCATACACTTGACTTTGCCCGGCAGGGGGAAATCCTCTTCCGGCACATCATCCGGACGGCTGCCGGACATAAAGGCAATGATTTTCTTGTATTCTTCATCGGCATAAGGTCTGCCTACGGTTTCTTTCAGGATCCCGCAGCTTTCTTCTTCCAGAATGATCCCGAAACTTTCTTCCAGAACTTTTTTGGCTTTTTCAGCAATGACCGGGGCAAGTTCCCTGCGGAGATTTTCCTTTACCGGCGCATAAAATGCAAGAGCATCCGCTATGGACATCTGATGGATCTTGCAGCCGACGATCCGCAAACCTGTACGGCTGAACATATCAATGATACTGCCGGGTTTTGTACTGGGTTCCCTCCAGTTTTCCGGCTTGATCAGAACAAGAGTGCGCTCTTTATCACCGTTTTTACCATTGGAGGAGTTTTCCACGATATTGGAAGATTTTTCTGTAAAATTGGCAATAAGTTCCAACTGTGCAAGGGAGGATTCTTTATCAGAGGGGGTGAATACGGCCGGTTCAAAGTAATTGAGCGAACCGTCTCTGTTGAATACAAGGTCTGCATACGTATCCCGGATGGTTTCTCCAATAATATCCTGTGCCTGTCTGTGTTTTGCATTGGGGAGCAAGCCGCCCACAGTTTCCGATAACTTCTTACAGGCCTCTTCCCCGCGGAAGACCAACAGCATCACCCGGACAGGCGAGCCGTCTTCCAGAGGGAGGAAGTTTTCCATGATATAATCGCTGAAAAGTTTTGCAGCAAAAGGATCTTTTTCATCCAGCTGACTGGAAATGGTGGAAGCAAATCTCTGACTGAATTCCAGTGTGGGGGCAAGGATCTGCGCTCCGACAAGTTCAAGGCCGGTACGGGAAAGAAGACGGGAAATGATTCCCCCTGTCCTTGACTTCATAAGAGAATAGGGCGTAATCAGCACATAGGATAATTCAAGTGCCATAAACCGTCTCCTTTTACCTGTGTTAGATTTGCAAAACCTGTAAAATATACATGAAAAAACAATAATATCAAGTTATGTTTTCTTTTTTTTGCAAGTTTATTTTGGAAAAATCATTTACCGAAACATTTTTCCAGAATTTTTTCGATCATTGCCCCTGTTTTCATAAGAAGTGTCTTTTTGGGGCGTATGGCACTTTTGGGGCAATGTTCCTGACAGCAATAGCACCGGATACAGCTTTTCAGATGGAAAAGAGGTTTATTATCTACGATTTTCAAAGATTGGGGAGGACACATTTTTGCACATAGTCCGCATCCGATACATTTTTCCTTATCCAGAACAGGCCGGGAGATCACACATTCCCGTAAAAATGTTTTCAGAAACGGCGGGAGGAATACCCCCCATTCCAGAAGAAGTCCCGGTGGGTCTGGCAGCTGCAAGGGGGCTAAAATAAGGTCGTCCCCCGTTTCCCTGTATTCCGGAAGTATCTTCCGTTCTCTTGCACGGCGGACAAGCAGAAGATCTTTTACGCCTGCTTTCACAGATAAAGAAGCATCCAGTGCGAGAGCATCGGAACTGCCTGCTATAAAGTTTCTTCTTGCCGGCGTTCCGCTTCCGGGGCCATTGCCTTCCATACAGATGATCCCATCCACCAGATTGAAGGCGGGTTTCACGGCAAGATAGAGATCCAGAAGCATATCGGCAAATAAAGTAAAATCCCTGCCCACAGCCAGATGCCAGCCCAGCCGTTCACTGCCCCGGATGAGACCGAAAAGATTTTTTACGCATAAAGTCAGTGTCATCATTGCGTGTGTCTTTGCCTTTGCAATATCCACCACTGCGTCATAGGAACGGTACTCATGGGCGATTTCAATATTGTGGAAACGCATTTTCTCATCATAGGGCGGTACCTTATAGACATCAAAACCGGTAGTTTGAACGCCCAAAGATTCCAGCTCTGCCGCTATCCCCATGCTTTTGACGATGGCATGAGCTGTCTGGACTGCCGGAGTTTCCCGGATGGTGACAATGGCGCCTTTTTCGATGAATACTTTTGCAGCGGCAAGGAGGAATGCAGGATTGACGCTGGCGATCTCCTCTTTATTTTTCCACACAAGCAAATTGGGTTTGAAAAGGATTTTTTTCCCTTGCAGAGAGCCGAACTTTTCTATCTGGGGAGCAAGAACTTTTTCCAATGCCTCCTTTAAAAGAACCTCATCATAGGAATCGCATTTTGCGTAAATTACATCAATCATGTAAAATAATCCTCAAAAAGTTTGATCGTAGCCGGAGAGCGTAACTTGGAAAGGGCACTTATTTCGATCTGCCTGATCCGCTCACTGGAAATACGGAAGTGTTCACTTATCTCGGTGAGAGAATATACTTTTCCTCCGTCAAGACCATATCTCATCTTCAAGATTTCCCCGTGCCGGGCAGGCAGGGAGGCAATACTTTCAGAAAGTCTTTCGGAAAGGACTTTTCTGGCAAGATCGTGCAATGGCGTGTTGCTGTCACACAACTGTTTACTCTCTTCCAGAGTATTTTCTCTACCCTCTTCATCATGGTAAAGATTTGCCTGCAGAGAAATGGTCTGACTTGCCATTTTTTTCAGGGAATTGACTCTTTCCACACTCATTTCCAGTGCAGCGGCAACCTCCTGCACGGAACCCTCCCGGCCGGTTTCCTGTAAAAATTGCTGTTCGGTACGGTTGATCCTCGAAAGAGTATTGAGCATGTGTGCCGGAAGCCTGATCACACTGGATTGTCTGCCCATTGCCTGTGCCACACTTTGTCTGATCCACCAGGTTGCATAGGTGCTGAAATGATGGCCGAGCTGGAAATCAAATTTGTCCACGGCCTTCATCAATCCCATATTGCCCTCCTGAATGAGATCCATGAAAGGCACTCCCCTGCCGTGATAGGGTTTGGCAATACTGACAACAAGCCGCAGATTACCCTCGGCGATCTTATGCCGCAAAAGGTCGATTTTCTGATAGGAGTGGGAAAGAAGTTCAAAGTGTTCCTCAAACTCTTCGACAGAACACATCAATTCCTCTTTCAAGATCAATTCCGCCTCTTTTACATTTTCCGTACTCATATTTTTACAATAAAGGGAAAAGGTCACAAGGCGGTCATAAAGATGATATGTGTGTTCCGGAAGAATGGGGGTCTGCTGCATAAGTTTCAGCAGAAAAAGCCGCATTTGCCTTATTTTCTCCTTATCATTTTCTTCAAAGGCATCACACAGCTGCAAGAGATATTTTTGCAGATTGTTTTTCAAATCCCCGGTCCATTGGAAAAATTCCCCCCGGCTTCTTGTCTGAATGAAAGAATGGGGGAAAACTTCCTCAAAATCATCCGGCGCGACACAATTTGCAATAAGTCCGTAAAGATACTTTGGGGTAATGGCAAAAAAACTTAATTCCTCCCGGAATTTTTCTGACAGAACAAGTAATTCTTTCCATAATTCCCGTTCTTTTTCCCTGCCGTGAGGTTCGAGGAAAGCAAGTTGTTTCAGATATTGTTCCAGTGCGCCGTCATGTTCAAATGTGGAATAATGGAAAGATGAAACATTTTCTTCCCCATTTGATATTGCGTTTTTAAAAAGTTCATCATCCACTGCGCACATAATAACTGCCTGTTTGATTTTTTGTATAAGAGAAAAAAGTTTCTTTTACTCTTTTCTTCTTCCACCTGCAATATACCTCTTAAAAGGAGAAAAGTCAAACTTCAAGCCACGCTGCAACGCAGAAAAGAGTGTATTTTTCCTGATATTTTTATTTTTCTCCGTAAGGAATAAAGAAAATATATCCGGATGTCTTTCCATTCTTTACCGTTTTTTCAAAGATCCTCCACAGAAAAGATGTTTTTTCAAAATCTTTATCTTTCTGTATGGAAATAAAGGGGAAGATAAGTTTTTCTTCTTTAACACCTTCTTTATTATGCCGGTAGAAGAAATGCAGAAATTGCGTACGTTCCTTTGTTCCTTTCTTTTCCCCTCCGGCAAGATTCAGAAAAGCGTGCCAGGAGTAATCGCCATTTTCAAAAAGTTCTTTACGGAAGAAGAGTCCCGTCCCATAATCTTCGCTGTACCGGATCCGGGTAAAGGAATCAAAGAATTTTTCCAGCATGGCATCAAATTTCTTTTTATCTTTCAGTGCATCAATGGAAAGTTCCGCACCGATCTTTCTGCCGTCGGCAAGGTATTTTGCTGCATCCCGGTCAAATTTTTTCTTTTTATCCAGGTACTTTTGCTCTTCCATTCTGATCTCTTCCGCATCAATGAGTTTCTTATACATTTCGATTTTGGTTTTTGTCACCCATTTACGGTGTCTTGTTTTCCGTTCATTGATCTTCTTTTTATCCCGTTCCAATTCTTCCATTTTACTGCGGAGAGTGTAAGAGCGTTTCCGGATGGATTCCACAAGAGAAGCATCCACTCCCTTTTTCGCCACATAGAAGCCGTCTTTCCCGTGATAATACAAACCGCATAACGCATATTCATTCTCAAATTCCGCTTGATCTTTTTCCTTGACCTGCATGGTGTTTTGAGAGAATATGGGACGGGCGATACGGTCGATCTTTTTCTTTTTACCGTAATAGCCGATATACCCAAGCGTAGTATAAAATTCTTCATCCTTTGATTTATTGCTCCAGGTAAAAAGCGGAATAGAACCGAATTTTTCTTTTTGCGGTGTTTTTTTGTAAGCGGTAAGCAGAATGGGGATCGTCCAACTTTTCTTTCCCATTTCGGGTGTGGCGTCATAAATGAAAAACGGGAGGCTGCCGAATTCATACCGTCTGTATGTGGCAAAAGTACGGTCTTTTGCCAGATCGTGGAGATATAAACTTGCCTCCGTCCAGTTGTTCACATAGGGAGGGAATTTTTTGCCGGGAGTGATTTCCGCAAGGATTTTTTCCATTTCCGGTTTATATTTGGCAAAGGAGTCATTCTGCCCCCTGCCCTTGATTTTCTGATCCAGTTTCCGGAATGCTTTTACTTCCTTTGTTTCTTTATAATAGTCGGTATATTCATTTTTAAACAGCAAAGAACCAAGAAGCACAAAATCTCTATGTTCTGCAATTCCATAAGGAAGGAAACTTCTGAAAGCACGGTCTTGATACTTGAGGAAAGTTCTGTCGGTAAATTCATAATGATAGAGAAGGGAAAGCAAGGAAGCGTGTTTAAGTTTATTGGTATCCCGTTTTCCTTCCCAGAGAATTCCGGCTCCGATACTTAAATCCCAAATGGGCTTTTCTACCGTTTCCTCCATCCGGAAAAGGGGGAAAAATCCATAAGAGATCTTTGTTTCATCAGGAAGAGTCTTATATACCTTTTCCCGGCAGGCAAGAAATTCTTTTTTGTTTTCCGGGACATTTTTTCCTTTAAGATCATATGTAAGAAACCCTTTTACATAACCGGGAAGGTTTTCAGCTTTCCAATCCCATAAATAATCCTTGTCCCCGCGGTCAATATATACTTCCTTTGCATAATACCCCAACAGAAATTCTGTAAAATCCTTTTCTTTGGTCGTAGCGGGGGAATGGGCATTTCTTTTATATTTCTCCCAGTTTCTTATCCATAACGGCGTATAGAAGAACCAGCCGTCATTCTCATCAAATTTGTGTCCGGCGAGGGGAAAAAAGAGAAAGCCTTCCTTTTGCACATAGAGATTAAGGAACCACCCCTCTTTATCGGCGATATTCCAGGAGGAAAGAGGGAAAAGCATACTTACATCATTTCCCTCTTTATTAAGAAGCGGCCGCACCGCAAATCCATATTCATCCCAGTCAATAAAGGGCCACAATAAGGAAAAATAATTATCGCTTCTGAAGAAGAAAGGCCAGATATTGATGAGACTCTCCTTTGCAAAAAATTGCTTATTGCTTTTCGTGTCGGAGGAGTAGGTTTTTGTCTTTTTCTGGAAAGACTCTTTCCGCAAACGGTGTTTCTGCGGGGCGGAATATTCACTTATAACGCCGCCGGAAAGTCTTGCCATACGTTCACTGGAAGCACAGGAGGAAAGAAAAAACAGCAGAAGAAAACAGGGAAGAAAAGTATAAAGTTTTTTCAAAGGCAAATACAGCATGATCGATTCTCCTTTTGTTATTTATACTACTATACACCATGAAAACATCTTTGTCAAATTATTGACAAAAGGGAAATTTGTGATATAGTAATATCTTTGCGTATAATACTGAAAAAACATACAATAAAGGAAAAAAAATGAGTATCGACCGCATTATTTTAAGTATATTTGCCATCATGTTTATTGTGGGGGCATTGGATTATCTCCGGGGCAGTAAGTACGGACTTGGAAAAAAGTTTTTTGAAGGCTTGCAGACCTTTGCTCCTCTTATGCTTGCCATGGCAGGCTTCATCGTACTTACCGATCTTCTTGCCAAAATTCTTACTCCTCTCATCTCCCCTGTTTTTTCCGCCATGGGAGCCGATCCGGGATTATTTTCCGGCATCATCCTTGCCTGTGATAACGGAGCCTATCCTCTGGCGGAAAAACTTGGCACAACTCCCTATTCCGCCGGATTCGGCGGGATGCTTCTTGGCGCACTGCTGGGGGTAAATATAAGCAGTATCCCCCTTGTGATGCAGTTTGTAAGAAAAGAGGATCGCCCTCTTTTTTTCAAGGGGGCGGTCTGTGCGGTCATCACCATTCCGGTGGGTCTTCTTGCCGGTGGACTTGCTGCCGGGTATCCCCTTTCCTTCATTCTCCGTCAGCTTCCGCCGCTTATCGTGCTTTCCATTCTCTTTGCCGTTATGCTTAAATATATCCCCGACATTCTTACAACAGGGTTGAATATATTTGCCAAAGGTATGGAGATCCTTTCTGTTGCGGCATTTGCGGTGGCGGTTTTTGCGGAACTTTCCGGCACAAAGATCCCCGGATTTGTCAGCATTTTGGAGGCAGTAAAAATCGTGGGGGCGATCGCCATTGTACTGCCGGGGGTATATGTTTTTACAGAATTATTCCAGAGGATCATGAAAAAACCTCTTTCCTCCTGTGCAAAAGTTCTGAATATAAATGAGAGTTCCGTTACCGGGCTTATCACCGTTCTTGCCAACGCCATTCCCGCTCTGGTACTTTTGAAAGATATGGATAAAAGAGGAAAACTTATCAACGGAGCTTTTATCACATCTGCCGCCTATATGCTGGGCGATCACCTTGCTTTCTGCGGAGCTGCCGCCCCCAAACTGCTTGTACCGCTGCTGATTACAAAACTCAGCACAGGTTTTGCATCGATTCTTCTTGCCCTTTTCTACCTGAAAGTAACCGGAAAAAAAGAAGAAGTATAACAAAAAAATCAAAAAAAATCAAAAAATCCCCTTGAAAAAAAATCTTTCACAAATTATATTGAAAGTATTATGAAAACTACAAGACTTTTGAACATTGCATTTTACTTTTTTAACTTTTTCCTGTTTAGACGGTCATTCCGTTTCGACAGAGGGGCTTGCGTGTAAATAAGTCCATAAGCAACTTCCGGGCGGAATGATTCAATGATCGTTCCGCCCGTTTTTTTTTAATTTTATCCGGCAGCAGAAAGAGGAATAAAAAATGAACAGAAAAGAAGAATGTTATCAGAATCAAACAGTAAACGCCTGGGGAAATGCCAATACATCCGGCTGTTTTCCCCATTCCAATATGGTTTTACCTCCGCCGGATATGTTGAAAACGATTTTCCCCATCTCCCCGGATCTTGCAGAAAAAATCGATTTTCACCGCAAAAAAATAAACGAAATCATTTGCGGAACCAATCCGGAGGAAAAAGACTTCTTGCCATAGTCGGTCCCTGCTCCATCCATAATCCGGAAGCAGCATTGCGCTATGCAAGAAAATTGAAAGTGCTTGCCGAAGAAGTGAAAGATACATTCATCGTAGTCATGAGAGTGTATTTTGAAAAACCCCGGACAACCACCGGCTGGAAAGGGTTGATCTATGATCCGGATCTGGATGGAAGCGGCAATATCGCCAAAGGTATCCGCATTGCCCGCAATCTCATGCTGGATATTGCAGAAATGGATCTGCCCATTGCTACCGAAATGCTTGATCCTGTTACTGCCATATATATTGATGACCTTGTTTCCTGGGCATCCATCGGTGCCCGTACGGTGGAAAGCCAGACCCACCGGCAGTTTGCCAGCGGACTCTCCTTTCCTGTGGGCTTCAAAAACAGTACCGACGGCAGTTTGCAGGCGGCTGCGGATGCAATCATTGCCGCAAGAGCCGAACATACATTTGTCGCTATAAGACAGGACGGCAGAGCCGGAGTATTCCATACTTCCGGCAATCCCGCAGGTCACATGGTTTTAAGAGGCAGTGCTCACGGGATCAATTACGATGCCGCCGGGATCGCCGAAGCCGGCAGAAAACTTTCTTTCCTTGCCAATCCCACACGACTTATCATTGATTGCAGTCACGGCAATTCCGGGAAAGATCATACCAAACAGAAGATCGCTTTACATGAGATCCTTGAACAGTATGGCGCAGGGGAAAAACGTATTGCAGGCTTCATGCTGGAAAGTTATCTGGAATCTGCCAATCAGAAATTGAAAGTCGGCACTCCCCCAGATCCCGACCGTTCCATTACGGATAAATGTATCTCTTTTGAAGAGACAATTTCCCTGCTTCATGCAGGAGTGGATATCTTGAAAAATGTTAAAAAGAATACAGCAATCATTCCTGAAACGGAAAAAAGAGAAAAAACTGCTCCCGTTACCGGAAAAATTGCCTATCTCGGCCCGGAAGGTACGTTCAGTCAGATGGCGGCGCAGAAAGGCTTTCCTTCCGCCTCTTCCTTCCTCCCCTGCAATTCATTCAAAGGGATTTTCGATGCCATTTCCTGCAATATTGCCGAAGGCGGCTGTATTCCTATCGAAAATTCCATTTCCGGTGTAGTGGCACAGAATCTGGATCTTCTGCAAAAATATCCTCTGTATATCACCGGCGAAACGGCGATCCCCATCCGGCAGTGTCTGCTGGGGCATAATACAATAAAAGAGATCAGAACTCTTTATACCCATCCCCAGAGCCGTATGCAATGCAGTTCCACTCTTGAAGAAATCCTGCCGGATGTGCAGATCATTGAACTGGAAAGCAATGCCCTTGCCGCACAGAAAGCCGTTGCCGATCCTTATGGAGCAGCACTGGGCAGCGAGATCGCCGCCCCCATCTATGGACTCAATATTCTCAAACAGGGTATTGAAGATGTTGCAGGGGGTATGACAAGATTTCTGCTTCTGGGCAAAAAGTGCGCCCTCCCCTCCGGCAATGATAAAACCTCATTGTGTTTCAGTATCGCCGACCGTTCCGGTGCGTTAAGTGATTGCCTTGATCCTTTCCGGAAACACCATGTTACCCTTACCATGATCGAAAGCCGTCCCTCCCGGCATAAGAGATGGGAATATCTTTTCTATATAGACCTTCTGGGCAACCGGAAAGATCCGGACGTTGCGGCAGCCTTGCAGGAGTTGGAACCTTATACCTCTTTCATCCGCATTTTCGGCAGTTATCCCACAATGAAAAATGAAGAAATGATGTAAGAAGAACAAAATAAAAAATCCCCGGCTTCCATAAAATACAGGAACCGGGGATTTTTTTTATAATACAGACGGATTATTCCGGTCAGAGAGCGGCATTTGCCACAAGATCATAGAAGGAATCTGCTTTGAGAGCAGCACCGCCGATAAGACCGCCGTCGATATCTTTCTGGGCAACAAGGTCTTTGCTGTTTTCGGGCTTCATGCTTCCGCCGTACTGGATGACCAATGCTTCGGCAACTTCCGCACCGTAGAGATCTGCAAAGGTCTTACGGATGAAGGCATGGGTTTCTTCTGCCATATCAGGGGTGGCAGTTTTACCGGTACCGATCGCCCAGACGGGTTCGTAAGCGATGGTGACTTTTGCCATATCTGCTGCGGCAATATTGGCAAAACCGTCTTTGATCTGTTTGGCAAGGACTTCTTCAGTTTTGTTGCCTTCTCTTTCTTCAAGAGTTTCACCGATGCAGACGATGGGTTTGAGATCATATTTGAGAGCAGCGGCAATACGTTTGTTTACCGTTTCATCGGTTTCCCCGAAGTACTGACGGCGTTCGCTGTGACCGATGATCACATATTCAATACCCATTTCTTTGAGCATGGCACCGGAAATTTCACCGGTAAATGCGCCATTGTCAGCCCAATGGATATTCTGGGCACCCACTTTGATATTGGAGCCTTTGAGTGCTTCCACAGCAGTAGCGATACTGGTGAAAGGAGGGCAGACAGCCACTTCCGCCTTGCAGGGGCAGAAGGAGGCAAATTTTGCTTTCAGAGCTTCGCAGAGTTCTTTTGTTTCGGCAGCTGTTTTATTCATTTTCCAGTTACCGGCAATAAAAATCTTTCTTGACATGATTTTATCTCCTTAATGGTTATTTTGAAATCTGTTTCTTTTTTTCTTCGTAAAGCGCATGGACTTTTGCGCATCTTCTGTATGTATCGGCAAGGAATTTCTGTATATCCTCTTCTTTCTGTTCCATCTTATTTTCCTCCTTGAAGAAAGGAGTATTGCGCATGGAAAGTTCAAAGGATAAGGGTTTATCATAGGAACTTGCCGCAATAATGGAAACAACTCTCTCCCAGTCCACCGTTCCCATAAAGGGCGGTTGATGGGGATCTCCCACAGAAGAATTATCATTGAGATGAAGTGCCATAAGACGCTCTTTATACTGTTCCAGATTATCCAACCCTTTACAGGTTTCTGCGTTACCGTGACCGGAGTCATAGGTAATACCGACACGGTCGGCAGGATATTCTTTCATCAGAATACCGATATGTTCAAATGTATCATTGCCGTTATTTTCAATAGCAAGGCGCACATTGAGTTTTTCCAGATCCGGCAGAAGTTCATCAATGGACTTCCGTACCTGATCGAAAAGTTTTTTCATGCTATTTTTCTGTTCCTCATTGAAAGTATATCTCAAGGAGGGTATATGCATCATCAGAGAACCGCTTCCGCCCAGTCTGGCAAGCATTTCTGCCCGGTTTTTGACCAGAAGCACGCCTGCTTTTCTGCAATATTCCAAAGGAGACCACCAGCATTTTTCACAGTTGGCAGATCCATGGATATCCAGAAGAAGCAAGTTATACTTTTTGAAAAGACTTTCATAATGCGCCCATTCATACTCACAGTAGGCAAAATCCGATGCCCAGTGATGACACCAGTGCAGATGGGTAAAACCCGCTTCCGCAATAAGACGGAGGATCATTTCCGGATCGCCGGTGCTGGAAAGTATATCCGTATTGATGGCAATATTCATTTTTATCTCCTTACCGACAAACTCTTCCCCCTGCAAAACAGGAGAAAGAGTCCGTTTGGATATAAAAAGTTGCTTGCAGCTTCTTATTTATCGGAAAGAGCCACAACGCCGGGGAGGTCTTTGCCTTCCAGAAATTCCAGAGAAGCACCGCCGCCGGTGGAGATATGGGACATCTTTTCAGCAAGACCGCTCTTGTTCACCGCTGCGACACTGTCGCCGCCGCCGATGATGGAAATACCGCCATTGCCTTTGACTTCGGCAACTGCTGCGCAGACACCGAAAGTACCTTTGTTGAATTTTTCCATTTCAAAGCAGCCCATGGGGCCGTTCCAGACAACTGTCTTGGCATTTTTGATGGCGTTGGCATAAAGTTCCACAGTTTTGGGACCGATATCAAGGCCCATCCAGCCTTCGGGAATATCCTGACCGACGATCTGGGTATTGGCTTCCGCATCAAATTTGTCTGCGGCAATATTGTCAACGGGGAGGAGGAAATCCACATTCAGGGATTTTGCCTTTTCGATCATCTCTTTGGCATAGGTGAGCTGATCATCTTCGCAGAGGGAGTTCCCCACATTGTGACCCATGGCTTTCAGGAAGGTATAAGCCATACCGCCGCCGATGATAAGGGTATTGACCTTGGTGAGAAGGTTGTTTACCACAGCAAGTTTATCGGAAACTTTTGCTCCGCCCAGGATGGCAACAAAGGGACGGACAGGTTTTTCAACAGCATTGCCCAGGAAGGCAATTTCTTTTTCCATCAGGAAACCGGCAACGGAAGTACCGATATACTTGGTGATGACTGCTGTGGAAGCGTGAGCGCGGTGAGCAGTACCGAAAGCATCGTTGCAATAGATATCGCCGTAGGAAGCAAGTTTCTGGGCGAGAACTTTCTGCTGATCTTTGAGAGCAGCTTTTCTTGCCTTGAAATCTTCATCGCTTTCGCCGTCTTTCTGCTTGCATTTTGCCTGTTCTTCTTTGTGATAACGGGTATTTTCCAGCATCACGATATCGCCTTCTTTCATGGAAGCGACAGCGGCATCAGCTTCTGCACAATCCGCAACGAAAGTAATTTCTTTTCCCAGCATTTTGGAAAGATAATCGGCAACGATCTTCATGGTGGTATCAGAGGTGATCCCTTTTTCATCGGGTCTGCCCATGTGGCTCATGAGGATCAGGCTTCCGCCGTTATCGATCACATATTTGATGGAGGGAAGTGCGCCTTTGATACGGGTATCGTCTTTGATGACGCCTTCTTTTACGGGAACGTTGAAGTCAACACGCATGATGACTTTTTTACCTTTGAGTTCCACATCCTGCAAAGTTTTTTTGTCCATAGTGGATAAATCCTTTTTTTTATCGTTGTTCAGAATAAATAACGGTAAAGAAAAAAGGGCGGCTGAGCCGTTTGTGCCCTGCCGCCCTTTAAAGAGTATTGCATCTTATGCAACAAGTTCCTTACTTGGCAATGACACGTGCCATTTCCAGAACTTTGTTGGAGTAACCCCATTCGTTGTCATACCAGGAGCAGACTTTGACGAAGGTTTTGTCAAGCTGGATACCGGCTTTGGCATCGAAGATGGAGGTACGGGCATCGTCACGGAAGTCGGTGGAAACAACGGCTTCATCGGTGTAACCGAGGATGCCTTTGAGTTCGCCTTCTGCAGCTTCTTTCATAGCAGCGCAGATTTCATCGTAGGTGCATTCGGTGTTGAGTTCGCAGGTCAGGTCAACGAAAGAAACGTCGGAAGTGGGAACGCGAACGCTCATACCGGTAAGTTTGCCATTGAGTTCAGGAAGAACTTTACCAACAGCTTTAGCAGCACCGGTGGAGGAGGGGATCATGTTTTCGAGAATACCGCGGCCGCCTCTCCAATCTTTCTTGGAGGGACCGTCAACGGTCTTCTGGGTGGCAGTGGCAGCGTGGATGGTGGTCATGAGACCGCGTTTGATGCCGAACTTGTCATTCAGAACTTTGGATATG
>JAGBXB010000057.1 GCA_017629515.1 Lentisphaeria bacterium | reverse complement strand
GTATTCGGCAAAGATTCCGCAGTAACAGAAGTTGGTACTCTTGTTGCCGCTGCCGCCCCTGCTGAAATCGTTCTTGTCAACGCTCCCGCAGCATTTGCCGGCAAGATCGCCCAGGCATGTCCCAAAGCAAAGATCACCGTTGCTTCCGCACTTCCCGCAGAAGGCAAATTTGATGATATCTACCTTTGCGCCTGCGATAAGGAAATCGGGGAAGCAGCCGCCAAGATGGGTGAAGTAAATGCCTGCATCTCCTTTGTCGGCGACTACTCCGGCGCATGGAGTTTCGATGTGGGCAGCATCCATTATCAGGGCTGGTTCTACCAGGGAACAGAAACCAATGATCTGGATGCTGCTTACGGCAGAAATGTCCGCAGCACTCTGAAAAAGGGCGGAACTTGCTGGCTTCCCGGCGGTGCCGGTGCCATGGGGCAGATGCACACCCAGCTTGCTGTCAGCAGCAAAGAAGGTCCCAAACGCGTGCTGGTGACCGATATGGACAAAGTCCGTATCGCCCATGTTCAGGAGTTCCTCGGCCCCATCGCCAAAGAAAACGGTGTGGAACTTGCCTTCCTCAATCCTGCAGACTTTGCCGATCCTGCTGAATTTGAAAAAGCAGTGAAAGAATTTGCTCCCGAAGGCTTTGATGATATCGTTATGCTCGTTCCTGTTGCCCCCCTCGTGTCCGCTTATGCGAAATTCCTGGGCAAAGACGGCCTCATGAACATTTTTGCCGGTATCCCTGCCGGTAAGGAAGCAACATTGTGCACCTGCGCCATCGCCAAAGGCGGTGCCCGTTTCATCGGTTCCTCCGGAAGTAAGACACAGGATCTGCGCAATACCATCGAGTTTGTGCAGCGGGGCATCCTCAAACCTGTTTCCGCACTTGCTGCCATTGGCGGTATGAATGTACTCAAAGAAGGTCTGGAAGCCGTTGCCGCAGCCAAGTTCCCCGGCAAAACTGTGATCTTCCCCAACTGCCCGGATATGCCTCTTACCGGTGTAAACGATATTGCCTCCCTCGTCCCCGGTCTGGAAAAGACCTTTGACGCAGACGGCAACTACTCTGTGGAAACCGAAAAGGCACTCCTTGCAAAATTTGAAAAATAATACAGATTTTTCATTTTGAAAAGCAGAAAAGGCACGCCGGAATTTTTCCTGCGTGCCTTTTACAGAAAACGGGAGATTTATGATGACTCTTTTCCGGAAAATCCGCTCTTTCTGCAAGGCGGAATTTGTAACAAACTGGACTCTTTTTGATTACCTCTGGCTTTCCTTCTGTGCCGTGGGCATTTTTCTTATATCCATAGCTTTGAAAGATACTCTTACAGGGATCATTGCGGCATTGACGGCTACTTTTTATACCATTTTTGCCGGAAAAGGAAAAATATCCTGTTATCTTTTCGGGATCATAAATACCATTCTGTACGGGTATATTTCTTATGAAACCAAACTTTACGGGGAGGTCATGCTCAACTGGCTCTGGTATCTGCCCATGATGTTTACCGGAATGTTTTTCTGGAAAAGAAATATGAATAAAAGTACGGAAACGGTTTATAAAAGTTTTCTTTCCATCAAGGAAAGAGCCATTACTGCACTTCTCACCCTTGCGGGGATCGCCGTATATGCCTTCATTCTTCACAAAATGGGGGACAGAAGTCCGGTACTGGACAGTACGACAACCATTTTATCCGTTACTGCCATGATCCTTACGGTAAAAAGATGTATTGAACAATGGTTCATCTGGACTGTGGTAAATGTGATTTCCATCTGGATGTGGCTTCTTGTGTACTTGAACGAAGGTTCTTCAGTTGCCATTCTCCTTATGTGGGTAATGGCACTTGCCAACGGGATCATTTTCTTTATCCAGTGGAAAAAAGATCTTGCAAGGCAGGAACAGAAAGAAGCGGAGGAAAATGCGTATGCCGGAAAAAGCAACAGTCATCCTTGCTGACGGGGATTTCCCTGCGGACCCCATCCCTCTCTCCTTTCTGGAAAAAGCGGAAAGGATCGTCTGCTGTGACGGGGCGGCTCTGGCATTGGTAAGACACGGCATGACCCCGGATGCCATTGTAGGGGATCTGGACAGTTTATCAGCAGATTTCCGTAAAAGATACAGCGAATGTCTCGTTCACGTGGAAGAACAGGATGACAACGACCTGACCAAAGCCTTCCGCTACTGTATGGAAAATGGTTGGAAAAATATTGTCATACTGGGGGCAACCGGGAAAAGGGAAGATCACACATTAGGCAATCTTTCCCTGCTTGCAGATTACTCTTTACAGGCGGAAAAAATTTCCCTTGTCACCGATCACGGCATTTTTGTTGCGGTAAATACCCCCGGAAGATTTGAAAGCAGCAAGGGAGAGCAGATCTCCATCTTTGCACTGGATGAGGGGATCAAAGTAACATCGGAAAATCTGAAATATCCGATGAAAGAATATCCTTTGCGCCGCTGGTGGCAGGCTACTCTCAATGAAGCTCTGGAAGAAAATTTTTCTCTTGATTTTGAAAAGGGGAAATTTCTTCTGATTTTCCGGGCTTTCCGGGGAAGAAAAATATCCTGATAAAAATCTCATGCAGAAAACGGTTCAAAATCTCCTTTCCTGGTATAAAAAAAACAAACGTCCCCTCCCCTGGCGGGATACGGGAAATGCCTATCATGTACTGCTTTCAGAGATCATGCTGCAGCAGACAAGGATCGAGGCGGTCAAAAAATATTTTGAAAGATTCATTACCGCATTGCCGGATATGAAAGCATTGGCAGAGTGTGAAGAAAATACCTTATTGAAACTCTGGGAGGGACTTGGGTATTATTCCCGTGCAAAGAATCTCAAAAAAGCGGCGGAAAAAATCATGGAATGGAAATTTTTTCCGGAAACAAAGGAAGAACTGCTGCGTCTTCCGGGAATAGGCGAATATACCGCCGGAGCAGTTTCTTCCATTGCATTCGGGAAAAAAGCGTGCGCCATAGATGGAAATGTTTTGAGAGTACTCTCCCGCTTCAAGGGGAAAGATATAAATAAAAACGAGGCGGAAAAGTTTCTTCTTGCCCATTTTCCCGGAGAGGGGGAAAATTCTTCTGATTATACGCAAAGCTGGATGGAACTTGGCGAAACATTGTGTATCCCCAAAGGAGAAGTAAAATGTTCCATCTGTCCGTTGAAAGAAAAATGTATTGCAAGAAAAAAAGATATGATTTCTCTTCTGCCCTCACCGAAGGAAAAAAAGGCAAAAAAAATCCTTTACTATACTGTTCTGCTTCTGGAACACAACAATACTTTTGCAGTGGAAAAACGCCCGGCAAAGGGACTGCTTGCTTCCTTATGGCAGTTTCCCATGCTTGAGGGGATTCTTACAGAAGAAGAGATAAAAAATTCTGCATTTTTTCCTCCGGAAGTCAAAATAGAAAAAATCTCATTTTTATACGATACAAGTCATATATTCACCCATATAAAATGGGAAATGCACTGTTATCATCTGAAAATAGCCACCCCTCTGCCGGAATTTCTCTGGATAAGCAAAGAAGAGATGGATAAAAAGTATTCCATACCTTCAGCCTTCAGAAAGGTGAAAAATTCTGCTTGCAATTCAGGGGAAGAAAGTGTATATTAATATTTTAAAAGATTTTTGATTTTTTATATACAAAGAAAAGGAGCAGCAAAATGGACAACGCAATGAATGGTGCCATGGAGCAGGAAGTCAAAGTGGAAGATATTTTCACACAGAGACTCAACAAAGTAAATGAACTGCGGGAAGCAGGGATCGATCCTTTCGGCAAAAGATTTGACAATGTGACTCTTACAGCCGATGTACGGAAGAATTACAATGGGGAACTCGCCGAACAGCCGGAAGTAAGAGTAGCCGGAAGAATGACCGCTTTCCGTGCCATGGGGAAATCTATTTTTGCAGATGTAAAGGACTCCTCCGGCCGTCTCCAGCTTTATGTCCACAAACAGGAAATCGGCGAAGAAGAATTCAAACTTTTCAAAAGATTTGATATTGGAGATCTCATCGGAGTCGATGGTATTCTTTTCACCACCAAAACCGGTGAACTTACTTTGAAAGCCCATAAAATCACACTTCTTTCCAAATCTCTGCGTCCCCTGCCTGAAAAATTCCACGGTCTTACCGATGTGGAACAACGCTACCGCCAGAGATACCTTGACCTCATCTCCAATGACGCAAGCAGAGAAGTATTCCTCAAACGCTCCGCCATCATCCATGAAGTGCGTAAATTTTTGATGGATAAAGGCTTTATTGAAGTGGAAACTCCCATGCTGCAAGCGATCCCCGGTGGAGCATCCGCCAATCCTTTCAAAACCTATTATGACGCATTGAACAGTCCTATGTATATGCGTATTGCCACCGAACTTTACCTCAAAAAACTTCTGGTGGGCGGTTTTGAAAAAGTCTTTGAACTTAACCGCAACTTCCGTAACGAAGGGGTGGACAGACGGCACAATCCTGAATTTACCGCTATTGAAATTTATCAGGCATACAGCGATTGCAACGGCATGATGGATCTCATTGAAGAAATGTTTACAACCATCGCCCTGAAAGTATGCGGTACTCTTCAAATCAAACATCCCAACGGAACCGTTATCGATCTTACCCGTCCCTGGAGACGCGCTCCCTATGCGGAACTCGTCAAAGAAAAAGCCGGTGCCGACTGGTATGAACTTTCCCACGATGAAAAATATGAAAAAGCCGTGGCAATGGGAGCCCCTGTCACCAAAGAAATGAATGATCTGGAAATCACCCATGAGATCTATGATAAACTCATTGAAGAAACCCTGATCCAGCCCACCTTTGTCACCCGTCTGCCTGCCTATCTTGTGCCGCTGGCAAAGAAATGTGAAGATGATCCCTCTGTGGTGGATGTATATGAATTGGAGATCAACGGTCAGGAGATCAGCCCCGGTTATTCTGAACTTAACGACCCTGTTGAACAGAGAAAACGCTTTGTGGAACAGGCAATGGCGGAAGGCAAAGATCTGGATGAAGCCATTGATGAAGACTTCCTTACTGCTATGGAACACGGTCAGCCCCCTGCCGGCGGACTTGGTATCGGTATTGACCGTATGGTCATGCTCCTTACCGGTGCGGAATCCATCCGTGACGTATTGCTTTTCCCCCAGATGAGGATCAATAAAAAAGCAAAAAAACAGGAAAAAGACGCTGCAGAAAAATCTGAATAAGATTTTTGCTTTTATACAAAACGAACCTGTTGCAGAAAATATGCAGCAGGTTCGTTTTTTTTATGGTGATTTCAAAAGTTATTAAATATGATTCAAAATAAGCATGCAATCCCCGTAACTGAAAAAGCGCATCTTTTCCTTTACCGCAAACTTGTAGGTATCCATAATAAACTCATATCCGGCAAAGGCGGAAACAAGCATGAGAAGCGTACTTTTGGGTAAATGGAAATTGGTGAGAAGCATATCCGCAGATTTGATCTTATAGGGGGGATAAATATATATGGATGTATCCATTTCCACCGGCGCAAAACTTCCGTCATCCAGCACAGCAGACTCCAATGATCTTAAAGAAGTCGTCCCCACGGCGGCAATGCGTCCGGTCTTTCTTGTTTCATTCAAATGATCGGCACTTGCCTTATCAAGGATGAAATGCTCGGCGTGCATAGGGTGATCGGCAACATTTTCCACCGTTACAGGCTGGAAAGTACCCTGCCCCACATGGAGAGTCAATTCCGTTCTGCCCACTTCCTTTTCTTTGAGTTGTGCCAGAACTTCATCTGTAAAATGCAATCCGGCAGTAGGTGCGGCAACCGCTCCCGGCACAGCAGCATATACCGTTTGATACCTTTTGGCATCCGGAGCAAAATCGGCACTTCTGCGGATGTAGGGAGGTAAAGGCATGTGACCAAGTCTTGCAATAAGAGCGTGTACCTCTTCTTTGTGGAAGCGGATAAGGCAGTTTCCGGAAATATCCTTATTTACCAGTGTGATATATTCTCCGGACAACGCTCCTTCCGGCGTCAGGATCTCAAGCGCAGTACCGATGGCGACCCTTTTGGCAGGTTTCAGAAGGCATCCCCATACCTGCGGCCCTTCCGCAGATGGTCCAAGAAGCATGATCTCGATTTTCGCCCCGGTCTCTTTCATGGCAAAAAGTCTTGCTTTGATGACTTTTGTATTATTGAGGACAAGAGTATCCCCCTTATGGAAAAAGTCCGGGAAAGCGGCAAAGGGCAGAATTTCTCTTGTCCCTTTGGCGGGATCAAGCACCAGCATACGGGAATCCCCCCGTTTTTCCGGCGGGTGCTGGGCAATGAGTTCTTCCGGAAGAAAATAATCAAAATCACTTGTAAGCATCAGAATACATCTCCTCATATTGTTGTGCAGTATGATCCCAGGAGAAATCTGTATTCATGGCAGTTTTCCGCATTTGCAGAATATCCTCAAAGGAATCAGAATAGGTCTTTTCCGCCCATATTACGGTATCACGCAGTCCCTGGATGGTAAGATCATAAAAGACGAAACCAGTGGAGGCGGAAGGATCATTTTTATCATAATTTTTTACAGTATCGGCAAGTCCGCCGGTACTTCTTACAATGGGCAGAGTCCCGTAACGCATACTGTACATCTGATTGAGTCCGCAAGGCTCATACCGGGAGGGCATGACAAAAAAATCGCATCCTGCTTCCAGCAGATGAGCCAATTTCTCTTCCGCCATACCGATATAACAGGCAAATTTTTCCGGGAATCTTTCTGCAAGGGAACAATAACGCCATTCCAAATGAGGATCACCTGCACCAATAAGAAT
Source organism: Lentisphaeria bacterium (assembly GCA_017629515.1). Taxonomy (GTDB): domain Bacteria; phylum Verrucomicrobiota; class Lentisphaeria; order Victivallales; family UBA1829; genus RGIG5327. The sequence continues at coordinate 16,616 of JAGBXB010000057.1, read as the reverse complement.
AAACCTTGCTTCCATCACCGGCAGAAGTTCTTCCAGCACATCAGCAAAAACATCCAATCCTTTCTGGGCGGCAAGGCGGCTTATCACCCCGAAAAGCGGCAGTTTCCTCCCCTTTTTCCCCTTACAGGAAATATGAAAATACTTTGCCAGTGCTTCTTTTGCCTTTTCTTTTCCGGCCATATTTTCTGCGCTATAAGAGACAGGCAGAGCCTTGTCATTGGCGGGATCCCACTCTTTTACATCAATGCCGTTAAGGATCCCCCGCAGACGCCCGCATTGATTGCAATATTGCAGAGTGCTTTCCAATCCACAGCCATATTCCGCAGAAAGGATCTCTTTTGCATACGTGGGACTTACCGTATTGACCTCATGGGCAAGGGCAATCCCCCCTTTAAGAAAATTCATCCTGTCGTAATATTCCAATGCGTCATACCGGAAAAACTCCCAGGGCAATCCTGTATAAGCAAATTTTTCCTTTGAAAAATTCCCCTGATACCCTACATTATGCAGAGTAAGGATGCTTTTACACTCTTTGAAAACCTCTTCATTCCGGTATAGAGGACTTTTGAGATATGCGGCACACAAAGCAGTATGCCAATCGTTAAGATGCAGTATATCCGCTTTCTTTCCCAGATACCGGATAAGTTCCATACATGCACGGGAAAAAAAGATGAAACGCTCTGCATTATCCTCAAATTCATTTCCCTGATAATCATACAGTGCAGGCCGGTCAAAAAATCTGTCATACTCAATAAAACAGTATGTGAGATTCTTTTCAAGTTCCAGTTTCCGTACACGGCAATAGAATTTTTCTTCTGCAAAAGGTACTTCCAGAGTAAACATTCCTCCATTATAATGGAGAGAAAGTTTATTCATCTTCCAGTTGTAATAGGGCATGATAATTGTTATCTCATGCCCTCTTTCCGCCAATGCCGCAGGCAGGGAGGCTGAAACATCTGCCAGCCCTCCGGACTTGGCATAGGGCGTACATTCACTGGTACACCAGAAGATCCTTTTACACTCTTTCCCCGTTTCCGCAGAATTTTTTCCGGAAACGGGGGCGGGATCTTTTCTGTTTTTTCCTTTTGTGGAAGAAGGACTTTTTTTCCCCATACAGAATATTTCCTTTTTACAGGAGCCCGATCATCTTCATAGGATTATAGTACCCGACCTTGTCCAGTTCCTCATCGGAAAGGAATTCCAGTGAAGCAAGGTAATCCATACATTTTTTCACAGAAGCGGAAGAACCGACCAGACATTTTTTCACAGGATTATGGAAAAGTCCGTTTTCTTCCAGAATGGCATCATTGCCCAGAGAGCTGTATTTTCCGGGAGGAAGTCCGCCTACGGAAGCGGCATCACTTGTTACAATGATCCTGTCCGCACCTTTCACACGGAAAAAGCATTTGATGACTTCTGCGGGAAGATGGTGACCGTCTGTAATGATCATGGCAGTTACATCATCGCAGGAAAGAGCCGCCCAGATGGGGTTCTGATGCCGGTGGATCATATTGGGGATACCGTTGCCCATGTGGGTGATAAGTCTTGCCCCTGCTTTTGCGCCGTCAGCAATATCCTTTGTTCCGGCAAGGTTATGGCCCATGGAAACAACGATATTTTTACTTGTTGCATAGGAGATGAGTTCCGTTGCCCCCTCTCTTTCGGGAGCAACAGTAAGGATTTTGATAAATTCAGGAGCAAAGGAGATCAGGCGGTCAAGGTAATCCTTTTCGGGAGCGGCAACCCAGGCAGGGTTGTGTGCGCCCACAGCACCGGGTTCAGGAGAGATGAAAGGGCCTTCCAGATGAAGTCCGGGGATCTTTTCCCGGAGTCCGTGAGAATTCACGGCTTCATAAATAATACCGATATTGCGTTTATACAACTCTTCGGAAGAGGTGATGACCGTAGGGAGGAAAAGGCAGGTACCGCTTTCAAAGATACTGTCCGCACTTCTTAAAAAATCATCTTTTGTCAAAGAGGGATCGGAAAAATCCACTCCCATATAACCATTGATCTGTAAATCCACAAATTCTTTTCTTGCCATTTTTATACTCCTTGATTCTTATTTCTTGATCTTCCAGTCCAAAGCACCGGTAGGACACTCTTTCACACATGCTCCGCAATCAGCGCAATAAGAGGGCAGACCTTCATCAAAGGCGGTCTGCACAACGGTACTGAAACCGCGTTTCATTGCAGAAAGGATATGTTTATTGATCACTTCTGAACAGGTTTTCACGCAAATACCGCAACGGATACACTTTTTGTGGTCATGCACAATGACAGGGTGACGGGTATCCACTGTACAGATACTCTTTTCCCCGCTGAACATATCCGGAGCCACTTTATACTGTTCAGAATATTTTTTCAGTTTGCAATCCCCTTTTCCGGTACAGGAACACTCAATACATCTTTCCCCTTCCTTCATGATCTTTTCCGCAGGTATGGTGGGGAAAAGTTCTTTGAAAGATGTGCGGCGTTCCTCCATGGAGATATATTCAGGAGCAACCCTCTCTTCATCAGAAACTTTATCCCCTCTCAAAAGCACCAGATCCTCTCTGGAAAGGCTTCTCCAATGCCCTCTGGAAACATTGAAGAAGAATTTTTCCTCTTCTTTTCTTCCTTCCAGAGCCGCCATAAGGGAATCGGCAGCCTTGTGCCCTGCGGCAACGGCTTCCACCACAGTAGCGGGTCCGGTCACGCAGTCCCCTGCGGCATAGATCATATTGCCGCAGGAAAGATCTTTGGATACAGCCACATTGCCCCGTTTATCCGCTTCCACGCCTTCGGGAGCTTTTGTTTTCTGCCCGATAGCGGCAATAACGGTATCGGCTTCGATCTCGAAATCAGAGCCTTCCACAGGGACAGGAGAGCGTCTGCCGGAAGCATCCGGTGCGCCAAGTTCCATTTTCTGACAGGCAAGGAACTTTTTCCCGTTTTCTTCACGCAGACGCAAGGGGGCAGTAAGGAAAAGAAAATCCACTCCCTCTTCACGGGCTTCTTCCACTTCCAGTTTTTCTGCGGGCATCTCCTTTTCCGTTCTGCGATATACAATGGTAACTTTCCCGCCGCAGCGCAAGGCTGTTCTGGCGCAGTCCATAGCCGTATTTCCACCGCCGACCACAACGGTTCTTCCGGGATTTTCCAGATTTTCCCAGTTCTTTGCAGCAATATCTTCCAGATATTTGATCCCCTGCAATGCCAATTCTTCGCCTTCGATCCGCATGGAAGAAGGTGTCCAGCATCCCACAGCAACGATCACACCGTCAAACATGCTTTTGAGAGAGTCAACGGTAAAATCTTTCCCGGCTTTCTGATTGCATTTGATCACGATACCCATTTTCAGGAAATGGGCGATCTCCCGTTTCAGGATCTCTTTGGGCAGACGGAACTGGGGAATACCGTAACGGAGGAATCCGCCGGGTTCAGAGTTCTGTTCAAAAATGGTAACAGCATACCCTTTCAACCGCAAATAATAGGCAGCGGAAAGTCCCGCAGGCCCGGCACCGACTACCGCAATGGTTTTCCCGTTGAGTGCAGGAAGTTCCTCCATATATTTATCGTAATAAAGATCTGCGGCAAGACGTTTGAAATCATTGATGGAAACCGCTTTCCCGGTAACATTTTTCCGGCAGTCCTTTTCGCAGAAACGGGGACACACTCTTCCAATGGACATGGGAAGAGGGATCTGTTCTTTGATGACTTTCAGAGCCTCTTCAAAATTTCCCTGTCTTCCCAGACGCACATATTCTTCCACTCTTGCATGGGCGGGACATGCCACCATACAGGGGGCTTCACAATCCCCGGTATGTTCGGAAAGAAGCAGCCCCAGAGCCGTTCTTCTCATATCTCTTACTTCCGCAGTATCGGACTCCACTTCCTGCCCCTCGGAGGGACAGGCGGAACAACTGGGCAGGAATCTGCCTGTTTTCACATCTTTTACCACACACACAAAGCAGGATGTGGTTTTGGAAACGATCCCGTTGGTACACAAAGCAGGAATATCGATATTTGCCTTGATCGCAGCGGAACGGATGGTCTCCCCATCTCTGGCGATAACCTCTTTTCCATCTATCTTAAACTTGATTTCAGCCATTTTTTTCTCCATAAATCTTATTTTGAGGAATCAAATCCTGTTCCTTTTTTCACACGGGAGATCGCCTTTTTGGGACAGATCTCAATACAGGAGTTACATCTGGTGCATTTGGAATTATCCACTTTGATATCGGAAGAAATCGCCCCCACGGGACACCCTTTCCTGCACAGATTGCACTTGATGCACTTTGTTTCCTCCACAGCCACATCGGAGAGGGCGGGACAAACTTTTGCAGGGCAGTATTTATCCACAACATGCGCTTCGTACTCATGGCGGAAATACCGCAGAGTGGAAAGTACCGGATTGGGAGCAGTCTGCCCCAATGCACAGAGAGAGCCTTTACGGATCTTCTGCCCCAGATCTTCCAGAAAATCAATATCTTCCGGAACGCCTTTACCGGCAACGATCCTTTCCATGGTCTCATACATCCGCATGGTCCCTACACGGCAGAAGGTACATTTCCCGCAGGATTCACGATGGGTGAAGTCAAGGAAGTAACGGGCAGTCTCCACCATACAGCGGTCATTGCCGATAATGATAAGTCCGCCGGAACCGACAATGGCACCGAGAGCTTTCAGAGAGTCATAATCCACTCTGGCGCCGAACTCTTCTGCGGGAATACATCCGCCGGAAGGGCCGCCTGTCTGGACAGCTTTCACTGCCCCCTTTTCCGCACCGCCGATAGTATAGACGATATCCGCAAGAGTTACCCCCATAGGCACTTCCACAAGACCGGGATACTTCAAGTCCCCGGCAAGAGCAAAAATCTTTGTTCCGGTGTTGCCGGGTGTCCCCAGTGCGGTAAAGGCATCCACATCCGCAAGGACAACAGGCACATTGGCAAAAGTTTCCACGTTATTGATGGAGGTGGGGAAAGAGTTCCAACCCCGGTCGGTGGGGAAAGGAGGACGGAAACGGGGCTGCCCGCGTCGGCCTTCCAGTGAGGCGATCATAGCGGTTTCCTCTCCGCAGACAAATGCTCCCGCACCTTCTTTGATCACGATCTCCAATGCTTTATCCCTGCCGGGGAAAAGATTGAGTTTTGCCTCACAGATTTTATCGATGGCGATCTTCAAATGCTTGATGGCAAGGGGATATTCCGCACGGCAATAGATGAAAAGGCGGCTTGCACCGGTGGCAAATGCGCCGATAAGCATCCCTTCCAACACCTGGAAAGGCACGCTTTCCATAAGGGAACGATCCATAAATGCGCCGGGGTCGCCCTCGTCCGCATTACAGATCATGATTTTTTCCGTATCTTTCTTTGCTGCGAGGAAGCCCCATTTCATCCCGGTGGAGAACCCGGCACCGCCGCGGCCTCTCAAACCGGATTTTTTCATATTTTCGATCACCGCTTCCGAACCCATTTCAAAGGCTTTGGCAAGGGAGGAAAATCCGCCGTTTGCCTTGTATTCTTCCATATCTTTGGGATCGATCCTTCCGGCAAGGCGGGTGACCATGAGTTTTTCCAGTTTCTGTCTTTCGGCAGATACGGTAAAACGGTTTTCTTCTCCGAGAGCAAGAATATCATTGACGTTTTTTTCATCCCCTTTCACATGGGAATAGAAAATGGAACTGCCGTCTGTAAGTTCCACTTCCACGATGGGTTCTGCGTAACAATGACCGATACAGCCGGTTTCCACAACAGGATAAGAAAGATCCAATGCCCGAAAAGCTGTTACCACTTCCCCTGCTCCGGCAGCAAGTCCGCAGGAGGCGGCACCGATCTTGATGCGTTTGATTTCTGCCATCTTATGCCTCTTTCTTTCTGTATTCGTTCAGGATCTTGATAAGTTTCTTACGGTCAAGCTGACCATAAACTTTTCCGTTTACTGCCATAACCGGAGCAAGAGAACAGCATCCCAGACAGGCTACCACACAGAGAGAAAACACTCCGTCAGAAGTCGTTTCCCCGTCCTTGATCCCCAGTTCAGCGGAGATCCATTCCTGGATAAGGGGGGCGCCTTTGATGTGACAGGCTGTTCCGTCACAGATATTGATCTCATACTTGCCGGGTTTATTGCGTTTGAACTGTGCGTAAAAGGTCAATACCCCTTCCACATCTGCCGCGGAAAGGGAGAAGTGTTCCGCGGCGGCGCGTATGCCATCATCGGAAACATATCCTTCCCGGTTCTGGATCATTTGAAGAGCCTTGATGAGTTCATTGCGGGAACTGCCAAGTTCTTCAAGGTAAGAAAAGCTTTTATCCATTTTTTATTCCTTTCATGGATTTTGGTTGCAATATTTTTTATTAATATATACGCATGGGAGCGTTTTTTCAACCGTTTCTTTTGTTTTTACTCTTCTTTCTTCCGGTTTTTGCCAATGAGAAAAAAAATCCCCTTCTTTTTTTCGTAAAACAGAACAAAAAATGCTTGAAAAATCCTGTTTTGCCGTTAAAGTATAACCGGTAGAAAAAATTGAAACGGAGCAGAAAATGAACGAAAATATCATCCGGGAAATAAAGGAAGTAAAATTATGGAAAAATACTTCCCTCCCCTCCGCCCTCTCCTGCCGTCTGCGGAACGATGGAAAAAAACGCCCCGTCATTCTTGTCATCCCCGGCGGCGGTTATGGATTTGTCTGTATCAATGAAGAGGGATATCCCATTGCAGAAAAATTTGATCAGATGGGATTCCAGACCTTTGTCCTCACCTACCGTGTCACCCGTTATCCCGAACCCCCAGCTGGATGCGTTGAGAGCCATCCGCCTTATCCGCTGTCATGCAGAAGAGTGGGGGGCTGATCCGGAGCATATTGCTGTATGCGGTTTTTCCGCAGGGGGACACCTTGCCGGATGCTGCGGAACACTTTTCCATGATCTTGACGCAAAAGACAATGATGAAGCAGATCACTTTTCCCAGAGACCGGATGCCATGATTCTTTCCTATCCTGTCATTACATTCCGGAAAACCCAGTATATCGCTACGGGCAAAAGACTTCTGAAAGAGGATTTTGACGAAAAACGGGATGAATGGTCTCTGGAAAACCGGGTTCTTGCCGATACCCCTCCCGCCTATATCTGGGCGACGGCAACCGATCAGCTCGTTCCTTATGAAAACTCTGTTCTTTTTGCACAAGCCATGTGGGAAAAAGGCAATAAATGCGAACTGCATATTTTCCCGGATGGTCCTCACGGAATGGCAACAGGATACGAAAGAAGAGATCTGAAACTCTGGATGGAGCAGGCGAAAGAATTTCTGAAAGCATCCGCTTCTTTCCCCGTTGAGGGCGGCGAAAAGGGAAGAACGGTCATCCTTACTTTTGATGATGCAGTAAAAAACCATCTTTCTATTGTTGCCCCCCTCCTGAAAGAATATGGCTTCGGAGCAACCTTCTTCCCCTGCTGTTTTACGGAAGAGTGGAGAAAGGAAAACGGCCGGCATCTCCTTACGATGGAAGAAATCAAACAAATCAGCGATATGGGCTTTGAAATCGGCAATCACTCCTTTGCCCACAAAAATATGCAGCTCCTTTCTGCGGAAGAAGCGGAAGAGGAAATAGAAAAACTCAATTCCCTCTTTTCTTCCGCCCACATTCCCCCTCCGGTAAGTTTTGCCTATCCGGGAGGCCCGTATGCAGAGAATCTGCGGCCCATTCTGAAAAAACACGGGTTGAAACTTGCCCGCACCACAGAAAAAAGAGTCTGGAATATTGCAGAAGATGACTTTTTGCGCATCCCGGCATTTCCGTTGGTGGAACATCTGAACGGAAAACTCAATTTCTATGAAGCACTGGGCAAATGCACAAAAGAAAATGCCGCCGTATTCGTTTTTCACGGCATACCGGAAATCGTCCATCCCCATTGCAATGTAACAGAAAAAACTTTCCGCTATATGCTGGATTATCTTGAAGAAAATGATTATACAGTTCTTTCCATGAAAGAATACGCATTAAAATACAATCTGTTCTGAAAAAGGAGAAAAAAATGGGAAAAATCCTTGATCCCAATCCTGATTTTTATGAAATCAAAAAAGAATATCCTGTGGAGTTCCGTAAAACTTCCTACGGATACTTTGCCGGATTTGAAAAGACTGCTTTCGGCAATATCGAAATAGAGATCGACGCAGAGGAAGAGGAGGAGGCAGTTCTCCTTATCGGAGAAATGTATGACTCTTTCTACAAAAGGATCCACCGCCGCCCTCTGAAAAATGTCCGCAATATAGAAATAAGATTCAATGTGGAAAAAGGGAAAAAGACCTATCGGCCGGAAATCCCCTCCTGGACGGGACTTCTCAAATCCCCCACAGGGAAAGAGATCGCCCCTTTCCGTTATGCGGAACTTACCACAAAAGGAAAAGTAAATTCCTGCTCCATAGCCCGAAACAGTGTATTCGGAAAGATCCCGGAAAACGCCGCCTCTTTCCGCTGTTCCGACCCCATACTGGAAAAGGTCTGGGATTTCTGTCACTATTCCATGCGGGCTACCACTCTTTTCGGTTCATTCATTGACGGGGAACGGGAAAGACTACCCTATGAGGGGGACTCCTACCTTACGGCATTAAGTTTTTATGCCATTCATTCGGACATGGATGTAGTCCGCCGTACCATTGATTATCTGCTGGAAAACCCCACCTGGCCCACAGAATATATTTTGCTGATGCCCATTATCGTAAAGGATTATTTTCTCTACTCCGGAGATACGGAATCGGTAAAAAAATGGTACCCCGCCCTGAAACAGAAACTCCTGCTTCCCTTCACCTTTGAAGGAGTGCTCCTTGATTTGCGCCGTGCCCATGCCACATGGAGCGATGAAGAAATCATGGAAATGACAGGGCTGGATAAACACTGCGCCCACTGGATGCGGGATATCGTGGACTGGCCGCAGGAAGAGCGGGACAATTATGATTTCGGTGATATCGAAATGCCTCCGGAATACCGTGAGCGGAAACTGCGTACCATCCACGGCTATAATCCCCCCATTTTTGCCTCCAATGCCATTCAGGCAGCCGCCAATGATGCCTATGCATTCCTTGCAGAAACTCTGGGCAGTAAGGAAGAAGCTCTTTTCCACAAAGAAAGAGCGGAAAAGATCCGTGAGGAACTGCGTAAGACAATGAGAGATGTTCACGGAGAAAAAAATAAAGGCTTTTTCGTGGATTGTCCCGGTTCTTACCATATCGCCTGCATGACCGATGCCCTTGCTTTGTGGGCAAATGTTGCCGAGGAAGAAAATAAAGAACTGATCGCCAACCGTCTTGCCTCCAGAGGTATGAAATGCAGTGTCTACGGCGCAACCTACCTTCTCCATGCCCTTTTCGATAACGGACTCCCCGCTGATGCACTGAAACTTATGGCAGACCGTTCCGGGTTCCGTTCCTGGACAGCCATGCTCAATCAGGGAGCAACCATCACAAAAGAAATATGGCATGACTCCACAGACGGTCTGGATTGGAACCATTCCTGGGGTACTGCCCCGCTGCACGCCATCCCCAGAGGACTTTTCGGCATCCGCCCCACTGCCCCCGGCTTTACCACATTCACCGTCAAACCCCAGCTGGCATTTCTTGAATATGCAAAACTCCACCATCCCACTGTGAGAGGCGTGATCGCTGTCGATGTCCGCAGAACAAACGGGGAAGAAGCGGAAATGGTTCTGGAAGTTCCAGCAGGCAGTGTGGCAAAAGTCACATTTGGAGAGACCGTTATGGAAGTAAAAGAGGGCAGACACCTTATAAAAGGCAGACTTCCTCTGGAATAAAAGAAAAAAAGACTTGTAATTTTCTTTTTTCCTGCTATAATACAGGAAAAAGCATTATTACCGGAAATAATTACAAAAAACCTCAACAAAATAAAAAAAAGGAAAAACAACATGAAAAAAACATTGTTTATTGCTGTACTTTTCACAGCAGTCATGCTGACAGCATCCATGCTCTCCGCACAGACAAAAAAGATCCCCATTCTCTGGAAAGCAAAAACAGCTGCCCCAGCTAAATTCCAGGTCATGGCATTCGGTTTTCTTGATGACAAAGAAGATGTGATTTTTGCCTACCAGATCAAAGACCTTGCCGAACTTATGAAAATGGATTCCCATCTTTCCCAGTATTTCAATACAGATAACAACATCAATACCGGCAGATTCCCCAAAAGTCAGGGCATTGATTTGCAGATCAACGGCAGGATCAGAGATAAAGCCAACTTCGGCCCCATGAAATGGGATGCAAACAATAAATCCACTGCCCTTGAGGCCATGAAAGGGGAAAAAGCATTCGTGCAGAACGGCGATGTGATTTTCTACATCATTTCCAAAGGCGTTCTCGAAGATGTCAAATTTGCCCCCCAGTTCAAGATCAACGCCGGATATTATATAAAAGGAATGGCAAAATCCCCCCTCGCCATCCCCGGTCATAATCTTGTTGATGTAAACAAGACTTTCGGAACATTTGATATGCCCGAACCCAAATAAAATAAAATTTTTCTGAAAAGGCTGTTGCAAAACCTCAAACGGGGGCGGCAACAGCCTTTTTTATTGTTTGAACGGAAAAGGAAGATACAATAAGTTATGGCGGAAAAATTCACAGGAGAGAAGTCATTTCATTCCTCCTGCATCCCCCTTCGGGATATTCTGCAGCAACGGGATTTTCTTTCCGGAGCAGTCTGTTTCAGCAGTTTGGACTTTTGCGTACAAGGATCAAAGCAGCATCACTTTCCCGCAGCATGAGACTTGTTCCCATGATCCGTACCCGGAGAAGATCGCCGAAAGGCGCACGCCCCTCTATGGTAAGAAGCGTTCCGGCAACAAGTCCGAGATCCGCAAATTTCTTGATTCCCCGCAACTCTTTTCCCACACGGACGACCACGCAGGATTCTTTTTCTTCAAGAGTACTCAAAGGATAAAGTTCCTCTTCTGCGGCATCCAGTCCTATTTCCGGCATGATCCGGTTGAGATACTCCCGTAAAGAAGCACTTTCCGGGCGGTTCATCACCCCTTCGGTAAGTGCAACAAATCTTGACATCACCTTTTCACCCACAGTATGTTCCACCCGGCAGGCTACAAGATCCGCTTCTTCTGCGGTAAGTTTCAATATTTCCACAAAAAATGTTTTTAATGCTGCGTGTCTGCGGCGGATCACAGCGGCTCTTTGAGTCCCTGCGGCAGTAAGCACCACAGGCGCATGGGATTGATATTTGATGAGACCTTTTGCGGCAAGCACCTGCAAAGCATTGGAAACAGAAGGCATCTTCACATTCAACTGCTGGGCAATATCTTTGGTATGGGCGTGTCCGTTTTTTTCCACGATACAGGCTATCGCTTCAAGATAATCTTCAAGACTGCTGGATATTTCAATATTTTTCACGGTTCATTCCTTGATGAAAGAGGCTGTATTCAATCACTATAATATAGCATCCCCTCCTGATTTTTGCAAATCCCCGCGTCATACAGAAGGGAAAAAGTCGCAAAATAGATAAAAGTGGTAATTTCAAAAGTCCCCAAAAGTCAGTTGGTATTGAGTTTGTCCTGTAAAAAGGGCATTTTGAACCTGTTGGTGCAGCGGACAGCAGCCTCAAATTCCCTTTCCCGGAACTTCGTCATTGTTTTCTTCTTTGTGCCGGATAACTTTTAAAATTACCTCAAAAAAAAGAAAAAACGCAAAATATATGAAAAAGGGGTTTCATTTTTCGTAAAGGTGTGCTATATTGTATAATGTATTTTTTCAAATCAAGAAAGGAAAAAAAAGAAATGAAAGTATTGGTTATCAACGCCGGCAGTTCTTCCCTCAAATTCACCCTTTTTTCCATGGAAGGGGCTGAAGAAAAAGTCATTGCCAACGGTCTTGTGGAAAGAGTTGGAACAGACAAACCCAATCTGGTTTTCAAACGCGCTGACGGTTTCAAACTCGAAGAAATGCCCAAAGTAGTCAATCACAGCGATGCACTCCGTGCCATCTGCGAAAAACTTGTAGATCCTGAAGTGGGCGTTCTCAAAAGTCTTTCCGAAGTTACTGCCATCGGTCACAGAGTTCTCCACGGCGGCGAAAAGATCACCAAACCTGTTCTCGTGGATCAGAATGTAAAAGATATCATCCGTGAATGCTTCCCCCTCGGCCCCCTTCACAACCCTGCCAACCTCATGGGTATCGAAGCGTGTGAAGAAATCTTCCAAAATGTGCCCAATGTGGCTGTATTCGATACAGAATTCCATCAGACAATGCCCCCGGAAGCATATCTCTATGCCATTCCCTATGATTACTATACCAAACACGGCATCCGTAAATACGGTTTCCACGGCACAAGCCACAATTTTGTGACCAACGCCACTGCCGAATTCATGGGCAAAAAGAAAGAAGATACCACCATCATCACCTGCCACCTGGGCAATGGCTGCAGTATGGCTGCTGTGAAAAACGGTAAAGTAATCGATACCACCATGGGACTCACCCCCCTTGAAGGGCTTATGATGGGTACCAGAAGCGGAGATATGGACCCTGCCGCAGTCCTGCGTCTTGTCCAGCTTGGCTCCACTGCTGAAGAAGTGGATACTCTGCTGAATAAAAAATCCGGTCTTTATGCCGTTGCCGGGATCAATAGCGGCGATATGCGCGACATCGAAAATGCCGCTGCAAACGGCAATGAACGCGCCCAGCTTGCTCTCAAAATGTTCATCCGCAGGATCGTGAAATATATCGGTTCCTACTATGTACTCGTGGGCGGCGCAGATGCTCTTGTCTTTACCGGCGGTATCGGGGAACACTCCACCAGAACCCGTAAAGCCATTCTGGATGCCATCAGCTGTCTGGGGATCAAAGTGGACGATGCCAAAAATGCAGATTGCAGCAAAGGGATCATCTCCACAGATGACAGCAAATTCATGGCTATCGTCATGCCCACAAATGAGGAACTTATGATCGCCCGCAATACTGCAAATGTGCTGGCTGCCTCCAAATAATCAACAAAAGAAAACAATGGTGAAAACATGTCTGTAAGCGTACTGGTAGGAGTCCAATGGGGCGACGAAGGTAAGGGCAAGATCATTGATGTCCTTACCCAGAATGCAGAAATGGTCGTCCGTTATCAGGGCGGCAACAATGCCGGTCACACTGTGGAAGTGGGACCTGAAAAATTTGTTCTTCACATCGTTCCTTCCGGTATCCTCCGGAAAGGAACTGCCTGCGTGATCGGTAACGGCGTTGTTGTTGACCCTGCCGAACTGAAACTGGAAATGGAAAAACTTGCAGAAAGAGGTATTGATATTTCCTGTGTGGAACTTTCCGCAAGAGCCCACCTTATCATGCCCTGGCATAAACTTCTGGATGCTTTCAAAGAAAAGAAAGCAGATCCCGGCAAAAAGATCGGTACAACCATGCGTGGTATCGGCCCTGCCTATACCTCCAAAATGAGCCGTACCGGTATCCGGGCTCTGGAAATGCTCGATGATGCCAGATTTGAAGCACATTTCCGGGATGAGGTGAAAGCCTATAATGAAATGTATGTCCCCCAGGGGATGGATGCGCTGGACGCCGATGCGGAACTTGCCAAAATCAAACCCGCCATCGACTTCCTGAAACCTTATGTCAAAGACTCCATTGTCACCGTCAATAAGGCTATTGCAGAAAAGAAAGAGATCCTTCTGGAAGGCGCACAGGGTATGCTTCTGGATATTGACCACGGTACTTATCCCTTTGTCACCAGCAGCAACACCACAAGCGGCGGTGCCTGTACCGGTGCCGGGATCGCTCCCAGAAACGTGGATACAGTCTGGGGCGTCCTGAAAGCCTATACCACCCGTGTGGGTGAAGGGCCTTTCCCCACAGAACTGAAAAATGAAGAAGGCGACGCTCTCCGCAATAAAGGCGGCGAATTCGGTGCCACTACCGGCCGTCCCCGCCGTTGCGGCTGGCTGGATGCTGTTGCCGCCCGTCACAGCTGCATGATCAATGGTGTGGATTATCTTGCCATTACCAAAGTGGACGTTCTGGATGATCTGGATGAAGTGAAGATCTGTACGGCATACAAGATCGATGGGGAGATCTATACCGACTTCCCTGCCGATACTGCCGCTCTTGACAGGATCGAACCCATCTACGAATCCCACCCCGGCTGGAAACAGTCCACCAATACTGCCACATGCTGGGATGAACTGCCTGAAAATGCAAAAAAATATCTGGAAAGAGTTTGTGAACTTGTAAATGCCAAAGCCGGCATTATTTCCGTAGGCCCGAAACGGGCACAGACTTTCAAAAGATAAGTCTTGAATTGTGTCCGCATCCGTAAAAAAGATGCGGACTTTTTTTCTTTATTTTTCAACTGCAGAGATAGAAAAGTGAAAAGAGCATCCCGCACGCCAGTACTGGATAAGAAAGAAGTCCCGGAAGGGATTCCGTGGAAGAGGATCTTTCTTTTCTTTTTCACCAAGATCGACCTTCTGCAGATCCTTGTTGTCCTTTCTCTTTTTGCCGTCGGACTTGCCTTTATTTACGGCACAGGCCAGCAGGCGGGGGCTTCCACTTCCATTTTGTGGCAGAAACAGTTACAGTACTTTATTATCGGTTCTTTTGTCTGGGTTCTGCTCTCCTTTCTGGATTACCGGTATATGGGGTTTGCCGCATTTCTTGCCTATCCCGTTTCCATTATTCTGCTTGTTTATGTACTTTTTTACGGCACGAAATATTATGGAGCGACCCGCTGGATCTCCATTGGCGGGTATAGTTTACAACCCTCGGAACTGGCCAAAGTAGCCGTTGTCCTGTTTATCTCCCGTTTTCTTTCCCTGAAAAAAGCCGATATCAATCATCCTTTATGGATGCTTGGAACTATCGCCCTTACCGGTCTTCCCTTTTTTCTCATTTACAAAGAACCGGATCTGGGAACGGCACTTGTGATGCTTGCAGCAGTTGCCGCTATCGTTTTTTCCGCAAAACTCAAATGGAGATATATCCTTTTTCTGGCGATTTTGATTCCGGTTGTGGCAACAGCCGGGTATTTTTCCATGAAAGAATATCAGCGTGACCGGGTGAAAGTCTTTCTCAATCCGGAACTGGACACAAAAAACCGGGGATGGAGCCAGTTGCAGGCGGAACTTGCCGTAGGTCAGGGGGGACTTACAGGGAAAGGTTTTATGCAGGGCACGCACAATGCACTGGGATATCTTCCCCAGACCGTTTCCAATTCGGACTTTATTTTCCCTGTCATTGCGGAGGAAAAGGGACTTCTGGGGTCCTGTATTCTGGTGGGATTATATATGCTTCTGCTCTTTACCATTTTACGGACGGCACTGGTGGTGGAGGACGATTTCGGAAGATATATCTGCATTGGTTCAGCGGTGACGATTTTCATGCACTCTGCGGTAAATATCGGTATGTGCATAAGACTTGCCCCGGTTACGGGACTACCGTTACCTCTGGTCAGTTACGGGGGAACATTCCTCCTTGCCACCATGTGTTATCTGGGACTTGTCCACAGTGTTTATATCCACAGCAGTAAAAAATCTATTTTTGACCTATAAATATACCGAGAGGAACAAACGATGCTGAATTCTATACAGGAATTTTTCAAAAGTCATTTTCACAAAGATCCCCAGGTGGTTTCCGCCGCACCCGGCAGATTGGAGATACTGGGGAATCATACAGATTACAATGAGGGATTTGTTTTAAGTGCGGCAACCGGTCAGAAAACGGTGTTTGCTGCGGCAAAAACTTCCGGCAGGCTCTGCCGTGTTATGGATCAATGTTACGGAAAAGAAGCCGTTATAGATCTGGATGATCTGGCAACAGCGCAAAAGGGGGATTGGGCGAATTATCTTAAAGGAGCGTTGACGGAGCTCAATAAACGCAATGTTGCAGTCGGGGCATTTGATATGGTGCTTTCCAGTTCCGTACCTCTTTCTGCGGGAATGAGCAGTTCTGCGGCTCTGGAAGTAGCCTTTCTCTATGCTTTGAAAGAACTTTTTGCAATCTCCTTTCCTCCCGGCGAATGGGCAAGGATCGGTCAGGGGGTGGAGAATAATTATATGGGACTCAAAAGCGGACTTCTGGATCAGTTCAGTTCCATATTCGGCAAAAAAGATTCTCTTATCCTCTGTGACTTCCGCACTGTGGAAGTATTGGAAAATGTTCCCATGACCACCGGATTCAAAATCGTTGTAGTCAATACTCTTGTGAAACACAATCTTGTGGAATCCGACTATAATCAGAGAAGGACAAGCTGTGAAAATGCCTGTAAGATCATATCCTCCCTCCATCCGGAAGTAAAGGCATTGCGGGATGTTTCCAGTACTCTTCTGGAAAGTTGTAAAGACAGGATCGATGCCATTGATTACCGCAGAGCCCTGCACGTGGTGGAGGAAAATGAACGGGTGAAAACGGCTGTGGATTTTCTGAAAAAAGGCGATATGGAACAATTCGGCAAACTTCTTTTTGCCAGTCACGCAAGCAGTAAGAACAACTTTGAAAACAGTTGCCCCGAACTGGACGCTCTTGTGGAGATCGCCCGTACTCTCCCCGGCTGTCTCGGTGCAAGACTTTCCGGCGGCGGCTTCGGCGGGATCACCATCCACCTTGTAAAAGAAGAGGCGGCAGAAGAGTAC
>JAGBXB010000056.1 GCA_017629515.1 Lentisphaeria bacterium | reverse complement strand
TCTCATCAACATCCGTTATGCCATGTACGGGATCTCTTTCATCCGTATTTTCAAAGCCTATCCCCGGTACATCCGTTTTTACCTCACGATGACTCTTACAGATGAAACATACGCTATTGAATGCCGCACAACTTTCAAAGGTAGAGCCAGACTTCATTACTTTCTTCTTGTTTCCGGGCTTGACCATCTTTACTGGATATCCGGTACCGTTGCCGGGGCTTTGCTTGGGAAAAATCTTCCTTTCGATACAAAAGGCATTGATTTTGCCATGACAGCACTTTTTCTTGTGATCCTTACCGATCTCTGCAGGGAAAAAGAAAATATCCTTCCCGGAGCGGCAGGATTTTTTTCCACACTTTCCGTACTTGTCTTTTTCCAGATCATTCTGCCGCTGCATATCAATAAAATGCTTCTTCCGGCAATGGTTTTCATGCTTTTGCTGCTCCTCTGTTTCCGGAAAAAAAATAAGGAAAAAGGACAGACTCCTTCCATACAACTGACGGAGGAAACAAAATGACCCTGCATATTTTTCTTATGCTTTTGCTTATGGCATCCATTGTTCTCTTTCTGCGTTTTCTGCCGTTTATGATTTTTGCAGGCGGCAGGAAAGTACCGGAAATCGTGGAATATCTGGGAAAAACAGTTACTGCGGCGGCGATCGCCATGCTTGTCGTTTACAGTTTCTATGGTTCTCTGGAATTTTCCACAGAGGGATTCAGCCGTTTTCTGCCTGCTGCCGCTGCAAGTTTGTTGACCGTTATTTTGCAATATTTTGTAAAAAATCCTCTTTTTTCCATTATTGCGGGAACAGCATTGTTCATAGTTCTTATCCGGTAAGGTGAAAATATGGAACAGAAAAAAGAATCCAGAATATTTCTGAATTTTACGCAGGGGACATTATGGGGGATATTCTGGGCTGCTGTCAGTGTTCTGTGCTGGAGTTCTCTTTTTGTTGTGGTAAGTCACCTTGTCCGGCGGGGCAATATGGATCCATATACAATGGTACATGTGCGTTTTACTTCCGCCGGGATATGTATGCTGTTTTTTGTTTTTCTTTTCCAGCGTAAAAATATTTTCCGCGGCATAAGCAAAAAAGACTGGATCAGTATGGTCTTTCACGGTATTGCCATTGCCGGAATGAGTTTATGCCTTTTTGTAGCCCAGAATATCGGCTTGCCTGTGGTCAATGCCTCCATGCTTGAAGCGGAAACTCCCTTGGTGCTTTTTGTGCTCGGCCTTCTCTTTTTACGCAATAAAACCGGCATATTGCAGATTTCCGGTCTTCTGTGCGGCTTTCTGGGGTGTATGCTTGTATTGCAGACCATTACTGCAAACGGGCTTGCCATCCAATCCGTTTCCACAGGGGATTTCCTTGTTTTTGCAGCGGCTGCTTGCTGGGCTGTCTATACGATCCTTGCCAAAGAGGTTGTGGCACGGGTTGGCGGCGTACTTTATACGGCATGGAGTGTGACTTTTGCCGGAATATGGACACTTTTTTATCAACTTCTTTTTGGGTATGAGTTGAATTATCCAACTCTTCTCCCGGATATTTTATGGACATTATACCTGGGACTCATTCCTACGGCAATGGCATTTTTTTCCTGGAATAATGCCATGAAATATATTTCCACCGGGCTCCTTGCCATTTCCGGATATTTCACCCCCATATTTTCCGCCCTTCTTGCCGCAATCCTTTTCGGGGAAAAAGTGACTCTTTTGCAGACATTCGGCATGATCCTTGTTTTCGGTTCTGCCTTTATGGAACCGGAAATCGCAGAGGGATTTACAGGAAAAATGCGGAAAAAGAAAGCTGGCAGTTGATTTTTCATATTTCAGTGGTATATTTTTTTGAGATAAATATTTGTTAAAAAGGAGTTTGTTATGAATATTACATTTGCAATGGCAAGAAAATGTATCAATCCGGAAGTGCCGGTATCCCTTGCCGGATACTTCAACCGCAGGATGTGGGATCATGTACTGGATGATATTGAAGTAAGAGTGCTTGTTCTGAAAGACAGGAAAGGAAGCATTGCTTCTTTTGTAAATTTTGATATGCTTTTTGTTACCCACGATCTGGAAAAAGCCGTCTGGAAAGAAGCCGCAAAGAGAAAACTTGCCCTTTTGAGTGAAGAAAATACGATCTTATCGGCTACACATGTGCATACTGCTCCGGAGATCCGTGCCACAAGTCTCGGCTGTAATGAGGAATTTTTCAAAATGCTCGTTGACCGTACTGTAAATGCCATGGAAGAAGCCGTTGCAGATATGAAAAAAGCACCCCGCAAAGGATCGCTGGAAAGTGCGGTGACAAGTGAGGCAAGATTCATTTTCAACCGCAGATACTGGATGAAAAATGGAAAAGTAGTCACCAATCCGGGCAAACTCAATAAAGATATCCTCCGTCCGGAAGGGGAAATCGATCCGGAGATCCCTTTCTTTGCCATCCGGGAAGAGGATGGATTCCTTTCTGTGATCGTTTCCAGTATCGTCAATCATACTGACACCATCGGCGGTACCGGCGTATCTGCCGACTGGGCTGGCTTCTACCGCAGAAAAATGGAAAAATATATGCAGAAGACCCGTAAAGGAGCAAAGAAAGAATGTATGCTTCTTCCTCTTGTCGGTGCGGAAGGCAATATCAACCATTTTGATACTTCCACCGATATGTGTCAGACCTGTTATGATGAAGCAAAACGCATTGGTGAAGGGTATGCACAGAGTGTGACGAAAGCCCTTTCTTCTCTTGAAAGAGTTTCCGGTACTCTTCTGCAAACTGTTCACACAAGGATCACTGCAGAGGTCAGAGAGATCGACCCCGTGGAACTTGCGGAAGCAAAAGCCATTATTGCCAAATATCCCAAGATCAATGTGGATGATCCGGATGCCGTGAACGATCTTACAAGTGAAGACCTTGCCAAAGGTACTCCCTTTGCGCTCAAATATTTCGCTTCCAAATTTGTTGCTCTTGCCAATGAACATGACAAACAGGAATTTCCCCTTACCGGGATCAAACTGGGGGATGCCCTCGTTATCGCCTCTCTTCCCAGTGAACCTTTTACTGAAATCGGGCTTGCTGTCCGCAAACAGATCTTTGCCGGCAATACCTGTCTTATTGCCGCTCTTTCCGGTACAGGCAGTACCCGTTGCGGCGGCGGATACATTCCCAACGCATGGAATTATGGCAGGGGAGGGTATGAAACCACACCCAGAAGCAATCCCTATTCCATGAAAACCGGGGAAAAACTTATTGCTTCCTGGACCCGTCTTGCAAAGAAATTCCACTGATTTGAGGTAAATATGAGTAAAAAACAGGAAAAGATGGACAAGGCGAAAGAGTTATTTCTTTCCGGCGCGAATTGTGCCCAGGCTGTACTGTGCGCTTTTACAGAAGAAACCTCTCTGGATATGGATACCGGCATGAAATTGGCATCCGGATTCGGCGGCGGCATGGCAAGAATGAGAGAAGTATGCGGAGCGGTAAGCGGAATGTTTATGGCGTATGACCTTATAAAAGGTTCTTCCTCCTTTACAGATAAGGACGCCAAAGATGCCCAATACAAAAAGTTGCAGGCTCTTGCAGAAGAATTCAAAAAAGAGACGTCTTCCATTATCTGCAAGGAACTGCTGGGTCTGACTCTTCCCGCCAATACTCCAGATACTCCCGTTTCCGAAGCGAGAACTCCCCACTATTACAAAAAACGCCCCTGTGCGGAACTTGTGGCAATAGCGGCTGGGATCCTTGCGGAAGAATTGGAAAAATAAAAAACAAGAAAATAAAAGCCCCCTGATCCGGATAAAGGAAAAAGGGGGGCTTTTTCTGTCAGAATAATGTGGGGAGATCCAGAAACTCCACTTCCATATTAAAGTACCGTTTTACATCGCTCATCACAGCCAATACTCCGGGAGTTTCACTTCTGTAATGCCCGAACCGGATGACAGAAGCATCCGCCTCTTTTGCATAGGAAACGGCTTCATGGGTCATTTCTCCTGTAACGAGACATTCCAGTGAAAGTTCTTTCATTTCCATAAAGGCTTCCGTATAGGCTCCCCCTCCGGAAATGATCCCCACTCTGCTGATCGATCTTGCCGGATCACCGAAAATCTGATATTTACCGGTGGAGGGCAGAAGCAGATCGATCCTTTTTGCCAATTCTTCCACCGTGACCGGTGCGGATAATTCCCCTCTTATTCCGATCTTTTTTCCATGATAATCGCCGAAAGGCGCAGTATAATTCAATTCTGCCATTGCCGCAAGGCGGGCATTGTGTCCGATCCCGGCATGCGCATCCAGGGGGAGATGCACCCCGTAAAGAGAGAGGTCATTTTTTGCAAGGATTTTGATTCTTTCCGCATCCAGTCCGGTAATACGCTTAAAACCATTTCCCCAACTTATCCCGTGATGCACAAAAAGCATATCGGCATTTACTTCCACTGCTTTTTTGAATGATTCCGCCGTGCCGTCCACGGCAAAGGCGATTTTCCTTATCTCTTCTTTCCCCTCAAACTGCAAGCCATTGTTGGAGCAATCGGAAGAAAAATCCGATAATTTGAGCATCTCATCCAGATAGGAAACCACTTCCTGCAACTTTACGATTTTTCCCATATTTCCCTTCTTTTTACGATACAGTTTTTTCTTTTTCCTGCACAAATTTGTGGAAAATAACTTTCCAGCGCAAATCTTTTGTTTTTATTCCGGCAAACAATTTTTCCATTTCCTCATTTGTTTTGCATTTTGCAAAAGCAAGGATCTCTCCGGTATTGCAGCGGAAAAGAAGTGCGGCAGGATTTTCCACTCCCAATTTTTTCAACGCTTTTTCCGCTTTGAAATATTGTTTTCTTTCCCGTATATTTATGAAAATCAGAAATGCCGGCCAGATAAATGCCAATATCCAGAACGGCCATGCCGGAAGCAGGGGCAGATAACTTATCCGCATAAACTGCACCAGCAGCAACAGGAAAAGCGGCAGAAGAAAGAAAATGGCATCTTTCTCACTTTTGAAACAGTTTCCGGTATATCTGCGTAAGGCACTGGATGACAAAGCATAGGCAAAGTGTTCCTCATAGGTCATATCCCCAATGGGGACGCGTACAGCATGACATAACTCATGGGAAATAAGTTCTTTGCGGGAATAGATGAAATATTTTTCTTTCTTCCTGAATGAAGAGCGGATAATGAAAAGGGTGGGGGTGTCTTCCGTGGAGGAGATGGAACAGCCGCCCCATAATATGCCAAGACCGGAGGCAGGGAAAAACCCCGGAACCCAGGAGGCTTTGAAAGCATAATGTTTTTCTGTTTCCGCAAAACCTTCCTCCATGATCTCTTCCGGGATCTCTCCGTCTTTTTTCAGTTTCAGACCGATAAGAGGTTCGGCTTCGGAATATTCGGAAAGTTCTCTGTTGAGTTTATCAATATTCTCTTTTTCCCGTAACAGCCGTCTGGTAAAACTTTCCAATTCTTCTCCGGGGGCGAGAAGCAAGCCCTGTGAATCCAGAAGAGAGAGTTCCTGAATCAATTTTTCTTCAGGAAGATTGGTTAAATTTTCCAGATATTCTTTTTCCGGAAAGGTCATTTTATTCTTTTCTGCATTGGAAGCAGGAATCGTTTCCATAGTTTCATTCATATTTCTGATCCCGTATATTGTATAACATTTTTCCGTTGATAATTTACACTGCATAAATAAAAAATCAATGATCGGATTGAAAGTAATCAATCTTTTCCCGTTTTTCTCCTTAAAATGATCCCGCCCAGCCAGGGCAGGCGTACTTTCAATGTGTATTCTTCCCCCTGATATCTGCCTTTTACAGCACAAAGGGTTCCTTTATTGCTTATGCCGGTTCCGCCGAACCTTTCTTCATCAGAAGAAAAGATTTCCTCCCACTCTCCTTCAAAAGGTACGCCGCAGAAATATTCATTTCTCACTACCGGCGTAAGGTTGAGGATCACAATAAGCGCATTGCCTTCCCCATCTTTCCGCATGTAAGAATAGATGGACAGGGCTGAATCTTCACAATCCAGCCATTGGAAAGTAGAGGGTGAAAAATCCTCTTGCCAAAGTGGGGGATTTTCTTTGTATATTTCATTGAGTTTTGCAACGAGTGTTTGTATTCCTCCGTGGTTCGGATACCCGGTAAGATGCCAATCCAGAGCCTTGTTGCAGTTCCATTCGATCCACTGGGCAAATTCCCCGCCCATAAACAACAGCTTTTTACCCGGATGAGTGAACATATAAGTATATAATGCTCTCAAATTGGCAAATTTCTGTTCATAATCCCCCGGCATCCGGTCAAGAAGGGACTTTTTGCCGTGGACAACTTCATCATGACTGTATGGAAGAACAAAATTTTCCGAAAAGGCGTAGAGCAGAGAAAAAGTAAGTTTGTTGTGACTGCCTTTACGGAACAGGGGGTCAAGAGAAAAATAATCCAGTGAATCGTGCATCCATCCCATATTCCATTTCATGGTAAAGCCTAAACCGCCATCGGAAACTGGGCGGGAGACTTTGGAAAAAGAGGTGGATTCTTCCGCAATCATCATTGTACCGGGAAAGAGGGAATGGGTAAGAGTATTGAGTTCCCGCAGAAATGCAATGGCTTCCAGATTGTGATTGCCTCCATATTCATTCGGCAGCCATTCCCCCTCTTTTCTGGAATAATCCAGATAGAGCATGGAGGCAACTGCATCCACCCGCAAACCGTCGATATGGAATTTATCCAGAAAATATAAAGCACTTCCGGTAAGAAAATTTTTCACCTCATGGCGTCCGAAGTTGTATATATATGTCCCCCAGTCTTTCTGTTCCCCTTTCCGCGGGTCTTCATG
>JAGBXB010000055.1 GCA_017629515.1 Lentisphaeria bacterium | reverse complement strand
TGGGGCTTTTTTATTCTCCGTTATGATATTTACTCATACCGTCTCTTTATGGAAATCTGACAAAATCACTTTTTGAAAAATCAATTTTTTCACGCTCAAACATGGCAAAAATATCTGTTTTTTGAAAAATTACGGGATAACTGTGTTTCTGACAGGAAAAATACTTGTATTTTTCTTTACTTTTGTTATAGTAAGAGAGGATAAAAATTATTCAGTTCAACCGTAAAAAAAAGGATCGAAACATGAAAGATTGGGAAAACCAGTTACTTTGCGGCATAAACCGGGAAAATCCCCGCGCCTATCTTCTTCCTTACGCTTCCATCCATGAAGCACTCTCTATGGAAAAAAGAAAATGTGATTCATTCAAACTTTTAAATGGCACATGGTCATTTGCCTGTTTCTGCTGTCCGGAGGAAGTGCCGGAAGATTTTTTCCAGGAGGAATTTGACTGTTCCGACTGGGATGAGATCACAGTGCCCTCCAACTGGCAGATGGAAGGCTACGGCAATCCCCATTATACCAATACAGTCTATCCTTTCTCCAAAAATCCCCCCTTTGTCCCCTCTGAAAATCCCACAGGGTGCTATATAAGAGAATTTGAACTGCCGGAGGAGTGGATCAATAAAGAGATCATGCTGCGTTTTGACGGAGTGGATTCTTTCTATTATGTGTGGGTGAACGGTCAGCTTGCAGGTATGAGCAAAGGCAGCAGGATGCCTGCCGAATTTGATATAACGGAATTGGTTTTCTGCGGGATAAACCGTATTGCAGTACAGGTGCATAAATGGAGCGACGGTACCTATCTGGAAGATCAGGATATGTGGTATCTTTCCGGGATCTTCCGGGATGTTTCCCTTACAGCATTGCCCAAACTGGATATTTCCGACGTTTTTGCCAAAGCTCTTCTGGATACAAAAACCTATACAAAAGGCATTCTGGAACTGGAAGCGGAGATCCGCAACCATACGGAAGATGCCATCAAAAAAGCCTCTCTGGAAGTGGAATTATTTGATCCTTCCGGCGAAAAAGTCTGGAAAAAAGCTTTTACAAAAGATTTTTCCATAAAAGGAAATGAAAAAACGCTTCTTTCCATTAAAGAAAATTGCGGCAATGTCCTCCCCTGGAGTGCGGAAGAGCCTTCCTTATATACCCTTCTCTTTACCTTGAAGGATGATAAAAATTTTCTTATTGAATATAAGGCTCTTTCTGTGGGATTCCGTACCATCGAACTCAAAAGGGGTAATTTCTTTGTCAATGGCGTCCCCATTCTTTTCCGGGGAGTGAACCGGCATGATTTCCATACACTTCTGGGCAGAGCAGTCACCGATGACGCCATCATGGAAGATCTCCTTACCATGAAACGGCACAACATCAATGCCATCCGCACCTCCCACTACCCCAACGACCTGCGTTTCTATGACTTCTGCGACCGTCTGGGGTTCTATGTGATCTGTGAAGCGGATTTGGAAACCCACGGATTCGGTTATGATGAAGGGAAAAATCCCACCATGTGGAAAGAGTGGGAAAAAGCCTGCGTTGACCGTATGATCCGGATGGTGGAACCCAACAAAAATCATCCCTCCATCCTCTTCTGGTCACTGGGCAATGAAGCCGGATTTGGCTGCAACCATGAAAAAATGGCGGAATATGCGAAAAAGAGAGACAATACCCGCCTTATCCATTATGAAAGGGACAGTGCCGGCAAAGTAAGCGATGTGATAAGCAGAATGTACACTTCCTGCTATCCGGAACATGAAAACTATATAGGCAAGGTGATTTCAGAATATTGTAAAAAGAAACCCTTTATTCTTTGTGAATACGCTCACGCCATGGGCAACGGCCCCGGAGGGTTGGAAGATTATATGCAATACTTCCTCTCCCATAAGGAAACCCAGGGCGGCTTCATCTGGGAATGGTGCGATCACGGGATCACAAGTATGACGGAAAAAGGTCAGGAATTTTATGCTTACGGCGGAGATTTCGGCGATGTTCCCAATGACGGAAACTTTGTTGCCGATGGTCTGGTATTCCCGGATAAGACCCCCTCCCCCGGTCTCATTGAACTCAAAAAGGTCTATTCTCCTGTCCGTTTCAAGGAAAAAGATCTTGCAAAAGGGATCGTTACCATAGAAAATCATTATGCCTTTTCCACTCTGGAAAAATTGCTTTTCTTCTGGAATATCACGGCAAACGGAAAAATCATCCAGAGCGGACTTTTCCCCGCACCGGAAATTGCCCCCGGAAGTTCCGGAGAAACTCTCATTCCCTTTACGGCAATCAAAAACCCGCAGGAAAATACAGAATATTTCCTCAATATCGATGTAAAAACTGCCTGTACCACCTCCTTTGCGGAAGCGGGCTTCCCCATTACCTCCGCCCAGTTTGCCCTTCCGGTGAAAAAGGCAAAGAAGATCTCTGCTCCTGCCATTCTTACCGGCAAAGATAAAGTGGAAATCGACGAAACGCAATCCTCTTTCCAGATCGCCGCTGATGAAACATTCATCGAGATCGATAAACATCACGGCACCATCCACCAGTATCTTGTAGATGGTACTCCTGTTATGGATCACGGACCTCTTTTGGGACTTTATCACGCCGAAACCGACAATGAGAAACTTCCCGGAAGAGTGGGCGACGCCATGTGGAGGAGATTCCATCTGGATAAAGTCTGTTCCAATATCCGCAATGTGGCGATCGACAGAAAAAATGCGGCAATAAGAATCGAAACAAGAGTGGAAGTACCGGTCTTTTCCTGGGGTGTCCTGTGCAATTTCCTTTATAAATTCCACAATGACGGATCATTCGACCTGGAAGTGGATGGAAACTTTGATTTGAGAGAACTGGAAAGGGAAAACTTCTATCTTCCCCGTATCGGGCTGGATCTCACATTGCCCTGTGAAATGGAAAATATCCAGTATTTCGGACTGGGGCCGGGTGAAGCATACTGCGATTCAAAAGAAGCACAGAAAGTGGGGCTTTACAAAGCTCCTCTGGAAGCACTGGAAACCTCCTATGTGTTCCCCCAGGAAAACGGCAACCGTCATCAGGTACGGCGAGCCGCCTTCTATGACAAGCATAAAAGCGGTTTCCTTGTAAAAGGCAAAGGCGATTTCTTTGATTTTTCCGCCCACCGTTACAGCATAAAAGCACTGAACAGGGCAAAACACCCCCATGAGATCGAAAGATCTGAAGAGATCCATTTGCAGCTCAATCACAAAACAAGTGGCATTGGCTCCAACTCCTGCGGGCCGGTTCTGGCAGACAGATACAGAGTCAAACCGGAGTCTTTCAAATTCACTCTCTCCTTCCTGGGCTTCAAGGCAGGAGAATTGAATGATCAGAACTTCTTTACTCTTATATAAAAAGAAGTTATAATAACACAAAAAGGGACTGCTGCAAAAAGCGGCAGATAGGGACTACATTTCTCCTTCTGCCGCTCTTACAGAGCTTGTGTTATTTCAACACATTTACCCGGGGCTGCGACCTCTTTCAGAGGTCTTACCCCGGGCTTTGTTCTAACGGCTCTTTCAGAGCCTTCTGCCCTTACAGGGCATATTCCTCAAAAGATATATTTGAGAAACTCTGATTTATTTGAATATTTACCAAACTTTTTTCATCTTTTGAGC
>JAGBXB010000054.1 GCA_017629515.1 Lentisphaeria bacterium | reverse complement strand
GAAAAATGCGTTCCACAGCTTTGCGGATGGTCGTATCATGATTGCCGTGACCGGTACGGCGCAATATCCTGTTATTGAGAAAGCCGATGATCCTTTTATCAAACAGCATGGAAAGCGTTTCAAATTGTGCCATTTCATGGGAATCGGAAAAATGGATGATCCTGAAATTTTCTGCCATATTTTTCCTGTTCTCTTAAAAATCGAAGAAAAGTTGTTCCGCAGTTTCTTTTTTATCTGCGTTTTTTTCCTGCGTCATACAGAAAAGATCTTCTGCGGAGGTGTTTTCTCCGGAAGAAACAGGAGAAAGATTTTCCACTTCCTTTGCAATGCTTTTCAATTCAAATTCCTCAATGATGGAACAAACTTTTTCTTCCTGCAAACTATTTTTCCTTACGGAAGACTCTGTAATATTTGCTTCTTCCGGCAGTTCCGTAAAAAGTGTGGTAAGGAAAATATTTTTTTTCAGCACTTCTTTATGGGCAAGGATCTTTTCCCGTAAAGAATCCTTTCTGATCCTTTGAGGATCGCAGAATATTTCAGAAATGGAACCGCTTTCATTCAGAAGAGAAGCCGCTGTTTTCGGGCCGATACCGGGTACGCCGGGGATATTGTCGGAGGAGTCGCCGATAAGGGAAAGATAATCCACGATCTTTTCCGGAGGGACGCCGAATTTTCTGATGGTCTCCTCATAGGAACGGATATTCAATCCTTTCCCGTCATGGGAGGGAACAAGCATATTGACTCTGTCCTCTTTATCAATGACCTGGCTTATATCCTTATCGGAAGAGAGGATCAATACTTTTCTTCCGTCAAAAGATTTTGCCATTGCCCCCATAAGGTCATCGGCTTCATAGCCTTCATATTCAATAATATTCCAGCCGAAAGCACGGATAAGATCCCGGATATAAGGGATCTGTATTTTCAGTTCCTCCGGCATGGGGGGGCGGTTTGCTTTATAATCCGGGGCAACGGCAAGGCGTTTTTCTATTTTTCCTTTATCAAAAACAAATGCCCCGTCGAAAGCAGGATACTCTTTTTCCAGTCTCAAAAGAAGTTTTGCCATGGCAAAAACAGCATTGGAGGGCAGGCCCTTTGAATTGCTTAAAGAGCGTACCGCATAAAATCCCCGGTAGATCTGGGAATAAGCATCCACAAGAAGAAGGGGCTTTTTTCCGCTGTTTTCTGAAACCATGACAAACCTTTCTTTTTGAACGGGTACGGAAGAACCGTACCCGGAGGACTTTTATTTTACATTGATGACCGCTTTATCATAATCTGCGGGAGGAACGAGTCCAAGCAGACACATGCAGGTTGCGGCAACAGAACTGATCCCGAGACCGGTATTGAGTTCTTTGGAATAGTCCTCTTTGTATTCCGGGTCATAGATGATACAGGGAACAGGATTGAGGGAGTGACTGGTTTTACGTTTGATGGCACCGTCTTTGCCCCGTTTCACAGAACCGTCCTTATTGTGTTCATACATATCGTCGGCGTTTCCGTGGTCGGCGGTGATGACAAGGACACCGCCTGCGGCAGTAACCGCATCATAGACCCGTTTCAGACAGAGATCCAATGCGCCCATGGAGACCTGGACAGCCTGATAATCTCCGGTATGACCCACCATATCCCCGTTGGGGTAGTTGAGACGGATGAAATCAAATTTGCCTTCTTTGATGGTATCGCAGACGATATCGGTGATTTCCGCACATTTCATCCAGGGACGCTGTTCAAAGGGAACCACATCGGATTTGACTTCCACATATTCTTCAGCTGCTTCATCGAATTTTCCGGAACGGTTACCATTGAAGAAGTAGGTCACATGACCGTATTTCTGGGTTTCGCTTACGGCAAACTGACGGATGGAGGAAGAGCAGAGATATTCATCCAGAGTCCGGTCGATTTCCGGGGGATTTACAAGGAAGTTGTTGGGGATGTGCAAGTCTCCGTCATATTCCATCATACCGGCATACAGTACATCGGGCTTTGCCCCTCTGTCGAACTTGTCAAATTCATCCCCCTGATCGAAGGCCTGACTGATCTCAATGGCACGGTCACCGCGGAAGTTGAAGTAGATGACTGCATCGCCGTCTTTGATGGCTCCCAGAGGAGTTTTGCCGTCTCTGGAGATCACAAATGCAGGAAGATCCTGGTCAATGGCTTTACTTTCAGCACGCAATGTTTCCACAGCTTCATGGGCGGAAGCAAAGAATCTGCCTTCCCCTTTCACATGGGTAGCCCAACCCTGTTTGACCATATCCCAGTTGGCACCGTAACGGTCCATGGTAATGGTCATGCGGCCGCCGCCGGAGGCAATGGCATAATCTTCCCCCAGATTTTTGAGATATTCTTCAAAGGGATCGATATAATCAAGGGCGGAAGTTTCAGGCACGTCACGGCCGTCAAGGAGAGTATGGATACGCACGCATTTGACGCCGTCTTTCTTTGCCTGTTCGATCATGCCTTTAAGGTGGGCTATATTACTGTGGACATTTCCATCGGAAAAGAGTCCGATGAAATGAAGTGTGGAAGAAGCATTGTTGACTTTATCCACGATCTTTTTCCAGGTGGCTCCTTCAAACATTTTGCCGGTTTCAATAGCCTGGGTGACCAGTTTTGCGCCCTGGGCGAAAACTCTTCCGCAACCCATGGCATTGTGTCCTACTTCACTGTTGCCCATATCATCATCGGAGGGCAGTCCCACAGCAGTACCATGGGCTTTGAGAAGGGTCATGGGTTCTTCTTTCATAAGTTTGTGCAGGAAAGGAGTGGGGGAATCCAGAACTGCATCCCCTTCGGCATATTTTCCAATGCCCACGCCATCCATGATCATCAATACAACCGGTCCCCGTCTTTTGGTGAAAGCGGGATTTTTTTTCAGACTTTCCAACATAATATTTCCTTTCGTTAGGTTTATTTATTTCAATTCCAGTGCAGTAAAAGTTTTTGTCTCCCCCGGAGCAAGGGTGAGTTGTTTATATGCGTTACAGGGGAACAAACCTTTTTCCAGAGAGGGGATGCGTGCTTCCTTATCCAGAATCTTGCAGGTAACAGAAACAGGATAGGAAAGAGGGTTTTTCACCTTTATACCGCTGTTGCAAATCTCTGCTTCCACATGGTCAAGAACAAAGACTTTGTTCTTTTCCAGATCCCAGAGTATGCCCGGATCTTCGGTAATGGTAAGCAGTACACTGCTTTCCGTCCAGCCGCCGTCATAACTGGGATTGTCCCCCTGCTGACCGCTGTAATCCTGGAAGAAGACTTTTTCACAGATCGCCCCGTATTCCAGTTCTTTTCCTGTCGCATCGCAACGCATGGGATGATCTTTTGTGGAAATATACTGCACACAGTTATGGGCGATTTCCTGTAAAAGCAGCAGGAAACGCTCTTTGCCGGTATAACAGTACAATCTCATCAAAGCCGATGCGGAAAGTGTGCAGGGGCCGGGAGCTCCATGCTGATTCTGCAAGTTTGCCTGAACTGCCCCGCGGCAGTCGATCTTCATGCGGTCAAAGAGGGAGTTTTCCGGAAACTTCCATGCAACGGCAGGAGTCCAGCTGGAACAGTAGTCCGCAGAAAATTCAGCGGCGGAAAGCCATTTTTCATCCTGCGTATCTTCATAAAGAAGGGTAAACATTTCCAGCATGGCAAAGGCGGATTCACTGTCGGGAGCCATAAGAGCGTCCCCCGGGCCGCCAAAGGTATAGCCATATTTATTCAGCCGTGCAAGATAAAAATCCCCCATTTCCAGTGCCGTATGGTAAAAATCTTTTCTTCCCAGATATTTTGAAGCAAGAAGCAATGCTGCGGGAGCAGTACAGCCGCTGTCGGAATTTCCGCAGAGGATCTCTTTTGTCTCCAAGTCCACCATAAAGCCCAGCTGACCGTATTTTTCCCAGATCCCCTGCAACGCATCAGCCAATCCGGTAAGAGCGTTTTTCCAGTTTTCCGGAATGTTTCTGCCTTTTTCTTCAAGGATCATCAGACATTTCAGGCAGGTGAGAAGGGATTCGCACTGATGACGCAGATACCCCCAGGGCCGGGGGAAGGATGGAAGACTTCTCTGCACAAAAGAGTGTTCATAGGAAAGAACGCCATCCCGTTCCTGTACTGCCGGATGGAAAAGGCCGCTTTCCCGGGGGGCATTTTCAAAATATCCGGTAAGTTGTTTACAGACTCTTTCCGTTTCTTCCTCCCCGCCACGGACAAGAATGGCAGGAAGTTCCACAAAGGAGACCCAGCCGAAATCAACTCTCATATTATTCTTGATACTTTTGCCGTAAAAGCCCCATTTTTCATTCCATCTGTCTTTGTTGAAATGCTCCATCATGATATCTGCCGCATGGGAGAAAGAACGGGTATTGCAATATTCCTTCTGTTCCGGGAATTTATTGCGGATCTCCGCAAAGAATCGGTAGAAAGAAGCAAAATCTTTTACTTCATACTTCCGGATCTGGAAAGCTGTTTCAATTTCTGTACCTGCAACAAGACGGGCAGGAGTATCCAGATTTTTGCAAATGGGGAATACTTTTCTGCGTAAAGAGGGGATGGAAAGGCGTATTTTCAACGCATTATCTTCATTTACCTGCATTTCGATCCCGTGGAAACCAAGACTTGTTCCCTGTTCAAAGGAGAGAAAAACAGCCTCATTTTCATTCTTTTTCCAGATTCCCACTACCGGCGCAGAGCCATCAGTGATCTGCCTGTTGAACCCATTGTCCAGAGAGGGCAGTTCCAACATGGTGACAGGAGGATCAAGGGGATCTTCCGGAGTGAAATCCACCATAAACAGTTTCATGGGGGGGGCCGGGATAAGGGTGAACCTGTTTCCGTCATAGCAGGCGGAAGGGATGAAAATAAACCAGTCTTTCTGATAGGAGGGGAAGAGCAGATCAATAAAAAATCTGCCCTGTTTTTCTTTGGAAACTGAAAAAGAACTCCGGAAAGATTCTATTCCTTCAGGTGTAAAATCCTTTTGTATTTTTCCGGTAACAGAAGCATTTTCAGCCATGAATACCGGGGTGTTTTTTTCTGCAAGAAATTCTTTTTCTCCATTTGCCTGAAAAAGAGTTGCGCCCAATTGAAAAACTGTACTTTTCATTATTCCCGACTCTCCGTATTTATATATCATAATAAGATAATATAGCACGGAAGAGATTTTTTTAAATGGAAAAAGGCCTTTAAGAAGCAAAAAAAAACATCACAAAACAAAGAAATAAAAGATTTCTTTTTACTTTTGTCCGTTATTTTTTTATTTTACAGTTGTTTTAATGCCTTTTTGTACTGTAAATCCATCTTGAATATTATTGCCGAGTAATTTTAAATTTGCATTGTAGTAAGGTGAGGAGGGTAAAGGTACTTTGGAAGATGAGTTTTTACCAAGATTTTTTTTATTTAATTCTTCATTTTTCATATCCCATGTTATATTCAAAACAACTCCGTGATCAGATATTTTTGTGTCATATTTCCGTTCCGGTCGGGGGGAATAACCTGTAGAAAAGAGTTGCCTTAAAAATTCAGGAGCCGCAAGGGTTGGGAAAAAAATCAAAAATATCGTCATAGAAATTATCAGTAATGCTTTATTGGAACAATTGAATTTTTCAAATGCAGAAGCAACGGGGTAAAGAATAAAAAATATCAATATGGCATAAGCAAAACGGGGATCCGGAGCAGTAAACCACCAGAAGATAATGCCTGCTGTAAGTGGTAAATAAAGGAGCAGAAGTCTAATGAAATTTTCTCTTCTTTTTTCCGCAAAATATAACCATAACGCAACAGCTGCTGTAAAACAACGGAAATATGTTAAAAAAAGGTGTCCTTTTTCCATAAAATAGTTTTTGATCCAGTATGACATTCCCTGTGTAGCGGCATTAAGATAATTTTCCCCCGGCATTCTTGCCCAACCTGTAATGCTGAGAACTTCATTGCTTACCGTTTCCCCGGATAAACGCCAGGGGACAGCAATACTGGGCCAAATAAGCGGATAGACAAAGTAACCGGTTAAATATATACTGCGCAATATCCATAGTCCAGTTAAAATGCTCGCAAAAGGTAAACAGCAGAGCAAACTTTTTCTCTTCTCTTTTTCCAGAAGAAACAGGATGCATACAATTCCTCCGGCCGTAACGGCAAGAGAAAGTTTTGTTAAAACACAAATGATTGCAAGAAAAAGAAAGAACGGAAATTTGTCGTCTCTTTTTTCTTTAAGCTGCAAAGTAAATGATGTGAGCATGATCAGCATAAAAAAGGTAGCGGCAGTATCCGGGGATGCGGATGAAAGTTCACCCCGGAGACTGTAAGAAGCAATATAACCTGTCATCAATGCAGATAACCATCTTGCGGAAGCATTTTTGCTTAAACTGATAAAGAAACTTATTGCCAGAAATCCCAGAAATGGATTGGCAAGATTTATACCATAATTGGGGAAGATTGCTTCCAGAAGTGCCGGAAAGTAAAAATAAAATTGATTGAATCCCAAACGTCCGTGTATATTCGCTAAACCCGGTATAACCGCATATTCGTTGATCCATTGGATCGTATCGTAGTAATAAAGCATTGCATCATAAACGGTTGTTTTGCCGAGTGCAAAAAAGGAAAATAAGAATAAGGGAATAATAAGCCAGAGATCATGTTTGTTCCATTTTGCCTCTTTTCTGTAAATTAATGTCAGGAAACATCCGGTGAGAAGAAATAAAATTGCAAATAATTTCCCGAGTGGCAAAAATAAATTCCATGTACTTGCAGTCAAAAACAGAATAAAAAAGCCCATAAGAATCTTTTCTTCCCGTCTGTTTTCATCTGAAAATTTGATTTTACAAATTTTTCCAAGAAGTGTTCCCCAGCCAAACAAACTCAAAGCGGTCATCAGAAAAAGAAATATTCCACAAATAATGTATCCTGCTGTTATCATTTTTTCTCCACTCTTAAAGGGCGTTATTTCAGATAAAATTAAGACTGATTTCCGGATTACTTGTTTCTGAATAGAAATTTTGTAAAATGATCTGGATTTTTCAGCAATTTTGAAACAGCTGTTTACAATAACACAATTTTTTTATTTTTCAATAACCGAAAAAGAATCCTGCCTGATTTTTGTCGTGGTAAAATAAAATCAAACAATGGTCAAGAATAAATCCATGTTCGGGAAAAAATGGCATTCCCAACGGGATTCGAACCCGTGTTACCAGGATGAGAACCTGGTGTCCTAGGCCTCTAGACGATGAGAACAGGCACAGGTACATAAATGGCATTCCCAACGGGATTCGAACCCGTGTTACCAGGATGAAAACCTGGTGTCCTAGGCCTCTAGACGATAGGAACTGATCGTTACAATGGCAAATAATATACATGTGAAAATAGAAAAGTCAAGCCCGGAAATGAAAAAACTTTAAATTTTATGAGATTCCTCTGTGTTATAGATCAGAATCGCTGCTGATGAATCGGAGATTTTGGGATCAAAACGGAGATGATGTCAGTATGAGGTATATATTACAAATGGGAAAATTCTTGTTTTTCATTTTTTCATCCTCGTAGCTCTGTGAGCTACGGAGGACAAGTCATACGGACGATCGTGAGTGCTTCATGTTGTGGAGCATAGCGGAACAATACTTCATGGTGGAATGAATATAGTGCTGCTTTATCCTCCTTCGCCATAGGCTACGGCGGGACAAGTCTGAAAAAGCGGTTTTATGAAGCGCACCTGCGGTGCATGAAACACGGCTGCGCCGTATGAAGCGGCACTGCGTGCCATGAAGCGAAGCCCTGATGGGCTTCATGTTTTTTTGCCCGGAATTTGGGCAAAAAAAATGGTCGGGATGATGAGAATCGAACTCACGACCTTTTGTCCCCCAGACAAACGCGCTAACCAGGCTGCGCTACATCCCGACTTGATGACATCTAATATACACTTGTTTTTTGTTTTGTCAAGTGTAAAATTGCTTTTTTCTTAAAAATTCTCCGCTTTCTGCTCCGGACAATAGGGAAAAATGGAAAAGTTTTACAACAGGAATTTGCATAATGACGGGGCAGGAGGTAGATTATAAAGGAAAAAAAGGAAAATCTATGCAAAAAAATGTTCTTACAAAAAAGGCTCATGCCAAAACAAATTTCTTTTTGCGCACTGTGGCAGTAAGACCGGATTCTTTTACAGAAATAGAAACTCTTTTCTATCCGGTAGCCTCCGTTTGCGATATTCTTACCTTTACCTTTGAAAATTCACCCGGAATAACCATAAAGTGTGATGAAAGAAGCGTCCCCTGTGACAATAGGAATCTTTGCTGGAAAGCTGCCGGAAAATATTATGAAAAAAGTGCTTTGAAAGATAAAGGAATACATATTTTCCTGGAAAAAAACAATCCGGTAGCCGCAGGAATGGGCGGTGGCTCTTCCGATGCTGCTCTCACATTGCTTGC
This sequence comes from Lentisphaeria bacterium, assembly GCA_017629515.1. Lineage (GTDB taxonomy): Bacteria > Verrucomicrobiota > Lentisphaeria > Victivallales > UBA1829 > RGIG5327. The sequence goes on along the minus strand of JAGBXB010000054.1, from coordinate 56,386 downwards.
CATGCAGCAATATTATCAGGCATTGCCGGAAGAGGAACTTTTTCCCATCGCTCTTTCCATAGGTTCGGATGTGCCTTTTTTCCTGAAAAACATCCCCTGTGCCGCTACCGGAAGAGGGGAGAAACTTACCCCCTTATCCATCCGGAAAGAAATGCACTTTCCCCTGCTTTTTGCCGCTCCCCTTTTTCCTGTAAGTGCGAAATGGGCGTACCAGAATATCCATTGGGATTCTCTGGAAACTTTTCCTCTTTTTTCTGATGCAATAAAAGCTGTGGAGGAAGGGGACATATTTTTACTGAAAAATTCTTTACGCAATGATTTACAAAAGGCGTTATTGAATAAATTCCCGCTTCTGGAAATGATTTTTCAAAAATTCCGTCAATATGGGGGCACTCCTCTTGTCAGTGGAAGCGGCCCCACCGTTTTTGCACTTTTTGAGGATGACAAAGCGCAAGAAAAAATGTTTACAGAAGAAAGAGAATATTTTTCTTCTCTGAACATCCGCTTTTTCAAAGGTTGAAAAAGGGTAAAAGGATAAATCAGGACAAAAAAAGGCTTGCTCCCACAGTCCGGAGCAAGCCTTTCCATTTTTTGTTCCCGGCTTTTCTTATTTCAGGAAAAGTTCGATAACAGGTACTTCCGTATCCGGTTTGATGATCGGTACTTTCAATGTCACAGTATTTCTTTCTTCATCTTCAGAGAAACCAATTTCACTTCCATCAAGCATCAATTTGGCAAATTTAAGTTTGCCGTACATATTTTTAAGATGAATGGCAAAGCAGGGCCAGTTCATTACATGCAGGAAGAGTTGTCCGGTTTCCTGATTGTAGGTATAGCGGCAATCTCTGGGTTCGGGATATTCTGCCGGAGCCATACCGCAGCCGTAAATGGCAGAGGAGTGATATTTCATCCATTTTGCGTATGCGGCAAGGCGTTCCATGGCTCTTTCTTCAATGTAACCGCGACCGTTGGGGCCTACATTCATCAGGAGATTACCATCCCGGCAGACATGGTTGATGAGAAGATCGATACACTGTTTGGGGCTTTTCCAGTTATTGAAATCCCTGCCATAACCCCAAGGCCCGGAGAAGGTCTGGCACCCTTCCCATACTTCTCCGGTTGCGCCGCGGGATTTGGTGACTTTTTCATCCGGCATGACCTGTTCCGGAGTGAGGATATCGGCTTCATCGGGAAGATCAAGGCGGTTGTTGATGAGGATCCCCGGCTGCAATTCACGGATCATTTTGACCAGGGTTTCAGAATCCCAGTCATCTTTGCCTTTACCGGTGGGATATTTGGGTTCGGGGAAAGAAAAGTCGAACCAGATGATATCGATTTTACCATATTCGGTCAAAAGCTGACGGACAGAGTCATGCAGATATTTGATATATTTTTTCTGATCTCTTCCTTTATTCATTTCAGCAAGTTCTTCTTTTGTCTTGCCCAGGCCGGAGGGGTAGTTCACACTGTCGATGACATAATCCGGATGATGCCAGTCGATAAGGGAGTGGTAAAGCCCCACTTTGATCCCTTCTGCCCGGAAAGCATCCACGATCTCTCTTATGGCATCTTTTCCGTAAGCGGTATTGGTGATCTTGAAATCGGTGTAGTGGGAATCGAACATGCAGAATCCTTCATGGTGTTTTGTGGTGACCACAAAATATTTCATACCTGCATCTTTGGCAGCTTTCGCCCATGCTTTCGGATCGAACATATCCGGGTTGAATGCATCAAAAAATCTCTGGTATTGTTCGTCATTGAGTTTTTCCAGATTTTTCAGCCATTCGTGTCTTGCAGGAACTGCAAAAAGTCCCCAGTGGATGAACATACCGAATCTGTCGTGGACGAACCATTTCTGATAATCTTTGATCATAAAGGATCCTTTCTCTTTTGATTGATTCTTTTCTTCCGTTTTTGTTATGTGTGATTTGCAATAAAAAAGTTTTACTGTATATTATAGCAAGAAAATATGAAAAAAGCAAACTGGATTCCATGAATTTTTGCAGGTTTATTATGAAGAATAGTGACATAAATGCGTTAAGGGAAAGTTTCCGGTTCCGTATTGTGGGCTGCGGGCAGGTGAGATTGGGTTCCTTCTGGGATAAACTGCATTTATCTTCCCATTTCTGGCGTTTATACTGCCATGATGCTCCCGGAGCGGGGGTGATCACCGGTGGAAAGAAAATCGAACTTCTGCCGGGATATATTTACCTTCTCCCCCCGAATAATGACCTTGTTTCCTGGTGTACGGAAAATCCGAAACAGCTGTATTTTCATTTTGAGACCTCTTTATATTCCGGCAGCAGTTCCCATTTGTGCAACAGTGTGAAAATCACTCCGGAACTTTTTGCTTTGCTGGATGAACTGCGTTCTCTTGTTCCGGCGACTGAATCAAAGAGTTCCAACCGGCAGATCCTCCTTGCCACCGCCCTTGCGTCTCTGGCTCTTTCCAAACTTCCGGAAGAAGCCCTGACAAGGCTGCTGCCCGATATGCGTACAGCAAAGATATGCGATCTTTTGCGCAGTCACATGGCGGAAGAATTGAGTCTGGATTTTCTTGCGGCAAAAGCCAATATGACCAAACGGTCGTTTTTGCGCCGTTTTACGGCGTTTACAGGCAGTACGCCCCACCAGTATCTTATGAATATGAGGTATATGCAGGCCGCCCAGTTTCTGGAGGAGGGGGAAAAGAATATTGATGAGATCTGTGAACTTATTGGCGTACATGACCGGTTTCATTTTTCCAGAATGTTCCGTAAAATGTTCGGGGTTCCGCCAGGCAGGTACAGAAACTTGCATCAGGGGGAGGATAAATGAAAAAAAGAGTATTTTTAGGTTTTGAGGGGGCCTTGCCGTTTCTTGCTTCCGAAAAGATCCTGACGGAAGAGTTGAGTTCTTCGTGTCCTGATTTGGGACAGATATTGATGATCATGCCGGGAAGTTTTGCCATAAGGGAATTTTTCCGGCATCTGGCGCAAAAGGTACCGGATGGACTTTTTGTGCCGGAGGTGATGAGCCAGGGGAGTTTTCTGGAAAAAGGGAGAAATCTGGAAAATGCGGCAACGGAATATGAGAGCAATATTCTTTTGGCAAGAGTACTGGCTTCCTGCGATCACAGAAAATATCCAACGCTTTTTACGGAAGAAAAAGCCCCCTCATTTTCCGATGCTTTCTATTTAAGCAAAATGCTTTTTTCTTTCCTGAAAGAATTGAGTCTCGGCGGAATGACTCTGGAAGATGCCATTATCCGGACTCCCGCAATCGACCCCGAACGCAGAAAAGAGATACGGGAACTGGAAAAACTCTACCATAAGGAATTGGCTGCCTATGGGAAAGTGGACCGTTTTTCTCTTTTGCATTTTACTCTGCCCCAAAGCCGGCAGGAAGCATTGGAAAAAAAAGAAGAGTTGGAGGAATATAAAAAGATCATTGTTTGTGCTGTTCCGGGACTGCTCCCTGCGGTACAGGCAAGGCTGGAACGCTTTGCGGATACAAAAGAAGTGGAAATATGGATACAGGCACCCTCTTCCATGGAAGAATATTTTGATGAATGGGGCAATCCTGTTCCGGAAAAATGGGAAAATACCGCCTTTGAACAGGGAAAAGATGAGGAAACATTTTTTCATACGGAAAAGGCGGCGGATCTGGCAAAACTTGCTGTAGCAGTTGCCGCAAGAAAAGGGGGGCTGGAAATGGAAAAAAGTGCCTTTGCCTGTGCTGATGCCTCCCTCATGCCCTTTTTCAAAGAAGAATTACAGAACCTGGGCGGGAAAAATATTCAGTTTTATGATCCTTCCGGCGTATGTTTCGGCAGAACGAGAACAGGAAAACTGCTTTCCGCCCTCATCCGGTTTGTGAGAAACAATTCCTTTGATTCATTCCGGGAATTGGTGCATCATGAGGATTTTCTTCTTTATTGCTGTCACCTTGCCTCTGTGAAGGAAAATGCGTTTCTGGCAAAACTTGATACCATTTTTCTGGAACATCTTCCGGAAGACCCTGCCGCACTGATCCCCTTTGCAGATAAGGAAATGAAAAAGGTTCTGGAAGAATGTAACTATTTATGTGCAAAGATGTCTTCCGGGTCTCTTCCGGAAAATCTTGCCTCCATCCTTACCGATATTTACAGTATCCCCTGCGATAGAAAAGATACGGAAAATATCTCTTTTGAAGCCCAATGCCGTCATCTGGAAGAGTTTCTGAAAAAGTGTATGGCAAGTCCCGTATTGCGTGCACTGGAAAAGGAGGAATTTTTCTCCCTGCTGGAAGAAATGTGTGCTTCGGATGTGCTTTACGGGGAACTTGCCTCCCGCAGGGTGGAACTGCATGGTTTTCTGGAACTGCCCAATCTGGAAGCGGAGGAACTTCTTCTTTGCGGGATGAGTGAAAGTTTTGTGCCGGAAAAGATCGACCCCAATCCTTTTATCAATGATTCCCAGCGTCTTGCCCTGGGGCTTCCCGGAAATCCCCAGAGGGCGGCAAGAGATGCTTTCTACCTTTATGAAAGTATTGCACGCAGAAGAAAAAAAGGTGGGAAAGTAAGATTTTTTGCTTCCAAATTTTCTGCCGACGGTACGCCTGCAAGATTTTCCCCCTTTCTTTTCCGCGGAAAAAGAGAAAATATGCTTTCCAGAGCTTCTCTTTTATTTTCCGCACCTCTGCCCATGCCGGAACAAAGGCAGCAGGAAAGTATATTGCCCAACGATTTTTATTTCCGTCTGCCTGTGGAAAAATACAGAAATAAACTGGAAAATATCCGGATATCTGTTACTGCTTTTTCCACCTATCTGGAAAGTCCGCTGCATTTTTTCCTGAAACACATTATGAAAATGGAGATGAAAGATTATACAGCAAAGGAGATGGATGATGCCGCTTTCGGAAACGCCTGTCATTATGTTTTTGAATCTTTGAAAGAAAGTCAGGGACGGGATATATTTTCTTTGCAGGAAAAGATGCGGGAACTTCTGGAAAAATATCTTGCAGAAAATTACGGGGAGAAACTCTCTTTCCTTGTGGATTTACAGAAAGATCTTATTTTACAAAGATTGTATGCTGCTGTTCCCATTCTGCTCCGGGAGGAGGAAAAGTATTCCTTATTGTGTCAGGAATATACTCTCGGAGGAAAGAAAGAGGAGGGCGGCACAGGGGCGATCCATTTTGCCGGAATGGATATAACGGGAAGGATCGACAGAATTGAAATCTCAAAGGATAAAAAAGTTTTGCGGGTACTGGATTTCAAAACCGCCAATTCCGGGATCGAACCGGAAAACGCCCATTGTAAAGGAAGCGGGGAAAAGATGGAATTTCTCTCCTTACAGCTGCCTTTATATGCCATTCTTTTGAGAAAAGACGCTTTTTTCAGAAAAAAATATTCCCTCCCGGATATGGAAAAAATGAAGATCGAGTGCGGATACTTCAATCTGCCCAAAGCCGTTACTTCCACCGGAATAAAAATCTGGGAGGATATGGAGGAAATTCTGGAAAAAGCGGAAGAAAAAGTACAGTCGATAGGGTCTGAATTACAGATGATGAAAGAAAAACTTTTCAAAGGTGACCCGGATAAGAAAGTAAAATATGATGATTTTGCGGATCTCTTTCAGGAGATGCCCTCTCTTGTACTGCGGGGAGTAAAATTCCCGGATGCGGCAGAGAAAAATAAATCAAAGGAAAATCCTTCTGCGGAAAACAGGGAAGGAGGAGAACGGTGATGGACAGAGAAGAAGAATACTTTTTTGAAGAGACAATGGAAAAAAACTCTTCAGAAAAATATCCGGAAGAAGCCGGAAGAGACTGTTCTGATCTTTTTGAACAGGAATTTCCCGAATGCAGAAATATGCTTCCCGGAAATGAAGCTATCATGGCTTCTGCCGGAACGGGAAAGACTTTTTCCCTTGCCATGCGGTATATAGCCCTGCTCCATGCCGGAGTGAATCCGGGCAGGATCCTTGCCTCCACCTTTACCAAAAAGGCGGCAGGCGAGATCTATGACAAGATCGCAGAAGAATTGATCCAACTGGCTTCATCGGAAGAAAAGGCAAAGAAGTTTGCTGAAAACTTCCCACTTTTCCATAACGGCAATTTTGATTCAAAACGCGCCTGCGGTATATTGGGAAGATTATTGAAAAGCAAAGAAAAATTGCAGATCAGTACCCTGGACAGTTTCTTTGTCAATATCATCCGTGCCTTTCCTCTGGAATGCGGTATTTACGGGCAGTTATCCATCATGGAGGAAAGTGATACCGGAAACCGGGTCAATACTCTTCTGGAACTTTTGAAAGAACTGGGGCAGGAAGACCGCAGGGAGATCATGGAACTCATCAAAGAAATTTCCTTCGGGGAAAATAATAAATATCTTTACGGGACGGTAAAAGAACTTGTTTTTTCTCTGTATGACTGTTTTCTTGCCTGTCCGGATTATTGCTTCTGGTGTTCGGAAGAGTTACGGCATCTTGTTCCGGAAAGTTATTTTGCAAGTAAGAAAAAATTGGAGAAAATCGCTGAAACTTATATAGACGAACTGAATGACTTCCTTTCCCCGTACAGAGAGAATACTGATACAAAAAGACTATATAACAATTTTTCCTCCATTCTCGCCGATGCCCTGAAAGCGGAGGATAACCCCAAAGCAGAGGAAAATACTCTCCGTATATGGGAAAAATTCACCTCTGCACTTCCTGCGTTTCCGGTAACGGAAGAGGGGAGAAGCGATCTGCTTCTTCCCTACAACCGGAAAGAGTATCTTCTGCAGGGGGATTTTTATCAGAATACTGTTATTCTTATGCGGCATATCCTTTACTGCAATATAAAAAGTCTTGTAAGACGCAATGAGGCTCTCTGGAAACTTCTGGATCTTTTCAACAGAAAATATGCTCTTCTTGTACGCAGTTCCGGCAAGATCACCTTTTCCGATATCCCCTATTTATTGAGGCCCTCCTCCGACAGCAGAGAAAGCGGACTGGCTCTTCCCTTTTCCGACCGGGCAGGGATAGAGGAACGGATGGATGAAAAGACCGATCATTACCTTATCGACGAATTTCAGGATACCAGCGACAACCAGTGGAACGCCATTTCCCGCCTTGCGGAAGAGGCGATCACCGATCCGGATGGAGGGAGATCCTTTTTCTACGTGGGGGATATCAAGCAGTCCATTTACCAGTGGCGTAATGGTAATCCGGGATTGTTCAATATGATCCTGGAAAAATTTCCGGAAAGTATTTATGGTCAGCGGGGGATAAGAAAAAGTACGCTTATCAGATCCTACCGTTCCTGCAATGAGGTGCTGGATATGGTCAATACGGTTTTCATGAATCCGGATGCCATAGTCGGTATCAAAAAGGCGGAGGATAAAATGATTTTGTATTCTGCAATGAAAAAAATGCAGTATGAAAAACATATTTCCTCCGATTCCGCCGCAAAACAGAAAGGGTACAGTTGTTATTATCAACTTCCCGCCGTCAGTCGGGGGGAAACAAAAAGTGCCAGAGAAAGAAAGTACCGGAAAGTATATGATCTGTTGGTCAAACTGGATCCATTCAATGAAAAATGTCCTTTCAGTACAGGGGTGCTTTTCCGGACAAACTCGGCGGCAGGGGAATTTGCCGAATATATCCGGCAATTTACCATACAGGATCTTCTTGCCGGGAAAAAGGTCAATCTTCCGGTTTCTCTGGACAGCCGTTTATCTGTGAGAGACAGTCTTTTCTGTGTGCTTGCCTATTATGTGCTTCTGGGAACGGCACATCCCGGAGATATTTTTGTTGGAAAAATGTTTGAAATGCTGGAACTGGGAGAGGAAAAAGTGGATGAGAAAGTTCTGGCAGAGAAAATGGGATATATGTGTCCTGCCGATCTTTCCGGAGCGGAGGCATTGTATAATGGAGTGCGTTCCGATCTTGCCAACGGGGGCTTTGAACTCTTTTTCCGCTCCTTTATGGAGGCATTCCGGCAGAACTTGACTTCTTTCGATGAACGAAGATTAAGAAGCCTTGCGGAGGCTGCAGGGAAATATGACAAGCAGGGGATGACGGATATAGATACATTCCTTCTCCTTGCCTATGAGGAGGCTGGCAATGAGATCTCCTTACGCAATACTGTACAGTGTATGACCTATCATAAATCCAAAGGGCTTGCCTTTGATATCGTGATCATGCCGGATATCAATGGGGACAGTATGGCTGGGATAAAATTGCATGAGGGAATATTCCTCAATAAAGATCCGGAAGATTTTTCCCCCCGTTTCCTTACGGCATTTCCGGCAAAACAGTATTTGAAAAGTGTACCTGTTCTGGATGAGTTTGCAACGAAATTAAAAGATGCAGGCGCCTATGAAAGCTGCTGTATGCTCTATGTGGGGATGACCCGGGCGAAACACTCTTTGTATCTTTTCGGCGAGGAAAAAACCGAAAGCAGTAAAAGTATCAATATGGCAACTCTTTGCGCAAGCATATTTGAAAGTAAACAATTGCCCGTAAGGAATATTGATGCAGATATGGTTTCCTTATGGGAAAGAGGGAATGAAAACTGGGAAATAGAGGAAAGACGCCTTTTTGAAGAGAAAAAGCGTTCTGAAAAAGAAAATGAGCAGAAAAAAAATGAACTTGTGGAACGCAATAATCTCCTTACCGGAAAATGCCTTGCAAAATATGCGCAAAGTTGTGAAAAAGTTTCTTCCGCAAGCAGTTTGAGTCTTATTCATTTCCCTGAAAAGGAGAGATTATCCAATGCGCCCAAACCTTCTCAACATACGGATATTTTTACAAAGATCACACAAACAAAAAGATTTTCTCTTTCTGGTACAGCAGCAGATCTTGGGACAAAGGTGCATGAACTCTTCTGCAAGATCAATTTTTATGATAATTCTCCTCCGGAAGAATATTTGCAAAAGACTTTCGGAAAAGAACTGCTGGCAACAGAAGAGGGGAAACTTCTGGCATATGCCTGGGAAAGTTCCGCCATACGGAACGCTTTGAAACATCCGGGCAGTTTTTCTGCTTCTTTGCGGAAAGAACGCTCCTTTCTGCTTCCGGATAAGGAGGCGGGCAATTATATTTCCGGGATTTTTGACCGTCTTGTTGCGGAATATGATGAAGAGGGTATTTGCATAAGTGCAACGGTCATCGACTATAAAAGTGACCGGGAGGAAGAGGAAAAAATCTTTCTGGAAAGATATTCCCCGCAGTTGAATATTTACAGAAGAGCGGCGTCAAGTTTATTGAAGATCCCGCTGGAAAAAGTGGAATGTAAAATTCTTGCATTGCGTTGCGGAAAGGTGATAATTGTTCCCATGGCATAACAGAAATAAGGGGGGGCTGATGCAAAATATTTACTTTTGCCCGCTCCCCTGATTTTATAAAACCTTTTTCAGTAGTTCTTTTTATTGGCATTTTCAACCAATTGTGTTATCACTTTGATGATTTCTTCTCCTTCTTTTTCGGTAATGTCTTGATTTTCAATAATGGAACGTTTGAATGCCACGGCGCAGCCGCTTGCACTGTTGGGAATGACAGAAATCAATACAGATTTTTTGAGAAAATAATAAATGAGGCAAAGAACAGCAGGAATAAGAGATGTACCGAATGTTGGCAACGCAAGAAGGACAAAAATAGCAGCGATAACTAACAAAATAACGGGTTTGAAATAACCACAAAGTAAATTACTTACTTTTGAAAGAGGAATTACTTCTAAAACAGAGCCGGATAAAGAACCATAAGAATATTCTATTCTGTCCGCATAAACTTCCAGAACTGTTGTTGTATTAACCTTGAAGATTGTCAAAATCCAATCAACAACCCCGGATTTGCGGCCTACAAGACGTACATAGCAGGGACCGTCATAGTTAATTTGTTTTTCCATGATGGCAAGTGCCTGCGTTCCAATCAAGTTTGCGAAGATGTGCATTTTTTTAATCCTTTCTCTTTTTACCGTTCAATAATCAACAGCAAGAAAATTCAAAGGACAAACAGGTCTTCAGTGAATAACGCAAGATCATAGAATACTCAAGGCAAAAAAAAAGCCGGATATTCCAGATTTGCACTACGTCCAAGGCCCGACCAAGAGCCCACTACACCCAATGCAAAAAGGAACATCCGGCAAGACTGTGCAAAAATCAAGGCACAATCCCGCTGGACACAATTCACCTGTGGGTGTAGAAGACAAAAAACGTTTTATTTTGGTCGGTTTTGGACGTATTTGCCGTAAAATATGAACAGTTGTCAATTAGCCACTGCCACAATTGGCAGCATAAATAAGTTACTGCTTCAAAACGATAAATGCAAGCAGATAATAAAAAAATAACGCAATTATCTAATAAAAATCACAACGATCCCATAAAAAGTAAATTTACTGAAATGAATCACAAATATCCTGTGAAAACTTTTTTATGTCAAGTTGGAAGTTTATTGTTTCCTGTAAGGCTGTCACAACTGATCAGACTATAAATCAAATTTTAAAGCCTTACAAAGCCCCAAAGGGGCGACAGAAAGGAAAAAGTGTGTCTGATATATTCTGCCGCTCTTTCAGAGCTTGATTTTTTTTCGGGATTTTACCCCGGGGCTGCGTCCTCCTTCAGAGGACTTACCACCGGGCTGTTTGCTTACGGCTCTTACAGAGCCTTTGCCCTTTCAGGGCTGTTTTGCTTCGCCGTGGAATAAAATTCTTTTTTGATCCTTTTACTCCGACTCAAATATTGAAATCTGACAAAATCACTTTTTTAAACCAGAAAATCCTCTGTTCAAATATTGGAGAAAAATGTGTTTTTCTAAAATTATGGGATACCTGTGAATAAAAATCACAATTATCTTATCATTTTGTAATACCCCGTTATTTTTCTTTATATTTGAGGAGTGTATATTTAGTTGTTCAGGAAAATGATTCAGGCAGATTTTTGCAAAATTGGTTATTGCCGGTTCATTGTATGGATTAAAAAATAAATATCAAAACCAGCCCTGAAAGGGCAGGAGGGGCTGAAAGCCCCGCAGGAACATAGCCCGGCGGGTAGGGACCTGTAAGGGACCGTACCCCCGGGTAGGAGTACAAAATAAAAAAACAATCTCTGAAAGAGCGACAGAAAGAGGGGGGCAGTGTTTTTTCGTTCTGCCGTCCATTCAGGGCTTGTTTATATGCGAGAAATACAGAGTTGAGAGCCTGCGTCCCCGCCCCCTTGATCTTTTTCCCGGAATGGATCACATCTTTCTTATTTCCGCAGAAAGATCCTCTACTTTCCCTTTGATCGCTTTCACTTTGAAACGCAAAAGGAAATCCCCCCACTGGGAGCGGTACTCTTCTTTTGCGTCAGGGCCGCAGCTCACACTTCCCACTCCCCGCTGGAAATAATCCAGTTTGAGATAGATATTTTCTGAAGGGATCAATTCATTGGTATGCTGTGCTTTTTCCAGCATATCGTAAGAATATCTGCTTACGGAAAATTCCGCACCTGCGGGGGTGTGGAAGAGAAGTGTGATATCCAGAGAAGGACTGTATAAGGCAATATATTTTACTTCCGTACGGTTTCCATAGTCCTGGGGCATGATGTAGGGAGTATACATTTCATCAACTGTTGTGGAATACAATCCCTTTTTCGCTCCGGAATTGCGGTCAATATAGTTTTCAAAAGGTCCTTTTCCGAAATATTCCACCTTTTCAAATGAGCCATCAAGGGTGAAAAGCAGTCCCAGACGGGGAAGATCCCGGAAATATTCCGGTACAGAGAAAAGTGCCTCCCCTTTAAGAGAACCATTTTCCTCCATGGTATATTTTTGCACAAGACCGATGCTTTCTTTCACACAGGGCGTGGTAAAACGATCTTCCAGAAGGATCTTTCCGGGAGTATTTTCCAGTACCGCTGAATCCATTTTCCCGTCAAACAACCCTTTGTCATGCCATCTTACAAGGGGTTTGGCTGTCATGTGGAATTTCAGTGCCCAGCTTACCCCGTCATTATCCAGTGTTGCCCGCATGATATTCATAACGGGATTGGAAGTAATGACCTCTTTGCCGTCCAAAACAAGAAAGGCTTTTTCTGCGGAAAGACGCGGCATGATCTCCTCTTTCACCGGCGCAGGAAATGTATAGAGGGGGGTAAAGGGCAGTTCAAACTGTTCGTAGGCAACGATATGTCCTTTTTCCGCCCATGATGTATCTTCTTTCAATTCCGCCCGTACATTCAGCAAAAGTGTTTCATTTGCGTAACATTCCGGCAGGAGAGCGTGGATCCGGAAAAGAGCCGTATTATGGAACTCATGGGAGTAATATAATCCGGGACATTTTTTATAGAAGGGACGGCGTACCTCCTGAATAAAGGCACCGGCTCTTTTCATTTCCGGATCTCTGTCATCAATGTTGCAGGATTGATAGAAATGACTTTCCAGCATCATTTCTTTTGTGATTTTCCCCTCATGGACTTTTTTCCCGTCCCTTGTGATCTCCCAATAGAAATCATAACCGGAAAGATCGGTAAAATAATTTTCATTGGTGATGCGCAAAATGAGACTTTTGGGGTCGGACAGGGTAAAACGGATCTTCTGACAGAGATATTTATATTCCTCCATGGCAGGATGGGGTACTCTATCGGGGAAAACAAGTCCGTCGGCAACAAAGTTTTTATCGTTGGGGGTGTCTCCGAAATCCCCGCCGTAGAGGAATGTTTTTCCATCCTTTGCATAGATCCCGTGGTCAACCCATTCCCAGATGAAGCCACCCTGTAAAGAGGGATATTTTCTGAAAGCACTGAAATAATCGGCAAGTCCGCCGTTGCTGTTGCCCATGGCATGGGAATATTCACACATGATCATGGGGCGGTCTTCATTTTCCGCATAGTTTTCAGCCCAGTTGATCATGGCTTCCACATAAGGGTACATGGGGCTTATGATATCGCTTTTCTGACGGTTGTTGCCGGGGATCCATTCCTGGGTGGCGGCTTCATAATGGATGAGACGGCTTCCATCATACTCTCTGATCCAGCCTGCCATGGCATTGTGACTGGCTCCGTTGCCGGATTCATTGCCCAGTGACCAACAGAAAATACAGGGATGGTTCTTATCCCGCATGACCATTTTCGCTCCCCGGTCAAGATAGGCGGGGGCCCAGGCGGGATTGCGGGAGAGATCCGAAGAGTAGCCGTGCGTTTCGATATTGGCTTCATCCATAACATAAAGCCCATATTTATCACACAGTTCCAGAAACTCCCAGGAGGGGGGATAATGGCTGCACCGGACGGCATTGATGTTGTATTTTTTCATCAAAACAACATCTTTTTCCATTAGATCGATACTTACTGTACGCCCTTCATGGGGATCGTGTTCGTGGCGGTTCACTCCGGTAATGAGAACTCTCTGACCGTTTATAAGCATGGTGCGTTCTTTGATCTCCACAGAGCGGAAACCTGTTTTTGAACTTACCACATCCAGAATATTTCCCTTTTCATCTTTGAGTGTGATAAGAAGTGTATAGAGATTCGGTTCTTCCGCACTCCATAATTTCACATCCGGGATCTTTTTATAAAAGGAACTTTCCATTCTGGAAAAATCCAGCGTGCCGAATCTTTTTTTCCGGTGCGTATTTACTTTTATCTCCTCCCGGAATATTTCTCCTTTTTCCCCGTCTTTCATGGCAATTTCCAGAGTACAGCCATCTATGTATTTGCGGGGGAAGTTTACTGTCATTTCCAGATCAAGGATCCCATCTTTATACTTGTTTTCCAATGTGGTTTTTGCAAAAAAATCACTGATGAATATTTCCGGTGCGGCGTAAAGATATACATTTCTTACGATTCCGGCGTGCCACCATTCGTCCTGATCCTCCATATAACAGGATTCCGACCATTTGATCACAATGACATCCAGAACATTTTCCCCCTCTTTCAAAAAGGGCGTGATCTCAAACTCCCCGCCTGTACGGGAATCTTTGGTAAAGCCGACTCTCTTGCCGTTCAGCGTGGCATAAACTACACTTTCCGCTCCGTCAAAGGCAAGGAATATTCTTTTATTTTTCCAGTTTTCCGGCAGAGTAAATGTTCTGCGGAATGCGCCGGATGGATTGTCATTTTCCGGTACTTTCGGAGCAAGACACGCTTCTTTGGTCCAGGGGGTGTTTCTGTTGGTATAATGGGGATGATCATATCCTTTCATATCCCAGCAGCTGGGGACAGGCAGAAAATCCCACTCCATAATGGAATCAAAGGAATCCGGGATAAGGGAGGGTTTTTCAAAATATTTGAACTGCCATGTTCCGGCAAGACCCATATAAAATTCTCCCCGTTCCCGGCAGGAACTTTCCTCTGCACTCTTTTCATCGGAAAAATGGAAAAATATACTTTTTGCCGGCATACGGGCCAAACCCAGAGATTCCGGACTTTGAAATGTAAGAAATTCGCCTTTTGAAAACATTTTTTTATCCTTTTTTTTGGTTAAAACATCCTGAAATATCTTCCGCCCCGGAAGAAGCCGCCATTTTGAAGATAATTCCCCAGAACTTTCTGGAGAGAACTTTTCCATTCCACTTTGTCTATCCCCTCTTTTTCCCCTTTTACGCCGAAAACCCGGTAAATCACATCGCAGGAAGTTCCTTTCGGCGGCAGCAGAAAACCGCTTTTCTGAAAGCGTACAAGATTGGCGTTTTCGGGAAGAAGATCCTGCAAAACGGGATCAAAAAGCCATGAAGCGCAAATAATGCCTCTGGGGTGGTAAGAAGATTCTTTCCTGCTGTAAAATTCCCTGACTTTTATAAAAGACTCCTCCACCTCTTCCGGCGTAAGGGGGCCAAGTTCAGGTATATGCATATAGAGTACTTCATCGCCGGGACGCAAAATAAGTTCATATTCCTGAAGATCGAAAGAGGTTTTTTCCTGCCGGATTTTCCCATCGGCATTTACCGTATTGCCGGTATAGGAACCAAAAATACCTGCCGGAAGAATGGTGGAAAAAGCAGTTTCCTCTTTTGGATGAATTGCTAATTTTCCATCCCTGTTTACATCATATTTCCCATTGACAAGGGGGATATATTCTCCCGTTTTTCTGTTCCGGAAAACAAGAATGTCCGGAAAAAAGAGACTGTGATTATATTCCAGACGCCCGAAGCGTAAAACGATCCCCGGAAGGATCCGGAATATCAGCCAGGCAAAACCGTGAGAATATTGCAATCCACTTATAGCGTAATTCCGGAAGCAGTTATTGCTCCATGCGTCAAATTCATCCAGTGCTTCATAGAGTTTTTCCGGCGGCAGATCCTTCCGGAGAAAAGCCTTTTCTCCGGCGGGAATACAGGAAAGGGCAAGAAGAAGCAAAAATGCTGCTTCCGGCATCGTTGCATTCCGGGGGAAAGGGAAGGGTTCTTCCAGAAGAGAATCATTGATTTTCCCGGTAAAACCGTTAAGGATCCCTTCTTCCAGTACCAAAAGGATTTTGCTGTAAAAGGCGAGAAGTTCGGGCGAAGAGTGGAGTAAAGAAATATATTCCTGTATTTTTTCTCTTTTTTCCCAATCTTTGAAACATTTTTCCAGATAAAAAGGAATTTTATCCAATGCTTCTTTCCCATATTGGATATGGGAGGAATATTTTTGCAGAAGCGTATTCCAATTTTCTTTTTCTTTCATCGCCTGTTTCCGGTTTTGTGTATGAAAAAATTCTGTCATTACTATACTGCCGCCAATGGAAAAATGCAACACATTTTCCGGAAAAGCAGGGATAATATGCCGTAACGATACAAAAAAACTGTTCAGAAAAATAAAGGAAAAGAAAAAAATGGAGCCGGCAGTCGGATTCGAACCAACGACCGACGGTTTACAAAACCGTAGCTCTACCACTGAGCTATGCCGGCAAATCATTAAGATACTATAATATGACACAACTTTTTAAAATTTCAAATATAAAATCAAAAAAAATCTTTTTTTTTCACCTCTATCCCATAATTTTTCAAAAAGAGATTCCTTCTCTGTCCTTTACGGGCTTGGAATACAGTTTTTTGATCCCCTTTTCCGGGAGAAAAAAAGGGAAAGACTGATTCCTTTTGACAGGAAAAGTCTTTCCCT
Organism: Lentisphaeria bacterium; assembly: GCA_017629515.1. Taxonomy (GTDB): domain Bacteria; phylum Verrucomicrobiota; class Lentisphaeria; order Victivallales; family UBA1829; genus RGIG5327. The sequence goes on along the minus strand of JAGBXB010000054.1, from coordinate 40,365 downwards.
TTACAGAAAAAATATCTCAATGTTTCAATGCGTCGGGATTATCAGCAAGAATGACCGGGACAAGTTTGATGTCTTTGATCTCTGCAACTCCTTTATTGATTTTCAGGAAAAGGGATTTTGTACCCAATGTAGTGGAAATATCTATATTGCAGGAATAATCTTTCCATTCTTTCCCCAGTCTGAAAGTCTTTGCGGGGAGTTGTTTGCGGTTTGCATTATAATATATCGTGGCAGAAAGAGAGCCTTTTCCCCTTGCGGTAAAGGAGAGAAAATACTCTTTGACTTCATCCCCTGTATTACGCAGGGGCTGCCAGATCATGGGATAATTATTTGCTCCGCTGGCAAAGTAAAGGAAAGATTTGCCGTCAGGATCCTTTTTCAATGCGGCAGTTCCCGGATTGCCGGGGAGGAATTTCCAGTGGGCAGGCATTTTTTCCGATTCAAATTTCCAGACATATCCGGGCTTTTTCTTCGGAGGTTTCGGGGGAACAGCCTTTACTGTGGTTTTGAAATCCCCGTTGAGAAGCAATGCTCCGCCTTCTCCGAATGTGAAGACAGGGGCATTGGGGATATCGTGGAAGTGGGTATCTCTGGAAGTTGTGGCGTGCTGCATCCTGCCGTTTTTATCTACGGAAGTACGCATGAAATTGATCTTCCAGCAATCCCCTTCCCGGATCCCTCCCAGAAGATGGGCGGGAATACGGATCTCCAGAAAATATTTATCGGGCGTATCAATCAGTTTGTATTCAAAATCAAGTTTTCTGTTCAGATCCCGTTTTGTACCGTCTGTGGTGAGGGCACTGTATGTATGACCGTTATGAGTGATCCCGATATGGTAATATTTGCCTTCAAGGTGTTCACTCATAAGCAGGAGTTCAATATGGCTTCCGGTAAGGGCTTTAAGACCGTCTGCCTTTGCCCTGTCATTGACTTTGCCCTGATATTTGCTGCATTCAATGGCAAAATAAATGTTTTTGGGATCAAAAAGGATTTTTCCTTTCGTTTTGGCATCCGGAGTAAATCTTTTGCCCCGGTTGGTGTTGACGAAAAGTTCGGGAAGTTCCGTTGCCGAAAGATATGCTTTTTCATCAAACTTTCCGTCAATGATGATGGGGGTCTTGGCACGGTTGACTTTATAAATAGTACCGGAATTTTTTATGGAACTATATCCGGCAGATGCCCAGTTCTTTTCAAAATATTCCTTTTCCCTTAATACTCTTTTGAGGTAAAGCGGATCATTTTTCACGCTTTCCACGGCTTTTTTCAAAAGGGCGGAAGAGTCTTTGGCGACCGTTTTATACTCATAACATTTCCCGATGGAGGAAACGGCACTTGTCCCGTAACCGAAGCAGACCCCTGTTTCTTTCAGGGATTTTTCCAGAAGCAGACGGTAGGGACGGATATATTTCCATGCTTTTCCATAGTAAAGGGAATTGATCTTCTCCCATACTTTCTCGTAATCATCATACAGATCCCAGGCGAAGTGACCGGTCATATACGCCATCTGCCATCTTGCATACCAGGAATTTTTGTAATTGTATGTGGAATAGTAGGGCAGGTTCGTATGAGGGGATTCCCCGTCACAGATCACAGCATTGGCGGAAAGAACGTTGTTTTTATGGTAGTAGCGGAGAAATTCCACCCATTTGCGTTCAATGGGAATGTATCTGCACTCTCCGGGCAATTGGTTGTGGTATTCAAAGACATAGAGTTTTGCTCCGGTCTTTTTCCAATCTTCAAACATTTTCCGGTAACGGGGATTGGTGGGACATTTGGGATCGTCCAGAGTGTGGTTGTAGCAATCTCCGTGAGGGGCGATCTGGATGGGGACACGGGGATCGGGTTTCACCTTTGTCGGCACATCGCGGTAATCCTGATAGGCGATGGCAAGAAGGGTAAGATTGGGGTTTTTCGGCAGAAGTTCTTTGGCAAGATAATTGACAAGTGCCCAGTAACGGTTGGAGTTTTTGCCAAGTTTCCCTGCTTTGGGGTCATCCATCTTTTTACAGTTTTCACATTCGCACCAGAATGTATGGTCGTCATTGTAGATACGGTAGGTGATGGGCTGACCGCCGTAGGTGGTATTGAGTTCCTTATGCAGATTGTCTGCAATGCGTTTCATTACTTCCGGATTGGAAAGGCAGGGCTGGCAGAGTTGTTCTTTGTTGGAAAGGGAGAGATCCGACCAGATCCGTTTGCCATTGCGCAACCCGAAATATTCCGGATGTTCCTTATGCAGTTTTTTGATCTCCTTTACAGACCAGGAACCGACAAGAAGCGGGGTGAAACAATGACCGCCGGCAGAAAAAGCGTGTCCCAGTTTTTCTTCCAGATCAACAAGATCTTTTCTGCCTTTTCTCTGTATTGCAGGACGGGTTGTGACCGTGGAACCGTTGCGCATACGCCACAAAACTCTGTGGGCGGGGACGCAGTAGGGAGCATTGCCCGCAGGACGGATGTCGGTGAAATAAGGATTGCGTACTGTTACCTGATCCGGGATGATGAAAGAACTTTTTTCCGGAACGATCTCCGGTTCATCCGGATGGAGAAAATAGATCTCTCCGTACTTTTTCAGAAGAAAATAATTGCCGTGATGGATGCCCTGTTTTGTACGGGCGATAATGGTAAGAGCTCCGGTATTGGCGGAAACGATATAACCCACATTGCCCAACTGGGGCAATTTTCCGTAAGCAGGATCTTTTCTGATGTCAGGGGAATCTGCCAGACGGAATTTCACCGGAGCAAGACTTTTGAGAGGTTTCTTTGATATGACAAGATCCGCTTTGGTCATCTTTTTTACATATTTTGCAAACTCTTCTGCGGCAAATTCCTCTGCTTTGGTGCTGTTTTCTGAAAGAAGGATATAACTTTTTGCTTTCCCCTCTTTCACTACATCAAAGGCATGGAGAAAAGTTTCTGTAAAAATCAATGCAATAAGGAGTGCAGCAACTTTGATTGTATTTTTCATACTTTTTCCCGTAGTTTATCATTTATACTTTTACCGTACATCCCCGCCGAAACGGCCGCCTGTCCAGCATTTTGCCTGATCGGTTTTCTTACTGGTATCCAAGCCGTTCTGGGCATAGGGGTTAAAGGGATGGGCTTTTTTGTACCCCACGCTGCCGTCGCCGAAAAGAATGGCGGTTTTGCCTTTGTGACGAAGGGCATCGATTACTCCGTTTCCTGAACTGGTCGCTGTGGTACTGCGGGCGAGGGCGTTTCCACAGTTCATTGCGGCATCTTTTGTATCCATCGCAATATACACGATACTGGGATATTTGATCTCTCTTACTCTGGCATTGGTTCCTTTAAGCCAGTCATTGCGTCCGCCGAAATCCGAGCCGATATTGAAATAATTGTAACCATATCCGGGATAACCGCAGCCGTTGACGGCTGTATCGGAAATGGCTACTTCCGTTTTTCCTCTTCCCGGCTGACCGTATTTTTTTTCTTCCGCATCGGTTTCATTCAGAGATGGGTCAACAAGGATTTTGTGTGTAATATATTTCTGCATAAGGAAAACGTGGTGCCATGGCCATTTCCGGTAGTTTTCCATATTACTGCCGCCGCCGGGATAAATATCTTTACTGTCGGAAAGATAGAAAGAAAATCCCAGCCCGAGTTGTTTTTGATTGCTCGTGCAGGCTATATCCCTTGCCTTCTCCCTTGCCTTGTTCAATGCGGGAAGAAGCATCCCGGCAAGAATGGCGATGATGGCAATGACAACGAGGAGTTCGATAAGAGTAAAGTTTTTCACACTGCGTGGTTGTTTTTTCATTTTTTTCCCCTTGATTTGTATATTCATTATGATTTTTTATTCTGCGTAACCGATCCCCACATAGTAGGACATGGCGTTCTGGGTGGTATCCAGTCTGCCGAACTGACAGACAATGGGAATGGAGGAACTGATCCTTACTGCATACTGGGTGAGAAGAGGGATCACATTGCCGTTAAGGTCATTGGGATCATCCATCCGCAGGGAAATGATTCTTTCTGCCGGAACGTTCACATGGATATTTTTTATTGGCGCACGATCGGAAAAGTAAATATCTATCACAACATCCGCATCGGAGGAAGCCGTGTTGAAAAGCATCAGGGCTTCATGGGCTTCCATCGTACCGTTTTTTACTTTTTCCGGAATGTAACCGTCAGCAAAGTACCATACTTTTTTTCCGCCTTCCATCATTTTACCTCTCCTTTTTTGAAACTGTAAAAAGAGGTCCTTCCTGCAAATTTTTTCTGTTTATCATTTCTTGAAGAACCTTTATTACGGTAAATATAACACCGTTTTTCCGTATGGCAAACTGTAAAAACTGTATAATCTGTTATTAAAACTGTATTTTTTTATGTTTTCACTTTCTTTTTACTGTAAAATCTGCGGAGGAGTCTTTTATCCGCTCTTGCTTTTTGGTTTTTTTCCTGTATATTATTACGGTGTAGTGTGTCAAAATTACACATATGGAAATGATTTTTTATCGGGACAGAATTGCACAAAGAGGAGATCTATGGCAAAGAAAAACCCATTTTTCAGTAAATTCGGGACCCGTCTGGAATCCTTTGATCCGGGCAGTATCCAATCCTACATCCATCTGCTTTCCAGGGAACACGGGATGTTGGAAAATCTTTTCAATGCCATCCGGGAGGGGATAGTAGTCATCTCCGAAAACGGCAGGATCTTATACCATAACGCCGTTGCCAAAGAGATTTTCGGTATCCCGGACGATTTTTCCAGAGTGAGTATCAATTCTTTTGTGAAAGGCGTGGATTGGGAAAATATTTTCGCTTCCGCAGATTCCTCCGATCATACTGTACGCACGGAAGTGGAGATTTTTTATCCCGTACGGCGGGTTTTGAGTTTTTATGCTCTGCACCGTTCCCACGCCCCCGGCAGGATGCCGGGAAAGGAATTGACAGAAACAGAAAAATGTGTCACCCTTATCTTTAACGATATCACCAATACCTACGACAGACTCCATAATGCCGCAGAAACCGAAAGAACCGCTCTCATCAGTCTCCTTGCCGCAGAAGTAGCCCACGAGATCGGGAACCCCCTGAACAGTATCTATCTGCATCTGCAACTTTTCCAGCGGCTCCTTGACAGCGGCAATTTCGATGTGGAGGAAGCTTCTGAAATGACTGCTGCGGCAAGAGGGGAAGTGGAAAGACTGGATCATATCATCCATAATTTCCTGGGGGCATTGCGCCCCTCCAAAGGGGTGTTTCAGCTTCTGGATGTAAAGGATTGTGTGCTGGAAACCCTGAATTTCATGCGGATCGAACTGGAAGGAAGAAGGATCAAAGTAAACTGTTCATGGAGCGATACTCTCCCCATGATCCGGGGCGACAGGGAACAGTTGAAGCAATCGTTCTACAACCTTATCAAAAATGCAGTACAGGCCATGACCGGCGGCGGGGAACTGCGTATAAGCTGTTCCAATGATGACAGAAGCGTTCTTATTGCTTTCTCCGACAGCGGCAGCGGTATAAAAAGTGAAAATGCCTCCCGGATCTTTTCCCCCAGATTCACCACAAAAGAAAAAGGCAGCGGTATCGGACTTATGGTGGTGGAACGCATCGTAAGGGAACATGGCGGCCACATCTCCTTTGCCAGTACAGTGGGGGAGGGGACAAAATTTATCATAGCATTTCCACGTGCAGATGTGCAGTGCCGCGTACTGCCCACTTCCGAAAAAAGCGGAAAAAGAAAAAGCCTCCCCGCCGGGAGTATTGCCATACAGGAAAAGGAATAAAATATGGTCAGGGAAAAAGATATGTATGAACAGGAAAAAAGACCCTCCATCCTTATTGTGGATGATGAACGGGGAACAAGAGATGTACTCAACCGCTTTCTGCGTATGAAATATGATGTGACCACTGCAGAAGATGGTCTGATGGGGATCAATCTTATCAAGCGCAACTCCTATGACCTTATCCTTACGGATATCCGTATGCCCGGTGCAGATGGTTTTACGGTATTGGAAACAGCTCTGGCAAAGGAAAATCCTCCGCCCTGTATCGTTTTTACGGCTTACGGTTCCATCGAAAGTGCCGTGGAGGCGATGAAAAAAGGCGCATTCGACTTTATGGAAAAGCCGGTGAATTTCGACCGCTTGGAGATCCTTATGGAACGGGCATTGGAGTCCGGCAGGATCAGGGAGGAGAACCGGGAATTGAAAAAACAGCTTTCCAACCGTTTCGGTGTAAGCAATATTCTGGGAAATTCTGCCGCTTTGCAGAATATCCTTGACAATATCCGGCAGGTCGCCCCCAGTCGGGCTACTGTCACCATTTCCGGCGAAAGCGGTACGGGAAAAGAGTTGATCGCCCAGGCAGTACATGAGTTGAGCGGCAGAAGCGGCCGTTTTGTGCCGGTGCATTGTGCCGCTCTGCCGGAAACTTTGCTGGAAAGTGAACTTTTCGGACACGAAAAAGGCGCATTTACCGGTGCTGTGGAACAGAAAAAAGGCAGGTTTGAACTTGCCGACGGCGGAACACTTTTTCTCGATGAAATAGGAGAGATCCCTCTTTCCATTCAGGTAAAACTCCTCCGGGTGCTGGAAAACCGTTCCTTTGAAAGACTGGGGGGGACAGAAACGATCCGGGTGGATGTGAGAGTGGTCACTGCCACAAACCGGGATCTGGAAGCGATGGTGCGGGAGGGGACATTCCGGGAAGATCTTTTCTACCGTCTGGATGTGGTGAATATCAAACTGCCACCTTTGCGGGAAAGATTGGAGGATATCCCCCCCATCGTCAATCATTATATCGAAGTATTTTCAAAGGAAAACGGCAGAAGCAATATGCGTATATCCGAAAGTGCCATGTCCGCACTCTGTTCCTATTCCTGGCCCGGCAATATCCGGGAACTGAAAAATTGCGTTGAACGGATGGTGGTCCTCACAAGGGGCCAACTTATAGATCTGGATAATGTGCCTGTAAATATCCGGGAAAAATCCGATCCGGGGATCACCAGAAAGATTTTGAGCCCGTCCAGCTGCGATCTTACCAGAAATGAAAAACTGCTCATTTTACGCGCTTTGGATGAGTGCGGCGGAAACCGGACAAAAGCAGCGGAAAAACTGGGGATCAGCAGAAGAACCTTACATAGAAAAATAGCCCAGTACGGGATAGATTGAGTTTTTTGTGTCCTATGCTGAAAAAACGTCCTTTTACAGAGTTGTATATCCATATTCCTTTCTGTGCCGGAAAGTGTGATTACTGCGCTTTCTATTCAGAAAAAAATATGGAGGAAACTCTGTTGGAAAAATATCTGGAAAAACTCTTTTCCCACATGGAAGAAAATGCGCCATTATGCAAGGTGTTGCGTTCCATCTACTTTGGCGGCGGTACTCCCACGCTCCTTCCGCCGGAAAAAATGGAAAAACTTTTTCAGAAGATCCGGCAAAATTTTACTTTTGAAGAAAATATTGAGATCACCATGGAGTGCAATCCCTCTTCCCTTACAGAAGAAAAAAGTATGGTCATGGGTTCTTTTGTCAACCGTGTAAGTATGGGAGTACAGAGTTTTTCCCCTGTTTTCCGGGAAAGGATCGGAAGAAGAGAACCCAATAAAAATATTGAAAAAACGGTGGAAAATGCCATCACTCTTTTGAATAAAAATTCCATTTTCAATATCGGTTTGGATCTGATCTACTTCCTGCCCGGACAAACTCTGGAAGATTGGAAGAAGGATCTGCAAACGGCTGTTTCCTTTCCTGTAAAGCATTTATCCTGTTACTCCCTCACATTGGAAGAGGGGACTCTTCTTGCGGAAAAATATATAACAGAAAAGGATGAAAGTCTTTCGGCGGATATGTGGGAATTTGCCGGAGAATATCTTAAAGAAAAAGGTTTTTCCCGGTACGAAATATCCAATTATGCGAAAGAAAATTTCCATTGCCGGCATAATGACAATATCTGGAAAGGAGCCGCCTATCTGGGACTCGGCCCTTCCGCATGTTCCTTTGACGGGAAAGACCGCTGGACGCAATACAGTCCCCTCGGGGGATTTCTTGCCGGAAAAGAACCGGAAAAAGATATCGTGGAAGATGAAACCCGCCTTGCGGAAATGTTTATTATGGGTTTGCGGAAAGTTTCCGGATGGACAAAAGAAGACTGGGAAAAAGTTTCCGGCGGGATTTCTTTCGATTCTCTCTGGCGGAAAACCATAGAAAAAAATATTCTGCACAATTTGCTGCACCGGAAAGGGGAGAGCCTTTTTCCCACAGAAAAAGGTTTGGAGTTCTGGAACGATCTGGCAGAATCCTTTTTGTAAGATTTTTTCTTAAAACATCAATCTGCCGCAGGCGGCGGCAAGAGCAAATTCCACTCTCAAAATGTGACTGCCCAATGTGACCGCCTGAAAACCTTTTTCCACAAAAGCTCTGACCTCCTCCTCAATATACCCGCTTTCCGGTCCTATGGCGAGGAGGGTGGGTCTTTCCGCTTTCACCGGACAGGGGACGGCGGTATGGTAGGGGTGGGCAATAAGTTTTTCCTTATTTTCACACAAAGAGGCAAATTCCTCTCCCGCAAGAAAATGTTGGAAAGATCGTTTGAATACAAGATGGGGCATGATGGTATCGCACCCCTGTTCCAGACCGAGAAACAATTCTTTTTCAATGGCTTTTTCTTCCAGTGCCGAACTCTTCCAGTAACTTTTTTCTACACCGTCGGAATGGATGAAATATGCCTTCTTTATCCCGCTTGACGCAATAAAATGCAGCGTCTTTTTGAAACTCTGGGGGCGGGGCAGACTGATAATGGGAATGACAGGAGATTCCGGAGGCGGCGGCAGGGAAAAATCATCACATTTTACAATGACTTTTTTCTTATCCACGCTGATTAGTATGCCTGTCCCCCGGTTGCCGTTGAGAAACCCGACTTTCAAAGAGTCCCCCTCTTTGCCGTGAAGAGTACATTTGATATGTTCCGCGCGTTCATCATCCACAAGGAAAAGATTTTTTTCCAGTTTGTTTTTTTCTGTCAGCAGAAGGAGATTCATTTTTCTGTCCCTTTGAAAATTATACAAGTTCTTTTGCAAGGATTCCTGTAAGGTTTCTGCTCCATTTTTCCGCTTCTTCCTTTCTTTTCGCTTCCACCAGAATACGGCATTTGCGTTCGGAACAGGCGTAACGCACAAGGACTCTGCCAACACCTTTCAGAGCATTTTCTGCATCAGCAATGATACTTGTGACTTTGGGCAGTTGGTCAAACGGTACTTTCTGCCTTACAGAAAGGCTGGTGAGGATCTGGGGATATTCTTCAAAAATATTTCCGGTAAGATCCTGCAAGGACATATTGCGTTCTTTCATGATATTTGCCACATGCAGTGCGGAAATAATGCCATCTCCTGTTGTGGTGTAATCATGGAAAACATAATGCCCTGTATTCTCTCCTCCGAAATTCAAACCTTTTTCCCGCATACGGTCAATAACAAAGAAATCCCCCACAGGCGTTACTTCACAATTTATTCCCTCTTTCCCCAGGGATTCCACCAATCCCATATTGCTCATGCAGGTAAGGGCAAGGGTGTTTTTGGCAAGGCGGTTGCGCCGTTTGTAATCCAATGCACATAAAGCAATGATCTTATCCCCGGCAATGATGTTGCCCCCAGCGTCGCAGAAAACGACTCTGTCTGCGTCTCCGTCAAAGGAGATGCCTATATCGGCTTTATGTTCCTTTACCAGTCTTGCAATATTCTGGGGATGGATGGCTCCGCATTGATCATTGATATTGCTTCCGTCCGGGCTTGTGGCTGTACGGCATATATCCATGCCCAGTTCATTGAAGATGAGGGGGGCTATATAGTAGGCAGCTCCGTTTGCGCAATCCAGTACCGCCCTGATCCCGCTTAAAGAATGGTTGTGGATACTGCTTTTGGCAAACTCGATATATCTGCCTCTGGCGTCATCTATACGGAAGGCTTTGCCGATATTGTTGGGGGAGGGACTGAAAAGATTTTTCTGCTGGGTGAAAACAAGATCTTCAATTTTTGTTTCCAGTTCTTCGGGCAGTTTATAGCCGGATGAGGTGAAAATTTTTATTCCATTGTCGCTGGCGGGATTGTGGGAAGCGGTGATCATGATGCCGCAATCCGCACACATGGATTTTGTAAGATGCGCCACAGCCGGCGTGGGCAGAGGACCTATCTCAAAAACATCCATGCCCGCACTGACAAGACCGCTGGTGAGAGCTGTTTCCAGCATATAACCGGATAACCGTGTATCTTTGCCTATAATGGCGCGTGGGCGTTTTTTGCCGCTGATGCTGGTAAAATATGTCGCAATGGCTTTTCCCACGCTTAATGCCACTTCCGGGGTGATGGGGTATTCATTGGCACGCCCCCGGATGCCGTCATGTCCGAATAATCTTGTCATTTTCTTTTCCTCATGTATGTTTTCCGGGTAAATCTCATTGTATATCAAAAAGCCGCTGATTGGCAAGATCCGGGAGTTTTAAACAGGAAAATTCTTCTTTTTTTACAAATTTTGCTGTAAAAAGTTTGTGACAGCGTTTTTCCCCATTGAGTTCTCCGATCACCTGCCTTACGGCAAAACGCACGGCATTTTCCGCCTGTTCCAGAATGATCCCCTGCAAAGGGAATTTCAATGCGGAAGCAGACGTCCATTCATTGTAAAAGCCAATGATGTCAGGAATATGATTTTTCTGCATACACCGGTCTATAAAAAGCCGCATGGAGTATTTTCCGTACAGGATCACTGCTTTGGGCATTTCACCGGCAAGATCTGCTGCCTGCTGTAAAGAGGTATGGATACGGACCTCCCCATCCACTTTGTTTTTTCTGCAACTTTTCCGGAAGAGATTTTCTGTTACCTTATTATCATATTCTTTGCCGTCAAAAAGAGAAAGAATGATTTTTTTATGCCCTTTTTCTGCAAGAAATCCCACTGCTTGCGGCAATGCGGAAGAATAATCGGGTGCAACGGAGGAAAAATCAAAAGTGCTTCTGCCGCAGAGGGTGAAAACCGGGTAGGAATTTTTTTCCAGTGTATGGAAAATATGTTCCGGAAGCTGCCGGGAGACGCAGGAAGTAATGATGGCATTCACCCCGGACGCAAGAAAAGATTTGATCTCTTCTTCAGTCTGGCCTTTATCAAATCTTGCGATTTTCAAAGAGGTACGGTAATGATTTTTTGCCGCTTCATCCATAATGGTTTCTGCCGCCGCTGCAAGGAACTGGTCGGTGAGGACATCGCTTAAAAAACCGATACTTTGCGTACTGCCGCGACGCAACGCCAGCGCAAGTTCACTTGGCTGGTAGCCGTGGGACGCGGCGATCTCTCTGACTTTCCCTGCGCGTTCTCTGGCATCGCGCCTTTTATCTTTCGTTGCGCCGGAAAGCGCACGTTCCGCAGTTTTTGCGGATACACCCGCCAGACGGGCGATCTCTTTTATGCTTATCATACGGGAAATATAGCATCTTTCCCGTCTTTTTTCAAGTAAACACTTGATTTTTTATTGCGGGGAATTATATTATTAAATGTATTACGGAGACAGTTAATAAAAAAGGACAGTTCTTCTTATGAAATTTCAAGTGGGATACCAGAGCGACAGGCGTTTTATCCAATACATTGTGCAGCACTCTGAAAAGATTCAGGAATTATATTTCCCCTGGGGGGATTTTACCACAGGAAGGGGAGTCGTTCAGGGGTATGATGAACAGAAAATCATGGAAGAAGATTTGAAAATTTTTTCTGAAAAAGGAGTGAAACTTTGTTTGCTTTTAAATGGGAACTGTTACGGGAGAAATGCTCTCGGCAGAAGTTTTTTCCGGAAACTTGGAGACAGTATCGATCTCATCCATTCCACCTACACTCTTTCTTCCGTTACAACAGCATCGCCTGTTATTGCAAAGTTTATTTGCAGTAATTTCCCTTTTCTTGAAGTGCGTGCTTCCGTCAATATGGAACTTGGAACAGTGGAGGCAATAGAATATCTGGAAGAATATTTCCACAGTTTCTATCTGAAAAGGGAATATAATTATGACAGAAATGTTTTATCGCGTATGAGGCAGTTCAGTAGAAACAAGGGCAAAAAAATGTATTTATTAGCCAACAGCGGCTGCCTCAATTATTGTTCCGCGAGGACTTTTCATGATAATCTTGTTGCCCATCAGCATCAGATCGCGGAAATGGACAATGCCTTTCTTTTTCAGGGACTGTGTTCTCTCTATCTGGATGATGAAGAAAAACGCAAAAAACTGCTGGGGAAAAGTAATTTCATCCGGCCGGAGGATGTATCGGCCTATGAAGAACTTTGTGACGGAATGAAACTTGCCACAAGGACAAATTACAATCCACTTGCCGTAGTCACTGCCTATTTCAACGGCAAATGGCATGGCAATCTTCTGGATCTTACGGAACCCGCTCATTCGGAAAAATTCCCTTCCGCAATCCTTGACAATAGAAAGATCCCGGCTGATTACCTTGCAAAACGCCTGGCATGTGATAAAAAATGTGAAAATTGTTCCTATTGTGTTTCTGTATTGGAAAATGCGATGGTGAAATTGAATGACATAATAAGTATGGATAAAGGTGTATAAAGAGGTGATTTCAGAAGTCATTCAAAAAATCAAAGGGCTGCGTTTGCCTTTTTTTGAGAACTTTTGAAACGCTTCAATAAAGGAGAAAAAATGCTGACAAATGAAATGGTGAAAGAGGCCGCTCTTGCCGCCGGAGCCGATATGTGCGGTATCGGCAGTATGGACAGATTTGAAGGGGCTCCGAAAGAGATGGATCCCCGGTATATCTTTCCTGAAGCAAAAAGTGTGATCGGTATGGTCTTCCGCATTCCCAGAGGAGTACAGCGGGGAATCGAGGAGGGAACACAATTCTACCAGTACCCCTCCATGGCATACGGAGGGATCAATGAGATCTTTGCCCCGGCAGTATTGTATCAGGTGGGCCAGATGATCGAAGATAACGGGTACGAAGCATTCATCTACCGCAATACCGGCGCACGGGGCTGCGTTTCCGATATGGATGGCTCTCCGGGGAATACTCTTTCTCCGGAAGAACAGATCGAAGTGATGAATCAGGCAAAACGCAAAACCAATCACCACCGTTCTGTCCAGTTTACCCGTGCCGCCCGTCCCGGTCAGATCCCCCCGGATCTTCAATTCCAGTTCCGGCTTGCCGCTGTGGCATGCGGACTGGGGGAGATCGGTTGGAGTAAAATGTTCCTTACAAAAGATTTCGGCCCCATGCAGCGCGTTGCGTTCATCTTTACCGATGCGGAATTGACTGCCGACCCCCTTTATGACGGAGAACCCCTCTGCCGCCGTTGTATGGCTTGTGTCCGGGAGTGCCCCGGCAATTGTTTGAGCAAAACAGAAAGTATCAGGGTGAATGTAGGCGGCAAGATCTGTGAATGGGGAAAACTCGACGAATGGAAGTGTTATGCTTTCTATACTCATGGGGGCAGAAAATTCAATCCCTTTGTCCCGAAAGAAGTGTGGGATAAAAACGAAAACGGTGATCTGGATCTGTTGGAAGGGAAAGCAACTGCCAATGAAAAAGAGATCCTGAAAGTTTACCGGGCACTGGAAAAATATTTCCCTACATGGGTGGGATATAATATGGCGAAATGCGGCGGCTGTATCCGGGCATGTGTAAGTATGCTGGAAAAGAAAGGCGGCTGTATGGAGGGAAAATTCAAAGAGCCTTTGCGAAAAGGTAAACCCTGGGTCATGGACCGTTGAGAAAGGATGAAATATGCTCAATGCTCAAATCATTAAAGAGAAAGCCAGAGAACTGGGGGCAGTCGCCACAGGGATCGGGGATGTGGAACTTTTCAAAGGCGTTGACCCCCGGCGGGATCCGAAAATGATCCTGCCCAATGCCAAATGTGTCATCGGATTCCTTTTCCGCGTTCCCCGTGCATTGTACCGCACGATGGAAGAGGGAAAACAATTTATGCAATATACCCAGCTGGGGGTGAAATATATTGATGAGGATCTTGCAGAGATCTTTCTTTTTAAAATCGGTTCCATGATCGAAAATGCAGGCTATGACGCCTGTTTGCAGAGAAATATTTCCAACTTGCGTATCAAAGGAGATCACTCCACCAATCCGGAAGTAGTGGATACTTACGAACTTGCCCACGCCGAAGCCGTTTCTCCAAATAAACCCGCTCCGGAAATCATTATGGACTTCAACTTTGCCGCAAAAGTCTGCGGATTGGGCGCAGTGGGGGATTCCGGTCATCTTATTGCGCCGGGGGTGGGGCCTTTCCTGCGTATGGCTTTCATTGTGACAGATGCGCCGCTGGAATGTGATGCTCCTTTTCCGGAAAGTTTGTGCGATCATTGCGGAAAATGCAAAGAAGTCTGTCCCGGGAAAGCCATTGACGATGACGGCGTGGACAGTTGGCAGTGCGCCGTTTATTACCGGGGGGCGCATGGAACAAATCCCTTTATGGAGAAAGATTTCCTAATGGATGATCCGGAGAAAGAAGCCATCCTTTCCGGTAATAAACGCTTTGACAGGCAATCCGCAAGAGAGATCTATAAAAAGATCAATTTCCTGCCCAGTAAAACAACCGGATATATCCCCTGTATCTGCGGGAAAGCCTGTGATATGGCATGTTACCGCCACTTGAAAGAAAAAGGTGTATTATGACAGAACTGAAAGAAAAATTGTTCGCGGCATTGAGAAAATGCCGTGCAGATATCGTCTGCTGCGGAAATATCAGCCGTATGCGGGATCCGGCAATCATTAAATTGATGCCGGAAGCAAAAAGCGTGATCTGTATAGCCTACCGTCAGTTGCGGGGAACCCGCAGAGGGATCGAGGAAGGGACGGTATATTATCAGTACTCCACATCCGTTGAGACATTGGAAGAGATCATGATCCCCGGTGCATTGCTTGCCGGTTGTTCCGTTCTGGAAGAAGCCGGTTTTGAAGCACTGCCCCAGAGGAGATTCCAACTTGTGATGAATGAAGAAGAGGAAAATAATTTTGAAGTGGATCACCATGAAGTCTTCCGTGGGAAAAAAGCGGAAACCATATTGGATTTTGAAACGTGTGCCGTAGATTGCGGATTGGGGGAAATAGGTTTTTCCGGTTCTGTCCTGACCGATGATTTCGGTCCTTCCCAGCGTTGGGGATTTATTATTACCGACGCAGAATTGCCCCCGGATCCCCTTGTAACTCCCCATCTTTGCGATGATTGCAGAGAGTGCGTCAAAGCCTGCCCCGGACATGCATTGCGTTATGAGGATGGGAAACGGGATTCCTGGCAGTGTTCTGCTTATTACAAAGGGGCAAACCGCAGTAAAAATCCCTTTATGCCGCCTAATGCCTTTTTCAATGATCCTGAACGCTTGAAAGTTATTGCAGGCGAAGCGGATCTCTCCCCGGAACGGGCAAGAGAGATCATTGATCAGATCAATTTCTATCCTCCCATGAAGCATGGCTATGTTTCTTCCATGTGCGGAAGGGCATGTGATACAGCCTGTTATGTGCATCTGGAAGAAAAAGGGGTATTGAAACGCAAATTCAAAACTTTATTCCGGAAAAGGCCCGTTTGGAAATTACCTTTGGATTAAGAAAAATATCCGTTGTCTTTTCGGGTATTCCGGGAAAAGAATGTTTAAATTGGAAGGAATGAGTTTACTATTCAAGTGGACTCATTCCTTTACTTTTTGAATACAATGAAATTTTCTGTATCCAACTTATTATAAAGTAAGTTCCCGTTTTACTTTCATCCCGGAAAAAACAGCATTTCCATCAAAAAAAAAATAAATAAACTTGACATTTATCTTATTACCTCTATATTAATAAACAAAAGTGTTTTATTGCCTCCCGTAACGAAATTTTAAATCCCGTTACGGTGCTGCGCTGTGGAAAGATTTCAGGATGAAACAGGATTACAGAAACTGTATGATCAATCTTTCCTTGTACCCTGAATATTGAACATCCCGGATAATACTTATCAAAAAAGAATTTGATGAACGCATCTTCAAATAATATTGATAAAAAACGCATGACCAAAAATACGGTGGTACTGTATATACGCATGTTGTTTGCATTGCTGTTGGGCTTTTACACGGTAAGATTGTTGATTGCCAGTTTGGGGATTGAAGATTACGGGCTTTACAATGTAATTTTCGGTTTAGTTACAGCATTCAGTTTTTTCAGTGGAGCAATGCAATCTACTGTTCAGCGTTTTTTATGTTGTGAACTGGGGAAAGACAATGAAGAAAATATACGCAGGGTATTTTCTGCCAGTCTTGTCTTGTTTATTGTTCTATCTGCATTAGTTGTGCTGTTTGCCGAAACCATAGGTTTGTGGTTTTTGAAAAACAAACTGAATATCCCGTGCTGCAAAATGAATTTGGCATTGAATGTATATCAATTCAGTATTTTTATGATTATTTTCAAGGTTTTGCAGATCCCTTATATCGCAGTAATAACATCGTATGAAAATATGCAAACCTATGCTAAAATCAGTATATTGGATGTTTGTTTGCATTTTGCGTCTGTTGCAGTATTACTTTTGATCTCTGAAAACCGTCTCATTTTTTTCGCCGGATTTTATACATTGAGCAATTTCATAATTCTCCTTTTTTATGTCTTGTATTGCTGGAAAAAATATTCTATCTGCCGTATCGGCTTGCATTGTGATAAAAAATATCTGAAAGAGATGTCTTCATTTTTCTCCTGGAGCCTTTTTGGTGCACTTGCCAACATATCCAGACAACAGGGACTTAATCTGCTTTTGAATGTATTTTGTGGAGTTATTCTTAATGCAACATGGGGAATTGCTACACAAGTTGGAGGAGCAATAACCCAGTTCTATATAAGTTTTCAGCAAGCGTTTAACCCTCAAATATTGAAATCCTTTCATGATCCGGATCGCAAAGCATTTTTTGATTTGTTGCAAAGTTGTTCTAAATACTCGTTTTTTTTAGTGTGGCTGGTGGCACTTCCACTTTTACTGCAAACTGAGTTTTTGTTGAAACTTTGGCTGGGGAACAATTTGCCGGACAGCGTAGTGATTTTTACACAGTTTATGGTCATTTGTGTTATAATTGATGCAATAAGTGCACCGCTGTGGGTAGCAGTGCAGGCTACTGGCAATATTCTCCGGTATCAAATAGAATTGTCCATACTGCTTTGTTCAACATGCTTATTTTCTTTGATTTGTCTGCAAATGGGTGTTCCTGCATACTTTGTTGCTTTGGTTAATACGGTTATAAATTTCCTTGCGTGGCTTTATCGCTTGATATACCTGTGTCGTGTTGCAAACTTCCCTGTTATCAGTTATTTTTTTAATGCTATAATCCCGATAACTATTGTTGGAGGAATAAGTGCTGTTTGTGGAATCCTTACCCAAGTTTTTGTTAGTGGTAAATGGAATACAATCATACTTTATTTGGTATTGATTTCGTTGATAAATCTAATTATAACTGTGCTGTTTGGACTTTCTGCATCTGAAAGATTGCAACTCTCAATGTACATAAAAAGGAAATTGAAAGCATGAAACTATTGAAAAAAACGATAAAAAAGATTTTGCCGGACGCTTTGTATGAATACCTGTCAATAGTCCTTTACAAAATGGGAACAGCCGATCAAAAAATTTTGAAGTATCTTGCAGAGACAAAAGGTCAAAAGAAGTTTTTAATCATTGGAATCCCGGAACACTCAAATATTGGAGATCATGCCATTGCCGCAGCAGAAAAGAAATTTTTAATGGATTATTTTCCAGGAATAGATATAATTGAAGTGCCAATCCGTTCATTTTATTCAAGTTATAAAAAATTGTCTCAATACAAAGACGACTGTGTCGTATTATTGCATGGAGGCGGTAATCTTGGGACGCTCTATTGGATTTGTGAAGTTATGGTTCATGTTGCTTTGCGAGAGTTTTGTAGTCAAAGAGTGATAATTTTTCCACAAACAATTTATTGGGAAAAAGACAATTGTCACACTCGGCATCTTCATAGATACATGGATACTTATGAGCAGCATCCGGATTTAACAGTATTTATTCGAGATAAATCTATTGATTTTATGGAGAAAGTATTTAATTGCAATAAAAAATTCACTGTCATTGGAACTCCGGATATTGTTCTTTACCTTAATAAATCAGAACAACAATATAAACGGGAGAAAATATTATTTTGTCTGCGCTCTGACAAAGAAAAAGTTATAAAATCTGCAGAACGCCTGAAATTAACTTCTTATGTGCAAGGAAAATATGATAATGTATCTTTTACAGATATGGTCTATAAAACGGATATTCCTTTGCAATGTCGTGAAGTGGTTTTGAAAAATAAGTTTAAAGAGTTTTCTTCTGCAAGACTTGTAATTACAGACAGATTACACGGAATGATATTTTCTGCAATCACAGGTACTCCATGTATAGCATTAAATAATTCATCTCAAAAGGTTGAGGGCGTTTATTCCTTGTGGTTGAAAAAATTACCATATATTCATTTTGTGAATACAATTGAAGAGGCAATGGAAGCATTTGACAATATTGGTTTGGATGCGGTGTATAAGTACGATCCGGCAATTTTTACACAATATTGGAAAAAAATCGCCCAAATCATTGGGCAGGGAATTTGATTGTCGGGAGATTTATATGCCTAAAGTATCTGTCTGTATTCCGGTTTACGGCGTTGAAAAATATATTGAACGGTGCGCTAGAAGTCTGTTTGAACAGACAATGCAGGAGGGAATTGAATTTATCTTTGTGAATGATTGTACAAAAGATAAAAGTATTGAGATTTTGGAGCAAGTATTAGCCGAATATCCCCAAAGAAGAAATCAGACAAAAATAATTCACCATAAAGTAAACAGGGGGCTTTTAGCTGCCCGTGAAACTGGGCTTGCTCATGCAAATGGTGATTATATTATTCATTGTGATTCAGATGATTGGGTCGATTTGAATATGTATGAAATTATGTACAATAAAGCGGTCTCAACTGATGCTGATATGGTGTATTGTGATTATTATGCTGATGCAATAAAATCTAAAAAGATTATAAAACAAGAAACTTGTACAACTTCCAGTAGTTTTATGTTTCGTATGTGTTCAAATCTTGCATATGCATCGCTTTGGACAAAGTTATATAAGAGAAATATTTGTCGTTCAATAACACTATTAGATAAAAATGTCTGTATGAATGAGGATTTTATTCGCAATTTTTATCATTTATGTAAATCTAACAACTTATGTCATATTTCTGTTCCATTTTATCATTACTTTGTCAATGTGTCATCTATTTCTAAAAATTGGAAATACAGTCATGTTCAGGATTTGTTAAAAATTCGTGACCTTATAGAAACGGAAGTAAGTTGTGGGCAATGTGCTAAATCCTGTCTAATGGCATATGAACAAATAATTTTATATGTTATGTTAAGGCATCCTGAAATTGTAAGTAAGCATGAATTTCTTCAATACAAAAGAAAGTTTTTAAATTGTATATTTGTCCGGACGCATATGCCATTAAGTAAAAAGCTTTTCTTATTGGCAGGGATGATAAATTACTCTATAACATGCTTCATATTATTTTTAATGAAAGCAAGAATAGGTTAACATTAAAATAATATATTTGTTAGCGTTCTTTTTTAAAAAATTTCATTAATATTATCATACATGATGTTATACAGGGGACTTGATTGAAATATTTTTGGTATTATTATTTTTTTATAAGAAGCTTCTACTATTTATTTACATTATTTTTTGTAGGAGATATTACTCAGCTTGGGGATAATGCTCGTTATTTAGCTGCTAATAAGTTTCGTGTTGTATTGACAGGTGATGTTTCGACATCAATAGTAGATTCGATAGGTTATCTGTTCAGTATATTCAAATTTCCTGTGTTACAAAATTTTTCTTTTTTTCTTTTTTCGTTTTTAATAATTAAATGGGCAGTTGAGGAATTACAACTTAAAAACAAAATAAATAATCTTTTTTTATTACTTTTGTTATCGACCCCCTCCTTTTGTATTTGGACATCGGTTTTGGGCAAGGAAGTGTTCGGCTTATTTGCAAGTGCTGTTATTGGAGTGCTGTTTGCAAACTTTTTTGTCGGCGATTTTAAGGTGTCTTTTCGTGATATGCTTGCCTTTGTAATTTTACTAATATTTAAAAAGCACTATATGCCTTTTATATTTGAAGGCTTATTCTTAATTTGGCTCTATCATAAATTTAAATTGAATAATGCAATGACATTTATGATTGGTTTCGTTATCATTGTCAGCCAACTTGTATTGCTTTACTATATCCAGGAGACGGTTGATTATTTTGCTATGCAAATGTATGAACATTTTGCAGGTGGCAATTCTACAAGGGATAACATATTTGTAGAAGAAGGTGATTTTTTCCGGTATTTGCCATACAGTATGTTCATTGCTTTCTGGGGACCTACCGTATCGGAAATGAAAAATTCTCCTTTACATTTTTTAACAGCGTGTGAAAGTCTATTGATATTATTTGCAACTATTAAACTACTGACTCCTTTTTTACTGATGAGTTTTACTAATTGTAAAAAATATTGTTTATATCTTATGGTGTTGTTTATTACTGTCGGAGGGATTCTGTTTATTCATGCGCCCTTTGGCGTATTTAATCCAGGGTCAGCAATCCGTTACCGCACCAATTTCATATTCTTATTTTTACTTTTATTTATGCAATTTTATATTTATTTCAAGGATACATCCCTAATCCATTCACCCATTTTATCTAACAAACATTGAAAGCAATTTGCAATGAGAGTCGAAAAGATTTTGTTTATTGGCAATACCGCTTGGAGTATGTATAACTTCAGACGTGAAGTTTTTTTGAGTTTTTTAAAAAAGGGATATGAAGTAAACATATGTGCTCCTTATGATGAGATATTTTCAAAAAAAATTGAAGAGTTAGGATGTCGTTTTACACCTGTAAAACTTTCTGCCAAGGGAGTGAATCCTATTGAAGACATAATACTTATGATGAGGTTATTTTTTCTTTTTCGGCATATGCATCCTACATTCATTTTTCTTTATACGATCAAACCCAATATTTATGGTTCAATAGCTGCGTTTTTTGCAGGAATTCCTGTTATTGCCATTACCACTGGATTGGGATATACCTTTCTCAATAAAAATTTTGTTGCTTGGATCTCTCGTATGTTATATAAATTTGCGTTTAGGTTCCCAAATGAGGTATGGTTTCTTAATCAAGATGATTTGAACACTTTTGTAGAATCAAAATTAGTTTTTCCGGAAAAAGCCCAATTGCTTAAAAGTGAAGGTATTAATTTAGAATTCTTTAAACCACTCCCCCTATTGCCTGTTCAAGAATCACAAAATGTATCTTTTTTATTGTGCGCAAGGATGTTATGGGATAAAGGTGTTGGAGAATTTGTTAAGGCCGCTGAAATTCTCAAGAAAAAGTACCCGCATGCTCGTTTTGCACTGTTAGGTTTTGTTGGCATAAATAACCCCAGTGCTATTCAGAAAGAACACCTGAAACAATGGGTTCAAAAAGGATTTGTCGAGTATTTAGGAGTTGCAGATGATGTCCGTCCTGTTATTCAACAATTTGATTGTATTGTGCTGCCCTCCTATTATCGTGAAGGTATTCCCCGTTCTTTAATGGAAGGTGCAGCAATGGAAAAAATTTTAATAACAACAAACTCAGTAGGGTGTCGTGATACAGTTGACAATAACGTTAGTGGTTTTTTATGTAATGCAAAGGATGTTGAAAGTTTAATTATATGCATAGAAAAAGTTATATTACTTAACAAGGAAAAGCGTCTGAAAATGGGATATGCAGGGCGTATGAAGATGAAAAATGAGTTTAATATTGACTTCGTAATTGCGCGCTATCACGAAGTTTTGAATAAATATATATTGAATTACTGATACTATAAACAGTATGAACTTTTGGGTAAGCGGCTTACTGTGAATAATGTTTTTTTATAACAAAAATCTTTGCATAGTGTGCGATTGATGCTTGAGAGTGCTAAGTCCTCATTATAATCTATTTTATTCTCTTGTTTGCCTTTTATTTAGACAATTTTTTCTGTTTGTTTTGATAATAGAATAATCAGTTCAAGGAGTCCCCATAGCCATTTCGTCTACAATGTGTATGTAAAAAGGAAGATAAAAATTCCCGGAAAAGATGTGATAAATTCTTTTCCGGGAATTTTTGATTTTAAACAGCAGAAAATAATTATTTTTTCATTTTCGGAAGCGGGCGCCGGAATGTCCCTTTGGGAGGAATGTATCTATATACACGCAAAATATTTTTCTTTTTTCTGTTACGGTATTCCGAGGAAACAAGGATAAAAGAATTTTCAGGTAACTGCACATGGGAAGAGGTAATGACAGGGTCTTTCCTTTCCTGAATGAGAAAGAAGTACACCGCATCATATTTGCTGTTTTTACGGTGACACTCCCGTTGAATGATGTTTTTCACTTTTGACAAGTTGATCTTTCCTGCTTTCGGTATCAAAGCGGGGTGGCAATAAGTGCGCAATGAGGAATAATAGGAATGTTGACCGGGTCTGGCTGCCTGGTTACATACCCCGATGGCGGCAGTAAAAAGTTTCTCCTCTTTATTTTTCTCAATATCCTGTCTGGTTTCCAATCCTGTTTTCTTATAGGCTTGATAAGGATCTTTTGCCAGAGTTTTGGCGATACCGGCAATAACGATCATTCCTGCACACAGATAAGGAAGATATTTCAAGTATTTTAGGGGTATTTTTTTGAAATAT
The DNA here is from genome assembly GCA_017629515.1 of Lentisphaeria bacterium. Classification (GTDB taxonomy): domain Bacteria; phylum Verrucomicrobiota; class Lentisphaeria; order Victivallales; family UBA1829; genus RGIG5327. The sequence goes on along the minus strand of JAGBXB010000054.1, from coordinate 17,630 downwards.
AAGTTGAGAAATTCCAGTTTCGAGAAAAAATATCCTGCTGCAATACTGAAAGGTATCATCAGAAATAATCCATATCTGGAAGAGACAATTTGAATAATGCTCCGCCAGGAAAGCATAAGAAGCAAGGAAAATATTATCCAGAGATAATACCTGTTTTTCCAGTCTTTCCGAAAGAAAATGACGGCAAGAATCAGTCCCAACAAACCGCATATTGCAACAGGTTCAAAAATAATAGAGGGGATTTTTCTGTAAAACACTTCAAGGACGGCGCTCATTTTTTCACCTCCTTAATAGATTTTTTTACAGGAAGAGCTTTTTTTGCTGCCGGGATAACTTTTTTCCCGACTTGTCCTGGCGTTTTTTGCGGTTTTTTCCTGTATAATCTTTTCGTAAGTGCCATTTTATCTTTATAAAATTTCTGATACAGTTTTATCATTTTTGCATCGGAAGTATCCATCGCCGTAAGAAGCAGTACTCCGGAAACAGTGACACCGGCAAGAAAAAGGAGAAAATTGCGGCAGATATAATACCACTTATCATGTCTGAACAGCAGCGCAAGGACAAAATAGAGTACAACAAGGGGGAGAAACTCTATTGCTTCATATCTTGTAAGAAAGGAAAGCATAAAAACGAGTCCCGAAAGCAGATAGCAAAACCATTTGTTTCTTCTGATCCCGGCAATAAAGAGATAACAGGAGAGGGTAAAGAAACACAGATAAGGCATATCTCTTTGAACACAGCATGCCAACTCAATAAGGATCGGATTTGCTGCCACAAGAAGTGCGGCAATAAGAGAAATATTTTTTTTCTGTGTTATTTCATACGCCATTGCAAAGGTGATAAGGGGCATGAACATACCGCAAAGCATGGATATACACAATCCTGCCGTCTCTGCCGACAACCCGGCATACATGAAGAGATGTCCAATGTAAAAATAAAATGGGGGAAGATAATAGCCGGGATGTTTTGCAAGGACCAGCTTAAATCCTCCTTCATGCCAACATTTTATCCATCCGATATACAGCATGGAGTCTCTTCCCTGTTCGGGAAAGAGAAAATGATTGAGCAAAAGCAGACCGCTGCAAAGCATGGTGATGCCCAGTAACGCGGCAACTGTTTTCCTGCGGGGAGAGAGATTTGTGATCGTATCTTTAAGCAGCATAGGATTGACCTTTTGGAAATCCATATAAAAATGTTATGAAGTTATCTTTTTTAATTCTCCTGCGGGGAGGGGGTATTCAAGGTGGGTATGGAAGAGTGGCAGATTGATAATGATACTGTCTGTTTTATCGTCCCGGTGCAGGACTTTTGTCTGCAAGCCTTTCAGCGGCCCGTCAATAATCATTACATCATCTCCCGCAACAATATCCGGATTGACCAGTACGGGGGAGGTTTTTGCCAGTTCTTCGCATTTTGTCAGTATATTCAATTCTCTTATAAATTGCTCTTCCTGTCCCTTTTCATGTAATAATTCAATCCGGATAAACTCTTTTTCTGCTTTTTTCAATTCCCGGCGTTCTTCATCATCAAGGCAGAGGAATATATAGGAAGGAAGAAGCGGTACAAGAGTAACGATTTTTGTGGAATGGTGCATCCTTGCTCTGGGGATCAGGGGAAGATAACAGCTGATCCCTTTCTTTTTCAGGTTTTCCCATACCTTTTTTTCCGTTTTCGGTTTTACATATCCAAACCCCCAAAAACGGGCTTCCTGTTTGATGATTTCTGTCAAATCCGGATTCTTTCCATGTTGAAACACTGCAACTGGATCGTATTTTTTTCTGTTGCGTGTATTTTTCTATATTTCCTATTTGCCATTAATATAGCATAAAATGCGGTAAAGTCAAGGGGGTATTACTGACGGTTGGGCAGGAGATTCACCAGGGGAAGATCCAGATTATCCGGATAGGGTTCCATGCCGTCAGCGACGGGATATACTTTGTCATGCAAGGAGAAAAGTCCGTCAACAGCGCATTTGACAAAATCAATGGTATTGCGGGCGGAAAAACGGTGGACTTTGGATTCATACCCGCCGGAAATAAAAAAGTTTGCCGGAACGATATAATCAATATAGGAAGTGGCACAAAAAGCAATAAAGGTCTTTTTAAATGGGCTGTGCCATTTGATTTCCTGTCCCAGTTCCGCACAAGGTTCGCCGGGAAGACCCACAAAGGCGATCTCTCCGATATTCACGATCTGGATCTCTTCGCAGAACTCCTCCTGATCCACATAATATGAAGCAAGTTTTTCCGGGTTTTTATAATATCTTTTCCGCAGGGGGGCTTTGAAAGAAGTGATCAGAGAACCTGTATGGGGATCCTGCAATTTGAATCTTGCCGGATTGCGGGGCGCATCCACCATTGCTCCCAGCATGACTTTTGCCAGATTCACCCCCATCTGCCTTGCGGCTTCCGAACCAAGTTCATCCTCTTTGGGGATCATATCCCCGGAGGCTCCGGAAATATACATACACTCGGCACCGGACTCTTCTTCCACATATTTTCTGAATGCGCCGGGGAAATCTGCCGAGATGCAGTATGACCCCAATCCGGCGCAATGTCCGGCAAGGGGATGGGCGGCATAATTTCCGACGGCATAAATGGGATCATGTTTTCCCGGCAGGGTAAAGATCAATGCGCCAAACTCCTTATCGGCAAATCCGTCTGCAAGAGGAAGCATTTCCCGCCGGTGGGGAGTGAAAGAAGCCATATTGTCACAAGAGGTATAACGGCGGTTGCGGTTTTCATCGGTCCGGGCACTGTAAAAATATACATCGCAGGAAGTGAACACAGCCTCTTTCAATTTCTTTGCTTCCTCATAAATGGCATTTTCCAACATCTCCATATAAGGAAGATTTTCTTTATCTTCCGCATTGGCTTCTGCGATCGTCTGGGGGCCGGAGTGATTATGGGTACAGGTAAAAAGCACGGCACTTTCCGGTACCTGCAGAATCTCTGCACAGTTTTTTCTTGTTCTTTTTATAAACCACTCATCCAGTGCAAGAAGATCAAAGGAGAGGATAAGGATTCTGTTTTTACCGTCATCACAGCATAAGCCTGTCATAAAAAGATCATCTCTTACTTTTTTGGCCACATCGGTATAGGTATATCCTGCGACAAGGCAGGGGATTTCCGGGGTGATATTTCTTTTAAAATGGGCTATCTGCATAAAAACAACTCCTGTTGAACCTTTCTAAATAAAAATGCGTCCGGTAATAATCTATATCTGCTTTTTACCGGACGCAAGGTTGAAAAAATTTTTTTTAAATTTATTTTACCGGTACCGCCATCAGGTCATCCACAAAGACTTCTCCGGAAGTTACTTTGAAACCGGGGAAGATGTGCATGTCCGGGATGTTGGTTTTGTACTCAAATGTATAAGTCTGCCAGTCTTTGGAATCTATGGAAAGGGTTTTGAAAGTATGAGCCGGGAGTCCTTTAGCCCGTTTTTCTCCTTTCTTCTGTGTTTCCTGCAGACAGAAGACCCAAAGTTTTCCTTTGCCTTTTGCTTTGAGAGAGTATTTTACATGGGTGGGGACTGCCCGGTAACGCTGGAATACCAGACCACTCTTACTTCTGATATAATAGTTGTTGCTGCTTCCGGGGTGGAGGAGCATTTCCAGTTCCGAATCCTTTCCCGCACCGCCGAACATCCAGCTTTTCGGAGCTTTGCCGCCGATAACTTTCCATCTTTTCAGATTGCCGTTATTTTTCGCATCTTCCAGTTCATTGAGGGAACCATTGGCAAAGACCCTTGTTTCCATACTTCCTGCACTGGCAAGGTGGATCTTGCGTTCTTTTGTAAAGTTCACATTCTGGAATACGGCGACGCTTTTGCCCATTCCTGTACTCAAACTGGAAGGGATATTTGTTCCATCGGAAAGAAATCTTCTTCTTTCGACATTGAGTTTCCAGATATTTCCGTCAAAGCATTTTTCTCCCAGATTATCGGTGGGGAATCTTCCTTCCAGTACCCAGCGGTCTTTCAGGACTTTTACCGCAAACTCCCCTTTGGCATCAAACTTTTTGTCATTGCCTTTTCCGGGTACAACAATATGGTCATAGCAGACGCCTCTGGCGTTGTAGATCATCTGATAGTAGCTGTTGCCCATATCCGGGTGGGAGAGGAAGATCTCCAGAGTATTGTCATCCCAGACAGGACCATCTTTCTTTGTGATCGCTGTTATCATCTTGTCCGGAGTTGGTTCCATTGCTTCAATGGCAAAATAGATGTAGTCCGGTTCATAGACGATCCGCAGGAAGGTCTGTTCTTTATCGGGAACGGGAACAAAGACGCTTTTACCGTTTTTTACTGCCCCTCTCTGATTGGTGAAATTGGAAATGATATCCGCATTTTTCCAATCCTGTTCCTCAATGATTCCGTCGATCTTTATATTGCCTTTTCGGCGGTAGGCGGTGATCTCCCGGAAATTGGTGATGAAGGAATTATAGGTGTTTTCCCAGGTGAGATTGAAAAATTCTCTGTCCATTTTCACATGTTTGAGTGCCCGTTTATCCGGATCTTTTGCTGCGGCTTTTTCCGCTTTGTCAAAGAGGGCAATAATTTTCCCTTTTGCTCCGGGGGTGGTCAGCATTTTCCCCAGCGGATTGCCGTGACCATGACCGGCACAGCCGGAAGTTTCACTGTAAACTTTTATAAGATAAGTACGCAATTCTTTCATGCCGCCTTCCCAGCCTTTGCCGTAGTAGAGAGAATTGATTTTTTCATACTCTTTATCAAAGTCGAAATTTTCATCCCACTGGGCGCCGGCAATAAAATACATACTCTGCCACATGGCAAGCCACATATCCTGTGTCATTTTCGGCCAGCGTTTGATATTTGTATAGGGTGCCATCACTTCCGGGAACATTTCACAATTGATCTTTTTATAGAATTTCAGGCGGTCACGGACAGTGAATTCCACCGGAAGAAAATTGCGTCCGGCCGAGGTCAACTGTTCCCAGCTGGTCATGGGGTTGCCCAGAGAACCCCAGGCAAGGTATTTGCGCAGATAGGAGGGATTGGTAAGGCATTTGGGATCATCTATATTATGCCGCCAGCAGGTACGGTTGAAACCCAGTTCGATCCAGCCGGATTTCTGGATAAGGGATCTGTTTTCGGGGAGTTCCTGGAAGTTCTGGTAGGGATTGCCGATGATGATGGCATCCGGATATTTTTTCAGGATATCTTTTGTAAGATCCTGATAAAGTTTCCAGTAACGGTGGGTCATCCAGTTATTTTCCCTGTCCGCTTTTGAATCCACTTTCTTACAGTTTTCGCACTGGCACCAGGCAGTACCGTCATTATTGTAGAAAAGGTAGATCCCGTCAGGATAGACCCTGTTTTCGATGCAGTATTCCAGATTTTTCTTCATGATACGCAGCACATCTTTATTGGTGGTGCAGGGCTGCTTGTCACTGAATGTTCCCCGGGCGTTGTTGAGATGGGTGCGTTTGCCGTTGATCAGAGGGAAGTATTCCGGGTGTTCCTTATAAAGAATATCCAGTTTGGCATTCATTTTTTTCCAGTTATCATATTCACCTGTAAGAAGCCGGGTGAAGCAGTGATAGCCTTCGGCTACTTTTGCTCCCAGTGCCTGATACTCTTTATTTTTGTTGAGTTTCGGACGGCTTGTAAGATTGTTCATGTTATTGCGGGGGAGCCACTCTCTGCCTTCCCGGGAAAGTCCCAGATTGTTTCCGGCACGGATGCGGCGGAAAGGATTGCGTATGAAAGAACCCTCCGGAACGGAAATCACTTCCTTTACTTTATAATATTCCCCGTCTTTACCGGGAACGAGCCACACGATCCCGCCATATTTTTTCAGGATCCCGTATGCCCCGTATAAGGCTCCCACACCTGTATTGTGTTCGATCAGGAGTCCTTTGTCATTTGCAGTGATGCGGAATCCATCCTGTTTCAGGGCAGTATCTTTGGTTTCCTTGAAGGAGATGGGATAGGCTTTGCCGGTTGCCTTATTTACAATGGCAGGGGCATTGCCTTTGCCGATGAGGGCAAGGTATTTTGAAAGTTCCTTTGCCGCATATTTGTAATTTTCCGGAGCGTCGGCGGGAATAACGATCTCACACAGTGCTTTGCCTTTTTCCATGAGGAAATACTCTTTGCCCCAAAGGGGAAGGAGTGCGGATAAAGCAAGCAGAATGATAACAGACTTTGCCGGGGTGAATAACATTTTTTTTCCTTTCTTTTTTTATGTTTTTATAAAAATTATCTTGCGGTGAAAGCATCCCCTTTGCAGGGGTAGTAACTATTGTTGAATTTCTGTTTTTCCCAGAATGGGCCGTAGGCAGATTTAAACAGGGGAAAGTAATTATCCGCAGGTCTTTTTTCATTTTTGAAGTCAAACATTCTTGCCGTTCCGCTGCAGAAAAGCAAAGGGATCTTGCTGCTGTTGCCGTGGTGTCCGTAGATCCTTTGATTGGCGTAATCCTTTGCACAGTTGAAATAGTGCAAATGGGAAGGGTTTTTCACGCTGAAAAGATTGAAATATCTTTTTGAGTCTCTTGTGCCTGTAAAATAGCCGTTATTGGCTTCGCTGTTCAGGTTCTGGCAGACATTGTAAGTGGCATAAGTATTAAGCTGTGTTCCGGAGATTATGTCATAACCGTTTTTATTAAATACATTCAATACCGTTTCACAGCGGAGACTTTTCACCTTGTTGTCATCCACCTGTTTCAATGTATAGGGAGCATAACCTGCCGCGTCTTTGGCAAGGACTCTGTACCAGTGGCCATAGGTACGGCCGGAAGAAGCATCTTCATAATGGGTTGCGTAAACATATCCTTTACTGTCATCGGCATAAAGTGACCAGTAAACAAAAATCTGTTTGAGATTGTTCAGGCAGTTGACCTGTCGTGCTGTCTCTCTTGCTCTGCTCAATGCCGGAAGAAGCATACTTGCAAGAATGGCGATGATGGCAATGACAACCAATAGTTCAATCAGCGTAAACGCCGATTGAGTGAAGGTGTGAAGGTGTGAAGAGCTTTTTTTGCATTCGCAAAAAAAGCGTGAAGTGCGCCCTGTCGGGCGTAAGGATGTGTAGTTTTTATAATTTTTTTTGAGGTAATACAACGGAAAAACACATACTTGACAAGTTGCACCCACCAGCAGTTCGATCAGCGTGAATGATGATCTGGCGAATGATGTTCCGGACTTGCGAAGCGTTGATGCTGTCTGATGCGTGTGTGAACACTCCGCTTGAAAGCGGGAACTTGGACAATGAATCAGCTGTTCCATAAATTTCTCCGACAAATTATTTTTTAATGAAAAGAAACATACTGTAAAAATATACAATCCGAATTTGTTTTGTGCAACTTGTTTTTGAAGTGTATAGTTATCCGAAACGGTCATCTGATATAAAAATCCGTTCATGGCGAAAAAAAGGCTTGCTATTTTGTCATCAGAATGTTATCTTATATGACAGAGTTATCCGAAGTGTGTGTTTTTCGGAAAATTTATTTTAATTCAGGATACTCATAAAATGGCAGAGATAACGCGTTCACAGATCGGTTTCAAAGAGGATAGTTTCGACTCCTGGGATACCGGGGTGCGTAAAGGTATGCTGCACAGAAAAGTCGTTTTGCCGAACAATCCCAAGTTTCCCCTTTCACCGGTCCAGTTTTTGGATGAGAGCCGTCGGGACAAACGCTGGTTCAAGCACAATAATTATCCGAAACTTGCACTGGAGCTGATTCTTGAAGGAGCTGTTGAATTCCGGATGGAAGACAAATCCCATATCGCATCTGCCGGAGATTGTTCTGTTATTGTGCCCGGTACCACTGTGACAATGGTCAACAGCGGGACCCAATGGCGCAGAAAACTGTGCCTGATCATTGACGGAATGGCTTTGGAAGCTCTGCTCAGTGCTTTCGGGTTCTGTAGTTTCTGTATCGTAAAAGTGCCTGAGCCGGAAAAGTTGGTGAAAATGTTCGATGAGATCGCTCAGATGATGGAGTCTTCCGGAAATTCGACAGTGGAACTTTCAAGTGCCGTCTACAGATTGCTGGGGGAGCTGTCATGCTATGTCATGCAGGAAAACAATTTGTCTTCGATGCAGAAGGTGGTCAAATTTATGGAAGGCAATCTCCACCGTTCCATAGATATGAAAGAATTGATCGCCATAGCCGGATGCAGTGAAGCATCTTTGCGGCGGTGGTTTTACCGTGAATTCAAACTTGCGCCTTTTGTGTTTCTCAAAGAAATGCGTTTGCGCCGCGGGGTGGAGTTGCTGAAATCAAAAAACAATATTTCAACAAAAATGCTTTCTTACGAATGCGGATTTGCTTCGGTGCCTTCTTTTATCAAAGCATTCCGGGAGCATTATGGAGTCACTCCGGGGAACTGGAGAAAAAAGAATGTAAATCTCTGAATCGTTCCGTTTTTTCATTTCGCCATTTTGCCGGGAACAAAAATCATTGAGCAGAAAACAGATGTGTTTCTCTGTATTTTTTGGGTGAAACGCCGCTTAATCTCTTGAAGAAATGAGAAAAATAAAATTCCGAGGTAAAATTCAATCGTGCAGCGGTCAATTTGACCGACATTTCCGGCATAAGCAGCAGCTGGGCGGCCTTATTGAATATCTCCTGCTGGAGAAATTGTTTCGGAGAAATATTGAAAACGGTGCGGAATTCCCGGAAAAATGCGGACTCCGGCAAATGCATGAGCGATGCAAGTTCTGCCGCAGTCGTCGAAGCATCTGCCTGTTCGCGGACAAAATACAAAACATCGCTGAACCGCTGCATTTCTCTGAGTTCAAAAGCATAATATTCCGGCCAGTGGCGATGACAGAAACGCAGGGCGAACTCCTGACTTCTGGAAAGCTGCAGCACCGGATCTCCGGTTTCAAAGATACTTTGCACTTCCTGCATCATAGGCAGAGATTTTTCCAGAATGACATGCTGCTGCCCCGAAAATACATCCACACCCGGAAATAGCTCCAGCTTGAAATGTATCGCTATATGTTCATTTCTGAAAGTGTGATGATATCTCATCGGCAGACCGCATGGACAAAGGGAAAACAACCCCGGCTCCCTGAAAAACACTTCGCCGGTCCGCAAGTTGCGCATGACGGAAGCGTCTTTTCCGTCTGCCTGCGTACACACTGACAGTAAATTAAAAGGCAAGGTGTAATCCCGGATGAACTCCACCCTTTCACGGAACAGCGCGACCATCGAAAAACGGGCCTGCCGGTTGACCGGTACACTGACAAGCAGCGGTGTATGTTTATTTTTCATAGTTTCCAGTTTATACGCAAGAAATGAACATTTCTCCAGTGAGTTATCACAATATAACAGCTGCCGGGAAATAATCAAGCTGAAAAAGATATTTCATCAGGAAAAAAAGAAAAAATGTTTCGTGCAGTTTCACAGAACGGCGGGATCTTATGAACGGCGTACCGCAAAATGTCAGTGATAAATCTCTCTATTGTCGAATTTTTTCTTGACAAGTGCCGTAATGAGTGCTATTTTTTATTTTTGCTAACTAACTATGGAGTCGCTGCAATGATAGAAATATTGAAAAATCCGGTACTTATCTCTGTTGTAATAATGCTTATCCTGTCGGCGTTGCGGCTGAATGTGGTCTTTTCGCTGGTCATCGCAGCTGTAAGCGGCGGCTTTATCGCCGGTATGAGCGGCACGGCTATAATGAAGGCCTTCAACAGCGGTCTTGCCAATGGTGCACAGATCGCCTTCAGTTACGCCATGCTCGGAGCATTTTCCATAGCTATTTCCCGCTCCGGCATCACCGAACTGCTGGCGTCAATGCTGTTCAAAAAACTTGACCGTGAGGCGACTCCGAAAAATATACTGCTTTTCAAGTATATGCTTTTAGGTATCCTTACTCTGGCGGCGATCTCCTCCCAGAATATCATTCCGGTGCATATCGCTTTTATCCCGGTACTCATCCCCCCGCTGCTGCCGCTGTTTGATAAACTGAAACTCGACCGCCGGGCTGTCGCATGTATCCTGACTTTCGGACTTATAACTCCATATATGTTCATGCCCTTCGGCTTCGGTCAGATCTATCTGAACGAGATCCTTATCAAAGGCATCTGCAACAGCGGATTGCAGGTTACCAACTCCATGGCTCCAGCAGCAATGTTCATCCCCGCCATCGGTATGACGGTTGGTTTGCTCATCGCTGTATTCATTTCCTACCGCAAAAAACGGGATTACGATACCGGTTCCGGGAAGTCGGAAAATAATACTGCCGCAGAAAATACCGTAACCGAAATCAAGCCCCTCAATATCATCGCCGGAGTCGTTGCCATAGCCGTTGCCCTGGCAGGACAGATATGGCTGGATTCTCTCGTCATAGCCGCATTGGCAGGAGTCATTGTCTTTGTCATTGCCGGAGTGATCTCCATCAAAGACAGTCAGGATATTTTTACCAGAGGTGTCTACCTTATGGGCGGTATCGGTATCGTGATGATCGCCGCCAACGGTTTTGCCGGAGTCCTCAAAGCTACCGGAACTATTGATACACTGGTCAGACTGCTGGCTTTCTGTATCGGGGAACAGAAAGGACTGGCAATATTTTTTATGCTCTTTATCGGTCTGGTGATAACCATGGGTATCGGTTCATCATTTTCCACCGTGCCGCTTATTGCCGCGATCTATGTGCCGCTGTGCGTGAAGCTGGGGATCTCTCCCCTTGCCACCATTGCCATCGTAGGTGTGGCAGGAGCTTTGGGCGATGCCGGTTCTCCGGTTTCAGAATCGGTACTCGGTCCCACCGCCGGACTTAATGCCGACGGCAAACACGATCACATATACGACAGTACCATTCCAACCTTTATCCACTACAATCTGCCGCTTCTGGCTGCCGGGTGGATCGCCGGAATGGTGTTGTAAAACAACACTCTGCAGCTCCGGAGCAGCAAAGATTTTTTACATAAATGCAAGAGGACTGGGTTCCGTAAAACAGCCATGGCTTCAAGCAGAAAAATGGATCTTACGCAAGGGGTGATCCCGATCCAGATCATCAAGTTTATGACCCCGCTTGCCATTACGTTCATCACCCAGATCCTTTTTCATGCCGCTGATGTCATCGTGGTCGGCCGTTTCGCCAAAAACGCAGAACACGCAGTGGCGGCGATCGGAGGTTCAGCTCCGGTAACTTCGATTCTGGTGACGGTATTTCTGGGAATGGGAGCCGGTGTCAGTGCGATGGTTTCCCGTTTCATGGGAGCAAGAGATTTTAAAAATGTCAACCGGACGGTACATTCTTCTCTCATCCTGGGGCTGGTTTGCGGCTTATTCATGCTTGCTGCCGGATATCTATTCGGCAGAGATATATTCCGGCTGCTCCGGGTCCCGGAAGCCATCATGGAAGATGCGCTGGCTTATTTCCGGGTGATATTGTGCGGACTGCCCGCAGTTGTGGTCTACGCCTTCGGCTGCTGCGTACTGCGTTCTGTGGGAAAACCCAATCTGCCGATGGTGATCCTTTCCGCATCTGGTATCGTCAATGTCGTATTGAACATCATTCTTGTGGCATGTTTTGACATGGAGGTGCTGGGCGTGGCTTATGCCACCATCACGGCACAGTTCCTTTCGCTTGTACTCATTATCGGTGCCCTTTACAGATCGCATGGGGCTTACAGATTTTTCTTCGGCAAACTGTTCAGGATAGATTTTGCCATTCTCGGCAAGGTATGCTACAATGGATTCCCGGCAGGGCTCCAGAACGGTTGTTTTGCCATTTCCAACATTCTGGTTGCCCACGCAAACAATGACTTCGGTCCCGGAGCGATCGCTGCGACCACCATAGTCGGATTTTCCGTAGGAGGATTGATAAACAGTATTGCCAATGCCCAGCATCAGACTGCGATCACATTCACCGGACAGAATGCCGGAGCCAGGAACAAAGAACGGATCCTGAAAGGACTTTTCTGGAATATCGGATTCGCTCTCCTTATCGGACTCAGCCTCGGCGGACTTGCCCGTTTCACCCTGTCGATCTGGCTGCCCTGGTGCGTGAATGATCCCAGCCGGGAATTGCTGGAGTTTGCCAACATCAGAGCCACTCTGCAGCTGCTGCCCGGATTCCTTTTTATGATCCTCGATGTGCTGTCCGGAACTTTGCGCGGATTGGGATATTCGGTGCTGCCCACCGCCATTTCCATTTTCGGTATCTGTCTTTTCCGGGTATTCTGGGTCGTTTGTCTGTTCCCGTTTTTATCCAGGAATTACTGGATCCTTATCATGAATTTCCCCGCATCCTATTTGCTGACCTCCATTATTCTGGGGATCACTTTATGGATGGCATTAAGAAAAATCCCGCATTCGGCTGGGGCGGAACAGTCGAAGTAAAAGTCCGGTCTTTGTTTGGAACAGAGCCAAAAAAAGGCTGTTGCTCACCTTTTTTGAGGTTTGGCAACAGCCCCTGTTGGGATGTTGGGGAAAACAGGACTTTATTTGCGTCCGGTGCATCTGGGCGAGCAAGTTTCGATATCCTTCTGGAACTCCTCTTTCTGCCACGGATAATGGATCGCCACCTTTTCTCCGTCACGGATCACCGATTCCACAGCGTAGATCCCCGGCAGCGTCATGCGCAAACCGTCCCGGAGTGAAATGGGCATCACCTCGTCGCCGCGCTGCAGGGCCTCGATAAAGCGCAGCCACAAATAGGAATCAGCACCGCCGTGTCCGAAAGTGCCTTTGTATTTGTACTGCCGTTTCACTGCATCTGAAAAAGGCGAGAATCCCACCGGCAGTTCGACCGGAGCATCTGCTCCGACCAGTTTGTTGCTGCTGAAAGTCGTCCGCATCGGCTGTTTTTCGCCGCGGTGCGAAAGATGTTCAAAACAGCCTTCCGTTCCGAATACCCGGAAACTGTGGAGTCCGGATTTGCAGTTGTTGATAAAAGAACATGTCATCCGTACGGTGACTTTTGAAGGTGTCCGGAACAGCGCGCAGGTGTAATCATTGGCATGAGGAAATTCAGTCACATGACTGCCGGAGGAAATGCACACCACTTCGGTCAGATCTTCTTCCAGCACCGCAAGCATCGGACCCAGCGAGTGAGTCGAATAGGAACAGGGGACCGAAGCGAATTTTGTGGTCGGCTTGCGCCACGGGGTTTCCTCCCACAGACCGCGGCAGTCGTGGATATATTCAGCTTCCAAAGCGTAAGGCTTGCCCAGCAGGCCCTGATGGTAAAGATCCTGCAGCGACAGACAGAATCCCCAGCCCATGGTGGTGGCTCCGGTCATAAGTTTGGCACTGGAACGCAAATGAGCCTCCCAGAGATCTTTTGCTTCAACCAGATCCCGGACTGACGGGATATCGGAAAATACATGTATCCCGCGGTCGAGAGCTTTGATACAGAACTCTGCATGACATGTGGCGGGAGTTTCGATCATGACGATATCAAGATCAGCCTTTTCCAGCATCTCGTCATAGCTCTCGTAAAACTTCACATCGGGCAGCTGTGAAGCCATGGAGGGATGCACTGCTTTATCCCGCAATATGTCATCGTACCACAATGCCGGATTGATATCGCATGCGGCAACACCTTTGATGCCGAAAAGACATTTGCATGCTTCGGTAAACATTGCCCGTCCGCGATGTCCGAGCCCAACTACTCCCAAACGGAAATCTTTCATAAAACAATTCCTTGTATCAAAAAAAACGGGCTGCGTTTTACAGCAGCCCTTGTGAATGATCACAACATCTCTCAGCCGATACGGGCTTTGAGGAAGTCAACAGCCAACTGGATATCAGCTTTGGGAGTGTCGCCGACCTCGCGCTCGATTGTGAGGAATCCGTTATAACCGATCTTGTTGAGGGTACGGAAATAACCATCCCAGTTCACATCGCCCTGACCCAGCGGAACTTCCAGGAATGCCGGACCGAGTTTTTTCCGGTTTGCAGCAGGAGTCAGATCGGAAAGTTCCAGTGATCCGTATTCATCAGCGGGGTTGCAGGGACGCAGATTTCTGCCGTCCTTGGCGTGAGTATGGACGATCCAGGGTGCAAGAGTTGCGGCAGCAGTTTCCGCGTCATCTTTGACCACCATCGCCAGATTGGCGGGGTCGAAGTTGACACCGATGCCCTTGAGCCCGATATCTTCCAGATAGTGACGCAGGCGGACAGCCGGTTCCGGACCGGTTTCGATAGCGAGAGTCACACCGTTGGCGACGGCATATTCGCCGACGATCTTGGCAACGCGCACCATTTCCTGATAAACAGGAGATTCATCTTTTGTGGGGACCACACCGACATGGGTGGTCATCACAGCAGTTTCCATTTCGCAGCAGGCGTCGATGATCTGCTTGCTCAATTCGATACGCTTGGGATTTCCTTCTTTGTCCTGGAAACCATGGCCGCCCAGATCTCCGCAGATCGAAGAAACCACCAGACCGAGATCCTTGATGTATTTGAGCAGATCAGAACGTTCTGCGGAACTCATCTCGATCAGAGATTTGTGTGAGTGGTGGCAGGCGTAGATCTGAACGCCCTGGATCCCCATGGAAGCGGCGGATTTCAGAGCTGTATGCAGATCTTCGCAGAAGGATTCGACAATAACACCGATTTTCATTTGGTTTTTTGTCCTTGGGAATATTCTGTAAAAATATTTTACTTGATGGTGACTTCTTTACCGGCTTCGGCGGAACGGTAGATGGCATCGAGCATCTTCTGCACGCCCAGACCGTCTTCACCGGAAGCATCCAGTTCAGTTCCGTTAAGACATCCCTGAGCCCAGTTTTTCAGCTTCTTGGTGAACATGGTGAGCCAGCCGTCGTTGGGCATGTAAGAAGGAGTCATATTCATCATCATATCATGCTCGTCGGTATAGATGGCAACATCTTCCCAGGAGCATCCGCCCTTGGTTCCCATAGCGGTGAAGTTGAAGATGTCGTTTTTGGGAATATGTGCGGCAAAACTGGATTCGATCTGCAGAATGGCACCGTTTTCAAAACGGATCTGACCGATGGCAAGGTCTTCCACAGTGTAGGTCTTGTAATCCCAGTTGGGCCATGCGTTACGGATATTGCTGGGCTTGTCGCCGAGATATGTCCAGCAGTTGCCGCTGGCTGCGACCGGTTTGGGGGAGCCCATGAATTCCCAGGCGCATTCGAGGATGTGCACGCCGATATCGATCATGGGACCGCCGCCCTGGAGTTCCTTCTGACCGAAAACACCCCAGTTTGGGATACCGCGACGGCGGAGAGCCTGGCACTTGACAAACAGGATATCGCCGAAACGGCCTTCTTCACGGGCCTGGATCAGAGCCTGGGTGTTGGTGCGGTAACGCTGCTGGAATCCGACAGAAAGTTTGACTTTGTTCTTCTTGGCGGCAGCGATCATCTGTTCACATTCTTTGGGGGACATGGCCATGGGTTTTTCGACCATTGCGTGACAGCCGGCGTTACAGGCATCGACCACGGGAGCGCAGTGGACTCCGTTGGGGGTGCAGACGTCGACAGCGTCGGGCTTGATCTCTTTGAGCATCTTGTTCCAATCGGTAAAGAGAGCCTTCTTGGGAATGCCCCATTCCTTGTTCATCAGTTCGAGGCGGTCTTTTTTGATATCGACACCGGCGACGATTTCGACTTCCGGGATCTCCTGATACGCCTTCATGTGAGTCTGGGCAATACCGCCGCAGCCGATAATGGCAACGCGCAATTTTTTACCCTTGTATTCTGATTTCTTGCCTTCAATTTTAGTTGAAACACTCTCAGCCATTTTTTTCTAACTCCTGATTAGATTTGTTGATACTCAAAAGCTCATTGAAAAAGAATCCGAAAACACACAAGATTCCCCTTTTTTGCTTGAGTCAAATGTAATTTAGCACACAATACAGTGTTTTACAACCGGAATAATAAAAAAATCATCTTTATTTTGCACATTGACAAAAACATCCGCGGCAGGACAGACTGTGAACCAACTGCTGAAAACGATTTATTCAGGATTGCTTTTATTCACTTTTTTTGATGTTTTGTTCCCTGCACGACCAGGTGCTGCTTTGTTGAATCTTCAAGCGGCACTTATATATTGCGGAAACTGCAAAACATAAGTGCAGATAAAGGTCGGGGAAAATGGGGCACGATTCCTCAAACCGTTTTTACCGGCAAGCACTTTCCTGATTGATAAATCTTTCGGTTATTTCCGCTGCCAGAGCGACCATGTCGGCGCATGGGCGTTTTTTATAATATCCGGCATTTCTTTCTTCTGAAACCGGAGTGTCCTTGTGTCCTGGAGTCAAGCCCAGCAATTCGCGGCACACGATCGAGCCGCATTCTTTGCGGAACTCCTCTGCGACCTGCTGGATCCGGGCATACTGGGCATCTTTAGCTGTTTTGTCCTTCAGATCGGCAGAGCCGTATATCATGTTGAGTACCATGACCATGCCGCTGACGGCTCCGCACACTTCGCGCAGTCTTCCGACGCCTCCGCCGAAACCTGAACTCATGATAAATGCCTGTTCTTCAGAGATCCCGCACTCCTGAGCAAAAGCTCCGAAAACAGCCTGAGCGCAGTTGGCTCCCTCCATAAAAAGTTCACGCGCTTTTTCCGCTTTGGACATGCCCCTGTTCCTTTCTCGATATCCTTAATGTTCCGTACCGGCATTGCTGCGGAGTGCCGGGATCAGAAAATTCATCATAGTCCGGAATTCATACTCCGGATCGGCAGCCTGGTTGTTGCGCAGCAGATGACGGAATTTGCCGATAAGGGAACAGAAGATGAACAACGCCGCTTCGGCAGGATCATTTTCCCTGAATTCACCGGAAGCGATACTGCGTTCCATGATTTGTTCAAGGATATCCAGCGGTCTGGGGCGCGAGGGTACCGGAGCCAGCGGATTATAACGCAGATACTCCATCCTCAGATGACGGTACAAATTGAAGTCATCGATCATTATACGCACAAAAACCGCCAGTTGTTCTTCTGCCGGAAGTTCCGGAAGGATGGTGCGTTCCATCAGTTCCACCATATTTTTACGGCGTATTTCCATAACCGCCGATGTAAGCTCCGACTTGTCGCGGAAATAGTTGTAGATAGTTCCTTTGGCAACACCGAGTCTTTCAGCCAGATGCTCCATGGAAACATCGCCGTCCGATGCAAACATCTCTGCAAAAGTACTGCAGATCCGTTCCCGCATCACTGCGGTATGATGTTCTTTGTTTTGCGGCGATAAGCGGGGCATATCCTTGTTCCCTGGCTGACACAGACTGACAATATCACGATATCGTTAAATTTACCACAAAAATAAAAAATTTCAAGTCCGGATGAGATATTTTTTGCTTGAAATAGCTTCTTTGTCATGATAAATTAAAGCAATTACCAATAAACATAAGGATTGTTCTGAAAAATGAAAATCTATATCATGACCGATCTTGAGGGGATCAGCGGAGTCAGCAGTCCCAGCTTCATAAGCGAAAAATTCAACCGGCCGGATCTGATAGGTGCTGCAAGACGCTATATGGCGGCAGATATCAATGCCTGCGTTGAAGGGTGTTTCCGGGGCGGAGCGACCGAAGTTATCGTCAAGGATTGTCACGGCGGCGGCTTCAATGTCACCCGCAATCAGATCGATCCCAGAGCTGACTTTATCGACGGTGACTCTCCGGGAGAACGTTTCCCCGATATCGACGGAGCCGCAGG
>JAGBXB010000053.1 GCA_017629515.1 Lentisphaeria bacterium | reverse complement strand
CTTTAACTGTATAATTCTTTCCTCATCCTGTAAAGCGGGCATATAAAAAACCGATTCTTATATCATATATCATACTATACTATAATATGATTTTCCTGTATTGCAAATCTTTTCCGCAATTAAAAAATATATTTTCAAACGAATTTCAGAAGATCACAAAATAAAGACCGGTCAGAAACAGTGCCGCTCCCAGAAGGGAAACAATAAAACGCACCGTTTTTTCTCCCGGAGAGAAGAACTTTTTTCCGGCAGTTTTATGGAAATGATTTTTGCTTATGTACGCGGCAAGGCGTTTGCGGTCTTCGATACTTGCCGCATAATCCACCTTTCTCTGCGCCCGTCTTTTCTTTAATGGCATCTTACAAACCCACCCTGAATGTAAGGATCTGTGCCAGTGCAAGGATGATGGATGCAATAAGGATACCCAGTATCAATGGTAAATTCATCCATAACCCCGTTTGAAAAAGATCTTTGTTTTTCAAGGAATGCATTTCGGAAAAAAGATTTATTCCGGAAATATTGTTTTCCTTTTCACTGTTGACTCTGCCGGAAGAGGAAAGTCTTTCCGCTTTCGCTTTCAGACGGAGAAGATCGATTTTCAATTTATCCATCTTTCTGTAAAGTGCCGCAAGGCGCATCTGGTAATCCGGTGTATCCTGATCGGGCAGGTCAAGAAGGGCAAACTCTTTTTTCTCTTCCTGTAAAGCCGTATGGATCTCTTTTATGCCGGCAAGATGTTCTTCCAATCCTCTGCCGGATTCTTCCACCTCCGCTGCCGTACTTTCCAGAAGCATGTGCAGATCTCTTTTCAAGCGCAATGCCTCTTCATGGTGCCGCTGCAAAGCTGCTTCCACAGAATCGGAAAGGCGTCTTCTTTTATTGGGGTTGTTTTCTCCGTTCTCACTGGTGTCTGCCCCGGAAACGGCAAGTTCTTTCAGTAAAGATGTATCCTCCTCCGGAGGGGAGGGGGGATTTTCTGCCGGACTTTTTTCAGACGCAGAAACAGGGGGGGATTTTTTTTCCTCCACAGTATTCAGAGAGTGCAAATCTTCTTTTTCTTCTTCAGGAAATTCCGGTTCAACTTTTTTTGCCGGAGGATTTTTCCACTGGGAAAGTTCCTGTTCATGTTTTTTTGCCACTTCCGCGATTTTATCGCTTATTCTGTGAAGATTGCCTGTTACAAATTTATCTTTACTCATTATTTTCACCTCTATATTCTGAAATCATGTCGTTTTCATTTTCGGATCAAGGGCATCCCGCAATGCATCTCCAAGGATATTGAGCGCAAGAACAAGCAGGAACATGAAAAATGTCGCTCCTCCCGCTTCCCAATAGATCCCTCTCCACAACTTTTCCTGACCATCGGAAATCATGATCCCCCAACTGGGTTCAAACTGCGCTCCCAACCCCAGATAACTTACAATGACTTCTGTCATTACCGCATAAGCAAAACGCATGGTAAAATAGATAATGACAAGATGCACAATATTGGGGAATATATGCCCGAAAAGGATTTTATACTCTTTCTGACCGAGAACTTTTGCCGCCTGAACATAAGGCATGTCCCGCAGACGCAAAGTTTCCGCCCGCACCACTCTGCAAAGGGAGACCCAGCCGGTAAGTCCGATCCCCAGATATACTGCCAGCATCCCCGGTTCCGTCCGTAAAAGAAACGCTGTTGCTCCAAAGGCTTTTTCCAGCCCGCCCCAGAGAAAGCCTTTTGTCACAAGAAGTGCAAAAGCAAGGATGAAAAGAAGGGAGGGCATGGAGGCAAAAGTACTGTATATCCAGACGATGATTGCATCTGTTCTGCCGCCGCAGTAGCCTGCGGCAAGTCCGAGGATCACACCCGTAAGTGCGGAAAGGATACTGGCGATCACACCCACTTTCACCGCCGTTTTTGAGGCAAAAAGTGCCCGCAGGAAAACATCTCTGCCCAGATAATCCGTCCCCATGGGATGTTTCAGGGAGGGGGCGGCATAACAGGATGTATGATTTTCCACCATATATACAGGAGTAACTTTTTTCACATCACACCAGATCTTATACCCTTCGGCAAAAAGGGCAACGGCAAAATAACAGAGAGTGATCAGGAGGGCAAGGAAAGCGATCTTATCTTTACAGAGCCTTTTCAGGACAGCAGAAAAGGCTCCGGGATCATTGGCTTGTTCCCTCTCCTTTTGGATGTTTCCCTTTGTTTCTGCTGTTCTTTCCGGCATGATCTTATTCTTTCTTCCCCTCGTTCTCCCCCTGTTTTTTCAAGCGGGTGAGATAGACCTGCAACAGTCCGATCTCCGCAGGGGTGATCCCGTCGATCCTGCCCGCCTGTGCCAATGTGGTGGGAGCTGTTTTTTTGAGTTTCATACGGCACTCATTTTTCATTCCCGGAATATCATCATAATTGAATGAAGCGGGGATCTTCCAGCTTTCCAGAGTCTGCAAGCGTTTGATCGCCACTTCCTCCTGACGCATATAACCTTCATAATGTGCCTGAATGGCAAGTTGTTTCATGATTTTTCTATCCTGAAATCCTGTCAGGTCAAGAGTGAGCATTTCTGCCGGGAAGGGCAGACACGCTTCCTGAATATCTCCATGGGTATCCCGTAAATGTTCCCACAAGGTCTTGCCGTTATGCTTGCAGCTTCTGGCAAGTCTTTCACAATCAGTGAGACGGGTCTCATATTCCTTATAGATTTTATATTTTGCTTCCGGAAGCAACCCGAGAGAATGGGCAAGGGGACACAAGCGCAAGTCCGCATTATCCTGACGCAGATAAAGGCGGTATTCCGCACGGCTGGTGAAGAGCCGGTAGGGTTCCACGATCTCCTTGGTGGTTATATCGTCGGCAAGTACTCCCATATAGGCTTGATCCCTGCCGAATTCCACATCGTCTTTATTCCGGGCATATCTTGCCGCATTGAGACCTGCAAGCAGACCCTGCGCCGCCGCCTCTTCATATCCGCTTGTACCGTTGATCTGCCCGGCATGATACAATCCTTTCCACTTTCTTACTCTTAAAGCCCTTGTAAGTTCTTCCGGAAAGACAAAATCATATTCAATAGCATAAGCATATCTTGTAACAACGGCATTTTCCAATCCGTGGACACTGTGCAGGATCTCTTCCTGAATATCCGGCGGCAGACTGCTGGAAAGTCCGTTTACATAATATTCTCCCGTATGTTCCCCCTCCGGTTCCAGCATCACATGATGTGTTTCGTGGTCAGGGAAACGGACAACTTTATCCTCAAAGGAGGGGCAGTATCTTGTTCCGATCCCCTCAATGATCCCGTTATACATGGGGGCTTGAAAGAGGTTGTTCCTCACAAGATCTGCGGCAACTTTCCCTGTATGGGTCATATAACAGGGCATGGATTTTTTTTCTGCCCGCGGGTAAAGATCTTCCCCGGGAAAAAAGGAAAAGTTTTCTTCGCACTCCTCCCCGTCCTGTCTTGTCATTTTTGAAAAGTCAATACTGGACTGCAATACTCTCGGCGGTGTACCGGTTTTCAATCTTCCCACATGGAGTTTCAACTGTTCTTTCAACGCCGCGGCAAGTTCATTGGAGGGAGGATCTCCCGCTCTGCCGCCCGGATAATTGCGTAATCCGTAATGCAGTTTGCCGTGGAGAAATGTTCCTGTGGCAACAACGGTACTTTTGCTGTAATAAAAATGCCCCAGATTTGTTTCCACACCGCAGACAGAATCTCCGTCAACAAGGAAAGAGACCGCAAGATCCTGTTTGATGGTCAGATTTTCCTGCTTTTCCAGATAGTTTTTCATTGCTGCCTGATAGACCACTTTATCGCACTGGGCTCTGGGACTGCGTACGGCAGGGCCTTTGGTGCTGTTCAGCATTTTAAATTGGATGGAGGAGGCATCCGCAACGAGCGCCATCGCTCCGCCGAGAGCGTCGATCTCCCTGACGATATGCCCTTTGGCAACGCCGCCGATACAGGGATTGCAGCTCATCTGGGCGATATGATCCGGATTGATGGTAAGCATAAGGGTATTCGCCCCCAGTCTTGCGGAGGCAAGGGCGGCTTCACATGCGGCATGTCCGCCGCCTATAACGATGACATCATAATATTTTTTCATGCTGAACCTGAAATAAATAGCAGTTTACTGTTCCGCCGGAATTTTTCCGGATATAAAAAAAGAAAAATCCCGACATAATACTATACACCTTCTCCGGTTCTTTTTCCTCCCCGGAAGAAGGTTTTTTTCAAAAAACAATGGAAAAAGAAAAAAAACAATTTTTTTACAGGAAATAAACTTGTTTTTATGCTTCAATGTATTAAAGTAATGGGAAAGCTGAAATTTTTATTTCCTGAAATGAAGGTGTTCTTCATTTTTTTCAGCGCAAATCAACCATGGAGTCTTTTTATGAGCAGGGCAGGAAACAGTTTTTCCGAACAGAAACACAAGGCCGGTGCCAGCGGCATCCGTTCCAAAATGAGACTTATGCTGATCCTTACAGCCATCGGGGGAGGGGCGGTCGTTATTGCCGGACTTGCCCTTCTGCTTATTGAGATCGAGGATACCATCTTTGCCAGAGGCGCAGTTGTTCCGGAACATACCTATGAGATCGTGGGGCATCTGGACGCGCAGGTGAAGAAATTCAATTTCCGTACCGGGGATGATGTGAAAACCGGAGATGTTATTGCCGAACTGGATACAAGAAGTTATGAATCCTCCGCCATTGCCGCCGATGCGGAGATAAAGGAACTTGCCGCTGAACTGGAACTGAAAAAAACGGAACTTGCCATTCTGGAAAAAGAACCCTTGCCGAAAGAACTCTGGTATGCCGCCATGAACCATAAGGAAGCCAGTGAACGCAGTAAACGGCTTCTGGCGCGTCTGGACAGAAGTAAAAAATTGCAGCTTGTAAGTGCCATCTCTCTTATCGAATTTGAGAAAGTGGAGATGGAAGCCATTGCCGGTGAGGGGGAATTGGCGCGCGCAAAGAAAAATTTGCAGATCGTCAACAGCGGGCTGGGTAAATTGTATATAGCAAAGGCAAAGCGTGAGATTGCTCTGGTCGAGGCAAAACTTGCCGGAAAAAAGGCGGAACTTGCCTTTTTGCAAAAGTGTATCCGCGATTGCCGGATCGTTGCGCCTGCGGACGGGAGACTGGTTCTGCTGCCCTCTAAAAATTCCTGGTATGTTTCCCAGGGGAAAGTTGCCGCCATCATTGCCGCCGGAAATAAAAGCCGTGCAAGGTGCAAGGTGGATGTCAATGTAGTCAGAAAGGTAAAGCCGGGGCAGCTTGTGAGAGTGACAAGCGATGTATATAACCGCTTGCAGTACGGGGAATTCCTGGGGAAAGTACGCTGGATAAGCGATGTGCCGGATGATACGGATCCCAATCAGATCCGGTATATCGTGGAAGTGGAACTTGATCCGGAGGGATTCCACCTTAAATAC
This sequence comes from Lentisphaeria bacterium, assembly GCA_017629515.1. Taxonomy (GTDB): domain Bacteria; phylum Verrucomicrobiota; class Lentisphaeria; order Victivallales; family UBA1829; genus RGIG5327. The sequence goes on along the minus strand of JAGBXB010000053.1, from coordinate 59,596 downwards.
GGTTCCGGTGTGGAAGTTGCCATCATTACCGGTAAACAGCCTGCCATGTTTGCTTTGCTGAACCTGACAAAAGAATCCGAAGATGAAGAATTGCGCAGACGCAAATTATCCACCCCCTCCATCTATGAAAAACCGGAAAAACCGGTGAAAACTGTGAAAAAATAAGGGTTTCTGTTTTTAGAAAAGGGAGTGTGCCGGATGAAAAAATCTACGGAAATGAATATTTTTTATTCATGCAGTATCCTGCTCCTTTCTTTTCTTCTTTTCCTTTCTGCCGGATGCCGGAGTATGCCGGATTTTTCCGGCGCAGAAGGGGAACAGAAAAATATCGACTGGACGGCAAGCCGGATAACGGAAGAACTTGCCGGGAGTGACCCCATTGAACCTTTCAACCGGACGATGTTTGCCATTACCGACTTTTGTATGCACTATATCGTGCGTCCCATAGGGTATGTTTATGGTTCCATTCTTCCTATGGAAGTCATAAAAAGAATCGATTATGCGTCGGACAATCTGGCTTTTCCCTGCCGGATGTTCAGTTGTTTTTTACAGGGGGAATTTAAGGGCGGCGGCGTGGAATTTCTCCGATTCCTGACCAACTCTACCATCGGTATAGCCGGATTTTTCGATCCTGCGGAGGCCTGGTTCGGACTGGAAAGACGCAACGAGGATTTCGGACAGACCTTCGGGTACTGGAATATCGGGCCGGGGTGTTATTTTGTATTGCCTTTCTTTGCCTCCTCCAATGTGCGGGATACGGTGGGCGTGGTCTTTGACCGTGCAACGGATATGAAAAGTTATATCCCCTACTTTGGATACCTTGCCGGGATAAACAGTGCCGTAAATTCTTATGACTCATATAGTTCCCTTACGGAAAATTCTTGCGATGTATATGAAAATACCAAAGTAGTCATGTCCCTTATGCGGTATGCCCAGGTGGAAAATTTCCATAAAAAATTATTGCATACGGAGCAATCCAACTTCGGTAAAGCAGAGATCCCGCAAATTCCTTTTCAGGGCAATATGATAAAATGTGCTTCTCAATATGGTGCGCAGAATCCTTTGATCGATACCCTTAAAGGAGCGTTTTTTCAGGTTAGAAAGAATAATTCCGGGTGGTGGATCAAAACCTCCTTGTGGAATACGGATTTTATCCCCCTTGCGGAAACTTCATCCATCTCTTTTACCGATAAAAAGGAAGATGCCCGGCAGATGGAATATCAGATCTTTTTACAGGAAGAAAAGAAAGATGCCCCTCTTGTATTGCTTATCCCCGGTGCAGGGGGGCACTACAAGGCAGGTATGTTGCGGGCTCTGGCAGAGATATACTTTGAGAAAGGCTGTTCAGTTGTTGTACTTGCCAACAGTTTGAATCCGGCATTTTTCCTGCCTGCGGGTGATGGATTGCCCGGTGATGTGAAAAAAGATACGGCAAATGTACGCAAGGCGTTGAAAAAAATCATCCATCAAGTGAAAAAAGAACATGGATTATTGCCTTCCCGTCTTATTGTCGGGGGGTATTCTCTGGGGGGATTGCATACTCTGCACCTTGCCGCATTGGAGGAAAAAGAGAATAATCCAATGAAAATAGACCGTTTCATTGCCATCAATCCTCCGGCGGATCTTATTTATGCTTTGCAGAAAATGGATTCCTTCTGCGATATTCCCAAAGACCTTTCCAAAAAGGAATTTTTTGATATGGCGGGGGATGCTGCTATGAAGATCTATCTTGCTTCTTCCGGGAAAAAAGGTGTACTTGGCGTTTTGCGTCCGCAAAGCCGAAAAGAAGGGATAAAAGATGCGGGGAAGAAAGAAGTGAAGAAAAAAGCAGAAGAAAAAGAAAACAGGAAAGAAAATCATAAAGAAAAAGTATGGGATAATCCTCTTTATCTGCCGTTATCCCCCCGTCAGGCAGGGTGGATCTCCGGGATCTATATGCGTATGGGATTGCGGGAACTTTTGTTTGCCGCCCAGCGTGAATTTCCATTCGGGGAAAGGCCCTTGCGAACTCCGTACAGCTGGTGGCAGAGAAGTACGCTTTACAGGGAGATAGATTCTTACAACTGGATGGAATATGCGCAAAAGATTTTGCTGCCCTCTTTGCAGAAAAAGGAAAAAGATCTCACTATGGAAAAACTGGGCATGAGAGCAGCTTTGCAGAGCATTTCTTCCACTCTTGAAAAAAATCCCCGTGTGAGAGTGTTGCATAATCTGGATGATCCTCTTCTGCAAAAGAAAGATATTCTTTTCCTTGATGAAACTTTGAAAAGCAAAATCACATGGTTTGATTGCGGCGGGCATCTGGGAAATATGTTTCTGGGTGTATATAAAAAAGCCATTCTGGAAAGTACTTTCGGCGTGGAAAAGTGTGATACAAAAAAAATGGAAAAATAATGCAGAAAGCAAGAGAAAAAGTTTATGGAAATAACTAATGTAAATATCATCCGCAGGAAAAAATTCTTTATCCTCTGTTTTGCCACTCTTCTTATGTTCTTTACCAGCATGAACAAGGTGCTTGTGCCGGGGGCTGTATTTTCCGATATGCAGAGGACGCTTGGCGTCTCCGGCAATGAACTTGCCGCCATGGGGTCTGCCTTTATGTATTGCTATGCGTTGAGTCAGTTGGTATTGGGGTTGTTGAGCCACAAATTCGGCGGAGTGCGTATTCTTCTTATAGGAGGCTCTCTTTTTACTGCCGGAAGTATTCTTTTCCCCCTTTTGAAAGATCCTCTTCTTCTTATTGCGGTAAGGGGAATAACCGGGATCGGCGCTGGTTCTGTATTTATTGCTTTGGCTAAACTTATTGCGGATATTTTTCCGGGAAAGTTTTCATCCGTATTGGGTATCACGCTTTTTATCGGGTATCTCGGCCCGGTTTGCGGCGGATTGCCTTTTGTTTCCCTTGTGAAACTTACCGGTTGGAACAAGGCATTCCTTGCGGTCGGTGCGGTGGTGGCAACAGCCATGTGCGTTATTTATTTTCTTTCCCCCGGTACATTAAAAAAGATCCGGGGCGGGGAATCCCTCTTTTCCCCTCTGTTCCTGATCCTGAAAAATCATTTTTCCAACTGTTTGAGTGTTTCCAGTATGATCATTTTCGGTTCTCACTATATGATCTTATCCACCATCGGGCTGAAAGCACTGGAAGATTATGCACATTTCAGCCACTATTCCGCTTCTTTATGGATGTCCACTCTTTCCGGGATCATTGCTGCATTGAATCTGGGGGCGGGGATGATCCTCGCCTTTTTCAAACAGAAAAGACACCGTATTCTTATTACCGCATCTTTATTGTGTTTATCCGGCGGGATCGCCGGTATTCTTGTATTCGGTTTGCAGCTGCCGGGGATTTTTACCCCCTTCGTATTTGTTCTTCTGGCACTTCCCGCCGGGTGTTTCCCCCTGTACGGAACATATTCAAAGGAATTGAATCCTCCGGAATATGTGGGGTTATCGGTGGCAATGCTGAACTTTTTTGCTTTTGTAGGTATTGCCATTGGCGGGACTTCTGCCGGATTGGTGTTGGGAAAATATGAAACAAGTGAATTTGCAATGAAAGCAGCCGGAAGTGTGGGAAGTGTATTCCATTATCCCCCGCAAGCCTACCGGGATATTTTTATTGTGATAACATCTTTTGCCGTTGTCGGCGTTATTACTGCACTGTTTGTTCCGGAAACACATAAAAATAAGTGAGGTTTTGATGGATAAGAAAATAGAATATGTTTTTACAAAAGAACCGGCGGGAATGCTTTTTCTTGCCGGACATGCCGGATGGAATCAGACAATGGAAGATTGCCGGATGGTTACTTCTTCGGATAATTCGCTTGCCGTTTACGCGCTTGCCGGGGAAAAAATCATCGGTTGTGCCGGTTGTTTCATCTTTGGAGACCGGCAACTTGGGCATATCAATATGGTCGTGACCCATGAAGATTACCGGGGCAGGGGGATAGCAAAAAACATGGTGAAAATGCTTATGGAAAAAGCCGCCTGCCGTACATACCGGCTGTATGCCACACCCTCCGGAGGGCATGTTTATACGAAATTGGGGTTTGTTCCTTTGCTGGGGCAGAGAAAATATTTTGCTTCCTGTAAGGATTTTCCTGTTATGGATGAAATGCCGGAAGGGATTTTTCCTGTAACAGAAAAAGATTTGGAAGAAATGTATATCCTGGATGAAAAGATTTTCGGTTTCCCCCGGAGAAAGATAATGGAATATCTTTTCCGTACCCATCCGGAACTGGCATTCTGCCACAGAGATCCTGATGGAAAAATGAATGCTTTTACTTTGGGCAGGATCGGGCCTGCGGCAAGAAATATCATGTGTTCTTCCATCGATCCTTCGGCAGCGCAAAAACTCTTTTTCTATTCCTGTACTCTGAAATCCGGTGCGGAAAAATTGCAGACGATGATCTATGATAATCAGGAAAAATTCCGGAAAATACTGCTGGAAAAAGGTTTTACAGAGGGCGTGAACATGAATTTGATGGACTGGGGTGAACATTTCCCACTGCCGGATACCGGCTGCTACGGTATTGCCGGGGGCGAGTTCGGATAAGATAAAAATTGGAAAAAAGATACAGGGATTCAATAATGAGAAATTCTTTTTTAAGAAGTGTGGCAAGTTCATTTGAAGGGATGCCGCCCATCCTCATTCCTCTTTTTGCGCTTTTGTGCGGATGCTGTTTGCGCGGGTGGTACTTATATGAACTTTCTTTATTGCCGGTAGGGGAAATGATCGTCGGCCCGGACGTATCGGAATATTATTCCCACGCCTGCCGTATCCTTGCCGGGGAATTTTTACCGGAATCCCTGCCGATCCATGCGCCGTTGTATGCGTATTTTCTTGCGCTTCTGGCATCTTTTACTTCCCATCAAATTTTAGAGATGCGCTTTCTGCAATCTTTGATCATGATGTGTCTGACAGTATATCCTGTTTATTATTCTCTGCGTATCATCTATTTTGCTCCGGAAAACATGACGACCGACCGTCCCTGGACGATGCGGTTCATTCCCTTTATTTCCACATGGATCCTGGCTCTTTATCCTCCGTTGATCGTATATCAGAGTGATTTTTTTGCGGAAAATCTTCTTTGTGTATGTCTTGCTTTTGCTGTATATTTTATGCTTCTTGCGGATAAAACGAAACTTCCCGGACGGTTCGGGTATTTTGCCATTGCCGGATCATTCTGTGCTTTGGCTGTATTGACCCATCCATCCAGTATGCTTTTTGCCCTTTTTGTATTTTTCTATCTTCTCATAAGAGGCATCCTGGGCAGAGGACTTGTAAGCAGAAACAGAAAGATTTTTACTGCATTCGCCTTTATTTTTCCTGTGCTTATTCTTACATTTTTCTGGTCATATCATGTAAGTAAAGTTGCCTCCCGTCCGGTATTTATCCAGGGAAACAGCGGCTTTAATTTCTATCTGGGAAATAATAAAAATGCAACTGGCGCATGTGATATCCCCCCGGGAAAGGATTGGTACAGGATCCATGCAGACAATGCAAAAGAAGCGGAAAGCAGAGAGTGTAATACGGATGCGCTCTTTGTAAAAAAGGCATTGCAGGAAAGTATATCCCATCCTGTGAAAACCATATTGCGGACGATCCGGAAGATCCTTTATATCTTTTCTGCTTCGGAACTTTCCACATGGTCGGATATCACCGCACTGAAAAAATGTTTTTTCCATAAATATTTCTTTCACTTTTTCTTCCTTTTCCTTTCTGTAAGTGCCGCAATGGTCTTTTTGACAAGAGCGTTCCAGAGAAGATTTCTCCATGATATGCGGTATTTTATCCTTCTGGGAGGAAGTATTTTCCTTGCACAGATCCTTACTGTAAGTGCTGGGCGTTACCGTATGGCATTATTGCCGGTCCTTGCGGCAATAGCCAGTCTGCTTTTTGCCGCCCCCCGCAGAACTTTCGGGAAATACCTGAAAGCGGCATTTGCCTTTCTTTTGTTTCTTGCCATGGGGATCGGGGGAATGGTTCTTGATATGAAAGCACGGGGCAACGATCTGAAAGAATATTCACGCCTTCTGCTTGCGGAAGCCTATTTGAAAAAAGGGGAGGTGCGGCATTGTGAAGAAGTGCTTCAACAAACCCCCTTGTATTATCATAAATTTGATGCCCAGAAATATGATCTTCTGGCAAAAGCGAAGATCGCCCGGAAAGATTATGCCGGGGGAGCAGCAATTCTGGAAAAGGCTTTACAGCAGGAACCCGGAGATTTCGCACTTCTCATGAATTACGGAACGCTTCTTCTGGAAACAAAAAAGTGGGACAAGGCAAAAGAAGTCTTTGACAGAGCCTCTCTTCTTCCCCGTTCCCGCAGCAATACGGTACTGCTTCTGTATAATTACGGACTGCTTGCTCAATATACCGGAAATTTTGCGGAAGCGGAAAGAAGATACTATTCTGTATTGCAGTTGGATCCGTTATATGCAAAGGCATTGAATAATCTTGGCGTATTGCTTATCCGTTCCGGCGGGGCTGTGGATGCAGAGATCTTTTTGATGCGGGCGTGTGCCATGGATGAAAAAAATGAACAGTATCTTTTAAATCTTGCCGTTGCCCGGAAGATCGCAGGGAAAACCGGGGAAATGAAAAAGAGTTGTGCAAAAGCATTGCTTATCAATCCTCATTCCAAAGCAAAAATCCTTTTACAGGAGACTGAAAAATAACTTTTCCCTCCTTTTTATCTGCCTTTTGCGTAAGGTACAGGATCTTTCAGAATATCGGCAAGGTATCTGCCTGTGTAGGACGAGGGATTTTTTGCCACTTCCTCCGGTGTGCCTGTTGCTACAAGTCTGCCGCCGGCATCTCCCCCCTCCGGACCGAGATCAATAATGTAGTCGGCAACTTTGATCACATCCAGATTGTGTTCAATAACAAGCACCGTATTGCCTTTGTCTCTTAATTTCATAAGCACATCAATAAGCTGCATGATGTCGTAGGAATGAAGTCCGGTGGTGGGTTCATCCAGAATATAGAGAGTATGTCCTCTGGGGATCTTTGCCAATTCTGTTGCCAGTTTCACTCTCTGGGCTTCCCCGCCGGAAAGGGTGGTGGCGGATTGCCCCAGAGTGATATACCCCAGGCCCACATCCTGCAATGTTTTGAGTTTCCGGTAAACATTGGTGACCGGTTCAAAAAAGTCCACCGCTTCATCTACTGTCATTTCCAGTACTTCCGCGATGTTTTTCTTTTTGTATTTTACAAGGAGTGTTTCATCATTGAATCTTTTCCCATGACAGACGGAACAGGGTATATATACATCCGGGAGAAACTGCATTTCAATTTTTTTGATCCCGTCCCCGGCACACTCTTCACATCTTCCCCCTTTCATGTTGAAACTGAATCTGCCCGGACCGAAGCCGCGCATTTTGGATTCGGGAAGATTGGCAAAAAGATTCCGGATCGTACCGAATAACTCTGTATAAGTAGCCGGATTGGAACGGGGAGTGCGTCCAATGGGACTCTGGTCGATGACAATAGCTTTGCCTATATGTTCCAACCCTTTTATCTCTTTATATTTACAGGGGGGAGGGGCACTTTCCAACTCAAAATACCGTTCCAGCGCACCCCGCAATATCCGGTTGACAAGAGAACTTTTACCTGAACCGGATACGCCGGTAACACAGCAGAACATGCCGAGAGGGATCTTTACATCAATATTTTTCAGATTGTTTTCCTCTGCTCCCAGAATTTCAAGCATTTTCCCATTTCCCGTACTGCGGAACTGGGGCGTTTTGATCTGCATTTCGCCGGACATGAATTGTGCGGTAAGGGAACGGCGGGAGGTCATGACCTCCTTTGGCGTTCCGGCGGCAACCAATTCTCCTCCGTGGATCCCTGCTTTCGGGCCGAGATCCAGAAGATAGTCCGCCGCAAACATTGTTTCCATATCGTGTTCCACAACGACCACGGTATTGCCCAGATCCCGGAGTTTCCGCAGCGTGGCAAGTAATTTTCCGTTATCCCGCTGATGCAGACCGATGGACGGCTCATCCAGAATATACAATACCCCCACCAGACCGCTGCCCAGCTGGGTTGCAAGGCGTATTCTCTGGGCTTCCCCGCCGGAAAGAGTACCGCTTTCCCGGTTCAATGTTAAATATGCCAATCCTACATCTTCCAGAAATTTCAGCCGGGAAATGATCTCTTTTTTCACTTCCCGGATAATGGCATTTTTCTCCACATCCAGATCCAGTTTTTCCATGAACGATTTGGCTTTTTCCACAGAAAGGGAACAGAAGTCATATATGGAAAGTCCTCCGACTGTTACAGCAAGACTCTCTTTTTTCAACCGTTTCCCCTTGCACTTCGGACAGGGACGGAATACCATATATTCTTTCAGCCGTTCCCGGACACTGTCACTTTCCGTTTCCGCCTGCCGTCTCTGCATATTGGCAAGGATACCCTCAAAGGGGGCGATCCATTTATGCAGTTTGCCCCGCATATAGAAACTCATGTCGATCGCTTCCTCTCCGCTTCCGTAAAGAAGGATATTTCTGATCTTTTCCGGAAGATCCCGGAAAGGTGTGGAAAGCATATCCGGCATATTGTAATGATTGGCTATGGATTTAAGAATATGATTGTAATAGATGATAAGATTACGCGGCCCCCGCCGCCAGCCGGGAATGGCTCCTTTTTTGATGGATAAGGAATCATCCGGAACAACAAGGCGTTCATCCATGACCATCAACGCTCCCAACCCGTTACATTCGGGACATGCTCCGAATGGACTGTTGAAAGAAAAGTTTCTGGGTTCCAGTTTGGGGATGCTTATTCCGCAATCCGGACAGGCAAGGTGTTCACTTATGCGTTCTTCCTTCCACCTTTTGTTCGGTGTGGCAGGATCTGTATTCTGAATGAGAAGGATCATCAATCCATTGCCGGTTTTCAATGCTGTTTCCACAGAGTCATTCAGGCGGGAACGGTCGGTTTTTCCGGTAATAAGCCGATCCACAACTGCTTCAATATCATGCCTTTTTGTTTTGGGCAGTTCCGGCATATCTTCTCCAAGCATAAGGATCTCCCCGTCGATCCTTGCCCGTACAAAACCATCTTTGGCGATTTGGTGGAGGATATCTTTATGTTCGCCTTTTTTTCCTGTCACATAAGGAGAGAGGATCATCAATTGCAAACCTTCCGGCATTTTCAGGATCTTTTCACAAATCGTCTGGGGGGATTGACTGGATAATTCCCTGCCGCAGGAGGGACAATGGGGCAAGCCGGCATGGGCATACATGAGACGCAGATAATCATAGATCTCTGTAACAGTTGCCACAATGGAACGGGGGTTGGAAGAGGCACTTCTCTGCTCAATGGCAATGGCAGGGGAAAGTCCTTCAATATGTCTTACTTTGGGTTTCTGCATCCGGTCAAGGAACTGTCGGGCGTAGGCGGAAAGACTTTCCACATATCTTCTCTGACCTTCCGCATAGAGAGTATCAAAAGCCAGGGTGGATTTACCTGAACCGCTTAATCCGGTTATAACGGTAAGAGAGTTCCGGGGGATCCTTACATCAATATTTTTAAGATTGTGTTCCTCCGCCCCTCTGATAAAAATATCATCCATATCCATAATGATCCCCCTTTCTTTAATGGAGTATAATATACCCCGCAAAGGCAAAAATTCAATCTGTTACTTTTTGAATCTTGTACGGAAAGAGCATTTTTTGCAAAACTCTTTTACGGCGATGCCTTTTTCAAAGCCTTTACGGATACTTTCCGCTTCCGGAGAAGAGAGGATCTCCTGAATATCTTCCACCATATCTATATTCCCCAGAGAGGCTTTCCCCTCCGTATCCAGACAGCATGGGACAAGTCTGCCATCTGTAAGGATGCCGAACTGATCCCGCATCCCGTGACAATAACCTTTTTCCTGCAAGATATCTTTTTCCGTTTCCGGCCATTGGAAAACCGTATCCATATTGAGATAGATCCTGCCGGAAAGATGTTTGCTTTTTCTGCCCGGTGAAAACTGTAATTTCTCCTGCGGGGGCAGGGGGAATCTTTTTCCGATGGCTTCAAGAAGAAAGGTATTGAGAGAGTTGGTTTTTTCTTCCTCCCTTTTCTGTTGATTCCACAGCCGCAGATTTATATACAGATCCGGCCGTATTTTTTCCGCTTTTTCGCAGAATGAAAGGATCATTTCCAGAATTTTTCTATCCGGCAGAGAGTCCTTCTGCAAGGCATGAAGAGAAAAATTGATCTGGGAAAATGCAGGATTGTTGAATAGAAGTTCTTCTTTGCCGGCAAGAAGAGTGCCATTGGTGACGAGAGTGGCTTTTGCGTTGTATTTTTTACAGACAGCACCGATTTTCTCAAAGTCGGGATGCAGTAAAGGCTCCCCCATGAGATGAAGAAAGATGTTATGGGTTACCGGTAGAACTTTTTTCAATCGTTCTTCAAATTTTTCCGGGGCGAGAAACTCTTTTTTCCTGCCTGTTCCGGCACAGAAAGAACAGGAGCGGTTGCAGATAGTGGTGATTTCCAGATATGCCCGCATAATGTTTTTTTATCCCTTTGCTGTCTGTTCCGCAGGATTTTCTTTACCGGAAAGACCCATTTTCGCCGCAAGGAAACTATCAAAGATCATCTGGAAAAAGTAGAAGATGATACAGGGGGCAACAGCATCCCCATCCCCTGCGCCGATAATGGCAAGAGTGGTCAAGGCTATGGTCAGAGTTTTGGAAGCTGCTGTAAAAAGATAGGCTTTGCACTCTTCCACAGGCAGTTTCAGAGCCTTTGCCCCGTACCAGAAAGATGCCATACAGGCAAAATGGATGATGATGGAAGCAATAAATCCTTTCAGAAGCACCATTGCGGAAATCGCTTTCATTTTATCACTGGATGCGGAAAAAAAGAAAAGAATAAGTGCAATGACCGCAAAGGAGGAGACAAAGGAAAGCCAGGAGGGACTTTTTTTCATTCTGATGAGAGTTTTGAATACAAATCCAGCAGCAAAGGGGAGAACAACAAGGAGAAAAAGTTTTTTCAGCATGTTCCAGGGATTGGTATTGATCCCCGCATCCGAGGCAATGGCGAAAGCAAGAACGACCGGAATGGTGAATACTGCCGCAAGATTGTAAAGCATGGTTATGGCAATGGCAGTAACATGATTTCCGCCGGCTGTTTCCGTCATAACGATCCCGCTGGAAAGAGTGGGGGGAGCCGCTGCTGCAACAATAAGACCCGCCGCCTGTAAGGAAGCAAGTCCCAGCAGAAGAGTGATCCCCCAGGCAAAAAGGGGACACAGAAATAATGTCAGAATACCGCCGCAGACAAGAAAGAAAAGGGATTTTTTCGTAATATGCAGATCGGAAAGACTTGTCTGTATGCCGCAGACAACAAAAACAATAACGATAAATATATTCTGATCAATGGTACTTTTCATTTTGATACCGAATTCCGGAACGATGCAGGCAAGAAGAACTGCAAGAACCAATCCGGCTGGCAGAAATGTCTTTTTTACGATCTTATAAACATTCATGGCAAACTCTCTTTTTGTTGTTTTTTTGTAATTTACAGCTTATAAAATACACCAGGAATGGCTTTAAGTCAATATAGTTTCTCTTTACCGTTGGACTTTTTCTGCTTTTATGCTATATTGATAAAGACGTAAGTATTCATATTATCCGTGAGGAGTTTATTGTAAATGAAGAAAATAAATTTGATCTTGAAGAGTTGTTTTACTGTTTGTTCTTCTGTATTCTTTTTTGCCCTTACAGGGTGTTTTCCTGTTCTGGATCTGGAACCCAGAGATACTTCCGATCTTTCCGTAAGGGAACTTATACGCAAACAGAATAATAAAACAGATGCAGATAGAAAATGGCGGAAGGCTGATTCCTACTATATGCGGTTGAAAGTGACCCTTACCGGAAAAGAGACCAAAGACTATTTCGGCTCGGAGATCTGGTATCAGCACCCCAAATGTTTCAAACTTGCTACAAGTAAAAACGGGAGCCGGGAAAAAGAACTCATCTACAATGACGGCCGCATCTGGAGCGTGAATTGCCGGACAAATCACAGTATCGAACTCAAAAGTGATTCCCTGGAATACGCACTTTTTACCAATACGGTGCGCATGGGGACTCCCTATATGGATTATACAGATATATTCCGCCGGATCTCTGTGGATACATTCACCGAAAACGGTGTCCGGTATTACCGTATGATCTGCCGCAGCGATGATACAAGAACAAGTCCCTATATTTTCTACTACAACGGTAAAACTTTTCTGCAGGAAAAAATGGAGACCGTCAAATATATAAGTGAGTCCGGTGCGTCCGTACTTTATACCTCCAAAGTAGAGGAATATACCACCATTGACGGTATCATCCTGCCTGCAAAAACTATTGTGGAATCCGGCGGAGTGACCCAGGTCTCCCAGTTGGAAGAAATCATCCTCAATAAGGTATATCCGGAATCATTCTTCCTCCCCCCAGTCCCTTTCACTCATAAAGTTTCTTCCGGTGTTCCGCAGGGGAATAGCAAAAAAGAAACGGAAAATAAAGTCAATAAAAATACAGAAAAACATACAAAAGGAAAAGAAATATGAAAAGCGCATTTGAACTTGCCATGGAAAGACTCGGCGGAAAAATAGAAAAATTGTCCGATGAAAAGAAAAACGCTATTGCCGAAGTAACAAAAAAATATAATGCGAAAATAGCCGAAGTGAAACTCGCTCACGAACAGAGACTTGCCAAAGAAAATGATCCTGAAAAAATCAAAGAACTGGAAGAGTGCCTTGTAACGGATATAGCCTCTCTCAAAGACCGCTGTGAACGGGCGAAAGAAGAGATCCGTAACAGTAAATGATGAAACAGTTATGGAAAATATTTATCTGGACAATGCTTCTTCCGTCCCATGTGAAAAATGGGTTCTGGAGCGCTTTTGTTCCCTTGCTTCTGAATATTTTGCCAATCAGGAATCCCTCTCTTTTCACGGGAGAAAATCTGCTGCCGCAGTGAAAACGGCAGAGGAAAAGATCTTTCAGCTTCTTACCAATAATGATATTTCCCACGGGGGGGGGATCTTATCCGGAAATACCGGAAGCAGTGTCCTTTCCGCCTGTGTGCATGGCATTGGCTCCTTTCTCCACGGGGCGGTCGTTACCACTGAAGCGGAACACCCGGCACTTCTTGCCGCATTGAAAAGAACTTCCGCATTATATCATTTTCCTTTGCTTTATTGTCCCATTCAGGAGGATGGCAAACTGGATATGGATTTTCTGAAAGATATATTGAAGAAAGAAAAGGTAAGTCTTGCCGCTTTCCATCATATCCAGAGTGAGACCGGCTGTATGCAGGATCTTGCCGCCATCCGGGATGTGCTGGATGAATATTCCCCCTCCACACTGTTTCTTGCCGATACCGTCCAGTCTGCCGGAAAATATCCCCTTTTATGGAACGACGCAAGATTGGATTTTGCCTTTGTTTCCGGTCAGAAAATCGGGTGTCCCGGCGGCAGCTGCCTTTTATATAGGAAAGAACATCATAAAAAGTTGCAGTTTTTACGCAGTAAATCCCATCTTCCGGGAAGATGTGTGCCTGCCGTCATTCTTCTTTTAAGTGAAGTGCTTTCTGAAATGATGCCGGAAATGGAGAACAGACTCTTAAAAATGGCAAAGTTGAAACAACTGCTTCTGGATGGTTTGAAGAAAAAAAATATTTCATTCAGAGAAACCATACCTGCTGCAAATGCCAGTAACTATATTTTACATTTTCTTACCACGCCGTTTCAGGGGGCGATCCTTACAAGGATGTTGGCTCTTGACGGGATTTCCACTGCTCCGGGAAGTGCCTGTGAATCGGAAAGCGGCGAACCATCCAGAACTCTTCAATGTATGAAAATAAAGAAAGAGGAATTGTATAACGCTCTGCGTATTTCTTTCTGGCATAACAATACAGAAAAAGAGATTTCCGCTTTTGTGGATGCCCTTGCACTCCGGGTCAGAAAATATTGACGGAAGCAGATCGGGATTTTCCTTTCAGAATTTCTGCCTCCTTTTTTACACCTCCGGAAGCAGTTTCAATAATTTGGGCAGAAGCATGGAGGGATTTTTTTCATCCCAGACCGCAAAAATATCCACCGGCGGCAGAGGAAAGGCAAGATCTTTTTTCACAAGGAAAGAGTGGTGATCTTCTTTCAAGGTGGATGCGGGGAGAAGTGCCGAACCGAAACCAGCCTCCACAAGGGCAAGCATACTGCTTTTGTTCCTTGCATCCTGACGGAATACGGGCGGAGGTAAAGAATCTGTTGCAAGAAATGCGGTCAGTCGGTCATAAAGAACTGGATTGACTTCTTTTGCAAATAAAATAATATTTTCAAGGGAAAGATCTTCCTTTGATATTTTTTCCTTTCCTGCAAGTTTATGGGTGGAGGGCATCACAAGAACATATTTTTCACGGAAAACAAGCCGGCTCTTCAATCCTGTCAGATCAAAGCCGTAGGGCCGCATAAATCCTATATCCAGTTTTCCGGAACGCAAAAGGGAAAGCTGCTGACTTGTTTCCAGTTCCTGCATTCCGGGGAAAAACAGTTTCGTACCTTTCCTGCACTTTGCAAGAAAATCGGGAAGAAAAGAATTTAAAGAGGGTTCATTATACCCTATGGAAATATGGGAAAGAGCTTCTGTACGCATTTTTTTCAATCTTAAAACGGCTTCATCCGCACGGGCAAGGATACATTTTGCCTCATTTTGAAAAAATTCCCCTTCTTTGGTAAGTTTGACCGATCTGCTGGTCCGTTCAAAAAGTTTTGTTTCCAGTTCCTCTTCCAGTTTTTTTATTGCAAAACTTAACGGAGCCTGGGTCATATTGAGTTTTTCCGCTGCTTTCCGGAAATGAAGAAGCTCCGCCACTGTAAGAAAATACCGTAAATGTGTAAGTTCCATTGTTTTTTTATTTCCTGTATTGATATAAAAAGAGTATCAATAAATATAGATCAAACTATTGAAAAAATCAAATAAAAAAATATATTTCTTTCATAATCTTTTAAAACCGTAAAAATAAGGAGAGAAAAATGAGAATCGACCGTATTACCATGTACCGGGTTTGCAATCCCATCAAGAATCCCTACACCACCGCTTTCGGAACACAGAATGCTTTTAATTCCATTGTGGTGAAAATGGAATCCGGCGGATTGGTGGGCTGGGGGGAATCCTGTCCCTGGGGGTGTCCGGCTTTTTCTCCCTATTGGGATAAGGGCTGTTTCCTTCTGGGGAAAGATTTTATTGTGCCATCCATTCTGCATAAGGAGATCTCTACTCCGCAGGAGTTGCAGAAAATCATGGCTCCCATCCGGGGCAATGAATTTGCCAAAGCCGCTTTTGACGTAGCCTTCTGGGATCTTTTGAGCAGAAAACAGGGGATTTCCTTTAAAAAAGCCATCGGCGGAACAAAAGAAAAGGCGGAAGTCGGGTACTGTTTCGGGGTATTGAAAACCTTTGATGATCTTATTGCCGGGATCGATAAGATGCTGAAATTGGGGTATCCCCGCATCAAACTCAAATTCTGTCCTTCCTGGGAGTGCGATATGCTGGAAGCAGTCCGCAGTGTCTATCCGGATACGGTTTTTCATATCGACTGCAACAGTGCCTATACTCTTAATGATATCGATATGCTGAAAAAACTGGATAAATACAATCTTGCCATGATCGAACAGCCTTTGATGCATGATGACATCCTTGACCATGCAAAATTGCAGAAGATGATCGGTACTCCCATCTGTCTGGATGAAAGTATCTGTTCTTTACAGGATGCCAGACAGGCTATCGAGATCGGCGCATGTAAATATATCAATATCAAATACGGCAGGGTGGGCGGGATCACCCCAACACTGGATATCCATAATCTCTGCGGGGAAAAGAATATCGGCTGCTGGCTGGGCGGTATGGGGGAATCCTCCCTGGGGACAAATGTGGTGGCAAACCTTGCCACACTTCCTTTTGTGAATTATCCCTCGGATATTTCCCCTGCGGAAAAGTTCTATGTGGAAAATCTGGGTACTCCCGTTCTTCTGACAGAACAATATGGTACTTATACTTTGCGGGAGAATCCCGGACTGGATGTGGTCGCCAATGAGGAAGTATTGAATAAATATAAACAGGAAGAGGCGGTTTTTGCATGAAAAGCATTGCGGAATTGAAAAAAATTGTCATTGACCGTATCGAAAGCAGAAAAGAGGAGATCATTGCTCTGGGAAATACACTTCTCCATATGCCGGAATTGGGATATTGTGAAGTTAAAACTGCTGCCAAAGTCAAAGAAGAACTGGAAAAACTGGGACTCGTCTGCCGTACCGGGCTTGCTGTTACCGGTATAAGAGCAGATATCGCCTGCGGGAACGGAGAAGGGCCTCACATCGCTTTGATGGGGGAACTGGATGCTTTACCTGTGCCGAGTCACCCCTTTGCCGATAAAACTACCGGGGCGGCACACGCCTGCGGACATCATGCCCAGCTTACCCAGATGCTTGCGGCGGCGGATGCCCTTGTCCCTGTTGTAAAAGAGTTGAGCGGTTCTCTCTCTTTTATTGCTGTTCCTGCGGAGGAATTTCAGGCATTGGATTATTGCAGAAAGTTGATGGCGGAAGAAAAGATCCGTTATTGCGGCGGTAAACCGGAATTTATCCGTCTGGGGGTTCTGGATGATATCGATATGGTGCTTCTCATCCATGCCGGTCACGATACATTCACGCCGGAAAGTTATAACGGCTTCTGCATGAAAGAGATCATTTTTGAGGGGAAAGCCGCTCACGGAGGATTACGTCCCTGGGCAGGAAAAAATGCTGCTGCAATGGCAAGACAGGCTTTGAATATGATCGACGCCCAGCGGGATACCTTTGATGATAAAGATTCCGTGCGTATCCACGGTATTATTTCCGATGGCGGAAATGCGGTAAATGTTGTGCCTGCCAAAGCGGTTCTGGAATTGCAGATCCGGGCAAAAACACCGGAAGCTGTGGCAAATGCCTGTAAAGTAGTTGACCGGTGCGTGAAAGCTGCGGCAATGGCATTTTGCGGCAATGTCACCATCCATAATCTCAGTGGGTATATGCCTTATAAGAGCAGTGAGAACCTCAATAAGCTGCACGGGGATAACCTTATGGAACTTTCCGGCAAAGTGCTGGGGAATTTCGGTCACAGAGGGTCATCCACGGATATGGGGGATGTAAGTATGCTTTTGCCAGCACTGCATGCTTACAGCGGCGGTTTTGCCGGTTCTCCCCACGGAGCGGATTTTATTGTGGAAGATCCGGTTCTTGCCTATGTGGAGGGAGCAAAACTTCTTGCCATGGATGTAGTTGTACTCCTTGGGGAGGGGGCGGAAAAAGGCAGGGAAATAGCTGCGGAAACACCGGTAATGAATAAAGAAACCTATCTCGAATATAAAGAAAAAATGAGTTCAAAGGAGGAATTCAAGTATGATCAGGCGTGAAACGATCGTTGAGGCAATGTATAATGCCATCCGGCTTGGAGCAACAAAAATGCCCCCGGATATCCGGAGAGCATTGCAGAATGCGTTGAAAGAAGAAACCGATCCCATGGCGGTAAAACATCTGGAAGTAAGTTTACAGAATGCCGATATGTCGGAAAAAGGCAATGGCCTTGTCTGTGCCGATACCGGATTCCCCATGTATTTTATCCATGCCGGGGCAAAAACACAACTGGAAGGCGGTTTCGGGATCCTGAAAGAGTGTGCGGAAGAAGCCACCGCAAGAGCTACTGCCGAATGTTTCCTGCGTCCTACAATGGTACACCCTCTCACCAGAAAAAATCCCGGGAACAATGTAGGCCCCGGGATGCCCAAAATCGAAGTTGTTTTTGACCGGGATGATGATTCCCTTGAGATCCTTGCCGCTCCCAAAGGCGGCGGAAGTGAGATCTTCGGAACTTTCTACCGTATGATGTTCCCTGCTGACGGGGAAGCCGGGATCAAGAAATTTGTTATTGAGTGCATCAAAGATGCCTGTTATGCCGGAAAAGTATGTCCTCCTGCCATTATTGGCGTAGGGATCGGCGGAACGGCGGATTTGTGTATGAGTATGGCAAAGAAAGCGGCTCTTTTGCGTCCCATCGGCAAAAAACACACTGATCCGGAAGCGGCAAGACTGGAAAAGGAACTTTATGAAGCAAGCCGGAAACTTGGTATCGGACCTATGGGTTCCCGGGGGATCAATGCGGTTCTTGCCGTGAATGTGGATGTGGCTGTTACCCATACTGCGGCATTGCCGGTTGCGGTGAATGCCCAGTGTATGGTTGGCAGAAGATGGATCGCAAAGATCGACGGAAACGGCAATATTGATTATACAGGGGAAATGGAGTAAAAAATGGCGGAAATAAGAGATATTAAACTTCCGATGACGGAAGAAGATGTGAAAAGTCTGAAACTTGGAGAAATGATAACGGTAAGCGGACTGCTTTTTACAGGACGGAGCCGTTTGCACATCCGTGCCATTGAGGACAATATATATCCTCCCATCGACTATGAAAAGATCAACTGTTTCTTCCATGTGGGGCCTGTGATGCGTCAGGAGGAGGATGGAGAGTGGAAAGTGGTAAGCTGCGAACCGACCAGCAGTATCCGTTTTGAGCGTTACGGGGCGGATGTGGTGCGGAAGTTCAAATTGCGTACCCTTATCGGCAAAACCACCATGGGCCCCGCTACTGCACAGGCTTTGAAAGAAGTCGGCGGCATTTACCTTTCCAAGATCGGTTTAAGCGGTAATGCCCTGAAAGATCAGGTGAAAAAGGTGCATGATGTATATTTCCTTGACGAACTGGGAAAGACGGAATGTACCTGGATCTATGAAGTGGATCACTTCGGACCTTTCTTTGTGGCAATGGATTCGGAAGGAAATAATTACTTTGAAGATCTGGCAAAAGAAGCGGAAAGCAAAATGCCGGAAATCGAAAAAGATCTGGGGATCCCTGCCGGGTATGATTATACGGAGGTCAATGCAAAATGAGCAGTGAGAAAAAGATGCTCCGCTATCTTTCCCTTTGCGGACTTCTGGGGTATGGATATGCTCTGGAAAGTCTGGAAAATGCGCTGAAAGAAGAGCTGGATTTTGTGGGCGTGGATGCGGGCAGTACCGATCCGGGGCCCTATTATCTGGGCAGCGGAAAAAATTTTGTAAAGAATTTGCAGGTGAAAAGGGATCTTTCCCTTATTCTTCCGGTAATCAGAAAAAGAAATATCCCCCTTATCATCGGTTCTTCCGGCGGGGCAGGGGCTGCCCCCCATGTGAACGGAACTCTGGAAATCATTAAAGAGATCGCAAAGGAACAGGATCTTTCTTTCCGTATTGCAGTTATCTATTCGGATCTTCCGGAGGGATTTGTAAAGAAAGCCGCCAATGGCCACCTCTTTTCCTGCGGAGGCTCTCCTGATTTTGATCCGGCAATGGCGGACTCTCTTACCAACGCTGTTGCCCAGTTCGGGACTGCGCCTATCATTGAAGCATTGGAAAAGAAATTTGACATCATCCTTGCCGGCAGATGCTGTGATACAGCAGTCTTTGCCTCCTATCCCATCTGGAAAGGTTTTGATCCGGGCCTTGCGCTCCATGCGGCAAAGATTGCGGAATGTGGAGCATTGTGCGCCAGACCGGTGGGGGCGAATGATTCTCTTATGGTGGAAATGTATGAAGATCATTTTACCGTTGAACCGCCCAATCCTGCAAGAACCTGTACGCCGGATTCCGTTGCGGCACACTCTCTTTATGAACAGCCCGACCCCAACTGCTTCTACGAACCGGAAGGGAAAATCGATCTTTCCGGATGTACTTTTGAACAGATCGGGGAAAGAAAAGTATTGGTGAAAGGAAGTCATCTTGTCCCGGCGGAAAAGGAGACCACCAAACTGGAAGGGGCGTTCCTTGCCGGATACCGTGCCATCACCATTGCCGGTTTGCGTGATCCTTCCGGGATCCGTCACCTTAAAGAGATCGAAGAAGGGGTACGCGCTTCCGTGGCGCAGTCTGCCAACTTTGTGAAAGAAGGGGAATATTCTCTGCGTTTCCTCCGTTACGGGCTGGATGCAGTTACCGGAGATAATGAAAAGGAAAATCCTGTTCTTCCCAGAGAAGTCGGTCTTGTCATTGAGGCAGTGGCTTCCACGCAGGAGAAAGCGGATGCACTTGTGGGGCTTGCCCGTTCCAAGGCATTGCATCAGGGGTTCCCGGATAGAAAAGCAACGGCTGGAAATCTGGCATTTCCCTTTTCCCCCTCGGATTTTTCCGGTGGTGCGGTATATGAATTTGCGTTGTATCACCTGACGGATCTTCCTCTGGAATTTGAAGTAAAGGAGGTCATAATATGAGATTATACGATATTGCTTTTGTGTGCAGAAGCAAAAATGCCGGACCGTTCCAGGTGACAGTGGATTTGATGTTCAAAGACTTGCAAACCTATGAACAGGTCTTGAAAAGTCCCGCTTTTACTGTGGAAAATATTGGAAAATTATACCGGACTGACTCTGAAAAAATTTGCATAAAGACTTTTGAACAGATTTTGACCATCAAAGTTGTATTGCCCCGGAAGTGTTCTTCCGGCTCTCTTCTTGATTCCGATGTGTACGGAAGTCAGCAGCATTTTCCCCTGGGAAATCTGGAAATCTGAAAAAAAAGAATAATTTTTCAGTCAAGAAAAATATTTTAAGTTGCATAAACTTTTTTTTATGCTAAATTTATCCCTTAATTTAATTAAGGGATTTTTTTTATGCTTACAAATTTGCTTTTAAAAGTTTTTGTGCCCGGAGCGGATAAAGTCCTGACTCCGGAAAAACGTGTCCGCTGCGGGATCGTAAGCGGGATCGTGGGGATCGTATGCAATGCCGTGCTTGCTGTGGTAAAGATCGCCCTTGCGGTGTATGCCGGAAGTATCGCTATTGCTGCGGATGCGGTCAATAATCTTTCTGACGCAGGTACGGGGATCATTACTGCCATCGGATTCCGTATTTCCGGTGCTCCTCCGGATGCCGAACACCCGTTCGGACACGGAAGGACGGAATATGTGGCGGGACTTGTTGTAGCGGTTCTGGTTATGGTTCTGGGGATAACATTTCTCAAAGATTCCATTGCTTCCCTCTTTCAGGAGCAGAAAAGTATCAAAGGCGGAATCGTTACGATCATTATTTTTGCTTCCACTGTGCTTGTGAAATGCTGGCTCTTTTTCTTTTACCGGAAAATAGCCAAATTACTCTCATCGGATGTGATCAGAGCGGCAGCTTACGACAGTTTAAGTGATTGTATCGGAACACTTCTTGTCATTGCCTCCCTGATTGCTTCCCGTTATACCACATTCCCGCTGGATGCTGTTGCCGGGATCATTCTTGCATTGATGATCCTGTGGGCAGGGGGAAGTATTCTCAAAGATACGGTAAATAAACTGCTGGGGGAATTGCCTGAACCGGATCTTGTGGAAAAGATCAAAGAAACCATCCTTTCGTCCCCCGGGATCGACGGGGTGCATGATATCATAATCCATAATTACGGGGAAAATTCCTATTATGTGACAGCTCATGCGGAAATTTCCTGCGATGGAGACCGTTTTTCCGCCCATGATATTCTGGAAAATGCAGAGATCCTTGTGGAAAAAACTCTGCCGGTGCATTTGCTTCTGCATGGCGATCCTTACAGTAAAAGTGATCCGGAAGTCATCTTCTGGCGGAGCCGGATGGAAAATGAAGTGGCAAAATATGATGCCACTTTCAAACTCTATGATTTCCGGTTGGGAAAGGATAAGGACGGGGAAGTATATGCTCTTTCCTATCATTTGCTTATCCCCCACAAATATACGGTCAGCAAAGAACTGATCCATTTGGAATTGCAGAAGAAAATGCAGGAATACAAAAAGGATCTTGTTCTTGAAATACAATTTCTCAACAGTTACATTTGAAATAAACGGGAGAACTTATGGATATAAGGAAAGATGCAACATTTCTCCTTGCGGAAAAAGAGTTGAAACATTATGCTCTTGATGCTGTTTTGAAGATCGAAGAAACGCTTGTTTCCTTTGAGATCAGAGTGGAAAAAGGCATATTTATCATTGCCGCACCAAACAGTATTGAACTTCTCTACGGTGTTTATGATCTTGCGGAAAGAGCCGGCGGATACTCTTTCTTTGAACCCGGCAGGGACAGATTCGATGCAACAAGAGTAAAAAAGGATCTTCCTGACGGTATCTTCGTACCCGCCCGTCCCGTACAACTGAAAAGACGGGGTTTCATCCAGGAATTTCCTTTCAATGATGAAACAGAAATGCTCTTTGACCACATGGCGAAAAATAAACTTAACTACCTGCTTGTATGGATGAAATATTACGATCATCTTTCCAGCGAATTGAAAGAATATGCAAGAGTTCGTGGTATTGTCATTGAAAGCGGTCATCACAATTTTGATTACTGGATCCCCGGCAGGAAATACGGTAAGACCCATCCCCACTTTTTCGCTATGATAAATGGAAAAAGGATCACTCCGTCCGAAAAGGATTCTGATCTTCTTATGAGTGAACAACTCTGCACCACCAATAAGGAATTACGCGCGGAGATCGTGAAAAATATGCTTGCTTATTGTGATGCACATCCGGAAGTCAAGGTCATCTCCCTTGTCCCCAATGATGGTTTCGGCTGGTGCGAGTGTCCCCAATGCAGTAAATTTTATGATAAGGAAAAAAAAGGGGAATACTATAACCTTTCCCACCATGTGTATAAGGCAGATAAGATCTACCACGATCTGATTGTTGATATTTCCGCTCAACTGCATAAAGCAAGACCGGATATTTCTCTTACCTTTGTCGCCTACGTGAATTACAGTGCCCCCGCAGAGGGATTCAAACTCAATAAGGGGACAAGTGTGCACATGGCACCCTACTGGCATTGTATCAATCATTCCATCGGGGATGAGGATTGTCCCGTCAATTCCTGTTATGCCGATGATCTGAAAAAGTGGCAGAAAGCCAAAAACGGCGGCGAGATCAATATTTATGAGTATTACATGGGGGTAAACTTTTACCTTTCATTGCCGATGGTGCATTTTGAAGAGATGTTCCGGGATATTTCCTGGTATAATGCCCACGGTATAGACGGCATCCTGACCCAGTTCCATATTCCCCATTGGACGGTTTACGGAAAGAATTACTTTCTTATGGGGAGAGCCGCCAGAGGGGAGAATAAAGAGGAATCCATTGCCATGCTTTTTGAAATGCTGTACGGGAAAGATGCTTCCGCGGCAAAAAACTTCTGGCAGAAAGTAAAAGAAACACTTCTTGCTCTGGGCGAGTGTCATATCCCTTATCCTTATTCTTTCCTCAAAAGAGTAAAAACGGCATCTTTGAAAGAATTGAATATCCTTGCAGAAGAACTTCTTCAAAAATCCCCTGCCGACACCATGAGAAAAGAACTTGTCATCTGGACGCAATACCTTATCCGTTTCAAAGAACTTTTTGATACATATCACGCAGGAAAGTTGACAAAACAGGATGTGGATGGATTTGTCAGCTGGATCCATACATACAAAGATACAAGAGTTTTTGTTCAGGATAAATTCGATATGTATTTCCCGGCGCTGCATGAAGCATTGGAAAAAGGTTTTCCGTGGCTGCATTTTAATTTTGACTGGGAAGATGAATATATCCGCAAACATGAAGAAAGTAATTTTTTCCGTAAACAAATATAAGGAATTTTCTTATGCTGAAAATTGAAAAAAATTATGAATTCCGTGCTGCTCTGGACAAAGTGCATGATGTGATCTCATTTGATCCGCAGACAGTGAAAAATACCGACGAGACCGCTGTTGACGATTCCTGGAAAATCGTTACAAAAGACGGATTCGGTCAGGGCAGTGCGGCAAACGATCTGGAAGACTTTTTCAGAAGCAGTTTTTCCATGCACCTTCTTACAGCATCTGTTCTGCCGGTGGAGGGGAAATATTTTCTTCTGGAAGAGGTGAAAGAAGCAAAAGAATTTACCATTATTGCAGAAGAAAATAAAATCACCATAAAAGGCAATACCCGCAGAGGAGTTATTTATTTGGAAGATGCCATGCGTTTCCGTAAAGCTCCTTATGTGAAAAAAGGGGAAACAACGAAAAAAGATATGTTCTCCCCCCGTATGGTACACTCTGCCTGGGGACTTGACCAGTATCCGGATTCCCATTTGAACGCTATCGTCCATGCCGGATACGATGCTATCCTTGTCTATGTGAAAGGGCCTTCCAAAACTACTTTCGGGCATATGGATTTCAATGAACTTGTCTACCGTGCGGAAAAATACGGTATCAAAGTATATTTTTACAGTTATCTGGATTCCTGGATCGATCCGGATGCTCCCAATGCAGAACAACTTTTTGACCGGAATTTCGGCAGTGTATTCAAAGATTGCCCCGGTGCGAAAGGATTGGTCATTGTCGGGGAATCTGCCTGTTTCCCCACAAAAGACCCCCTTGCATGTCCCGCAAAAAAAGGGGAACGCTCTCCCGACGATCACAGACCCGCCAGCGGATGGTGGCCCTGTACGGATTATCCCAAATGGCTGAACGGGGTAAAGAATGCTGTGCGGAAATATACTCCCGATGCCGATATCGTCTTCTGGTCTTACAACTGGGGCAGACAGCCTGAAAAATACCGCAGGGAACTTATTCAGAATATGCCGCAGGATGTTTCGCTTCTTGCCACATTCGAGATGTATGAAGTCCTGCCGGATAAATTCCCCAATCATCAGGCGTATGTGCCGGATTATACCATCACCTTCCCCGGCCCCGGAAAATATTTTGCCACAGAAGCGGATGAAGCCTCCAAACGGAAACTTCCCCTTTATGCCATGACAAATACCGGTGGACGAACCTGGGACAGCGGGATCGTGCCTTATATTCCCGCTCCCATGCAGTGGGTGAAAAGATTCCGTGCCATGGTGGAAAGCGGAAAAAATCAGGGCTTGTGCGGTCTTATGGAATCCCACCACTTCGGCTGGCATCCCTGTATGATCTCTGAATGTGCCAGACACTATTTCCTTGATCCGGAAAGTGACCCCATTGAGATCCTGCAGCGTATTGCAGTAAAGGATTACGGGAAAGATGCGGCAGAGGATGTGATGAAAGCATGGCAGAAATGGAGTGATGCGGTGGATTCTTACATCCCCGGCTTCGACGATCAGACAGGCCCTCTGCGTAACGGCCCTGCCTATCCTTTATTGTTCCGTCCTGTTCTGCATCCGCATTGTGAACGCTTTTTGCATATACCTTTCCCGGAACACTCCCACTTTTCTCCTGCGGTCGTCAATGAATTGTATATGCCGGAAGTATTGTATAATTCCGCCCATTGCGGTTTGAGGATGCAGGAAGATATCCGTTTGCTGGAAGGGGCTTTGAAAGTTTATGAAGAAGGTCTTTCCATTATGGAAAAGGCTCTGGATAAAGTGCCTGCGGATAAACGGGATTTTGCAGAAAAGGAATTGGGAGTAGCTATCTTCTTCGGTTGTGCCATCCGTACCATGTATAATACAAAGAGATGGTGGGTGAACAATATGCGTCTGGAAGTGGAGGCGGATTTTGATAAAGGGCATGCCATTATGGATGAATTGGAAAAGATCGTGGAAAATGAGTATGCCAATGCCATGCGGGCTTTGCCTGTGGCGGAAAAAGATTCCCGTCTTGGTTGGGAACCGCGTATGGAATATGTAGGGGATGCCGATCATATCCGGTGGAAACTCAATCAGCTGGATGCGTTGCGCAATAAAACCATGCCTGCCTACCGCAAATCTCTCTGCCGTTACCCCAATATGTGAGATAAAAAGTGTTTTATATTTGATAAAACATTTATAGAAAGGTATATTATAGAAGAAAAAAATTGGAAAATAGAAAGGATGGTGATGTAAAATAAGGTAAGGACAACAAAAATACAATAAAAACATAGAAGATTATTCGTATCTTCGGACAGATTTTCAGTACAAGCAAAAACGCCAAATTTTCTTTATATTGATAATCCGGCTGTCTGACAAGGTACGCTCATATGGGCGTATTCTCTTGTCGCATGGGTTATCTCGGCGATTGGCGTTGCCGGCTTGTACTGTGTGTAGGGGAATGCGCTTTCTACTTTTAAAGCGATCTCCGGAAAAAAACAGTAAAAGATTTTAAAGGAAAAATGAAAATGAAAAGAATTTTTTGTGTTGCAGTATTTCTTTGTATTGCAATGACTCTTGCCGGTGCATCCAAAACAAGATGCAGAAATTGCGGTATCAATGATGGAAACATTATTTTTATGTGTGAAAAACAGCATATAACCTGTTCAAAATGTTCCCGCGGAAGAACACAGGCAGAAGCCTTTTCGGATAATTTGGTAGCTGCTTTCGGCGGCGGTTCCGGCAGCAGTATGCGCTGCACAAAAGTAAACCGGTATGACAATGTTTGCAATGCAAACATTACAAGAAAAATTGCTGATAACCGTTCTGCGGAAACGATCAGAAGAGAACAGGCTGCAGCCCGTCAGAGAGCTGAAAATGCTGCAAAAGCCAAAGCAGCAAAAGAACAGAAAGAACAGGCTGGAATCAAAGTATTGCGCGCTGAACACGCTAAAATGCTTGCCGCTTTCAGATCTGCCCTCAAAAGCAAATCTCCTGCAACACTCAAACAGACCGTTGCCGCTATGCTGAAACACCATGACAACCATGATGGCTACGCCAGTAAGGCTTCCGGAGGTATCTTCGGGATGTTCGGCGGTCGCAGCGGCGGGGAAAAATGCAATATTCTCAATGTAATGGTCTCCACCGCATTGAAATTGAATGATGAAAAACAAATTTCCATTATTTTTGCCAATATCAATCCCGGGGAAAGTGTTGTTCTTTCCGGATTGGGAACAGGCAAAACAATTTATGTAAAACTTTTTGCAGGCAAACTTAAAAACGGGGAATTATTCTGTAAGGCAGTTCCTGTGATCGTTGAGACCCATTGCCGCCTTAAAAATCCTGCCTATATTGCAGAAATCCTTTCCACTTTGAAAACAACATCTTTTTCCTCCTATGATTTGAGAAATTCCAATTATTGCACAAGCAGTGAGGGGAACCAAGCCAATGAGATCATATTTACTCAAATCCTTGCACAGAACTCCAAACTGCCCTTTGCTGCCATGAAGCCTCTGTATGATGCTCTCCCCGTTGAAAAACTGGAAAGTATTCTGACACAGGCGGTTGCCGATGGCGATACTGTTACTTACAAATATCTTATCGACAAACGCAAAGTAACGGGGTCTGCCGCCATCAGAAAAAATGATCTTGCAGTCTATCCTTATCACCTGCTTATTGCCGGCAAGGATTATGTGTATGCTGAAAAGGTCAAGATCTCTCCGACCATGCATGAAGATAAAATCGAAGTATGGAAAGAAGAACAGAAATCTTACAGCAGCAACAGTAAAACAAAAGAAGTTAAACGGAATAAAGCAACAGTTCCTGTTGCTTATATGGCAGAACTCAATAATTTTGACGCCGTTAAATATCTGATCGAAAAAGAAGGGTATGATTTCGGCTCATTATCCACTTATGCCGCTTCTGATGATGCCCGTACCTGGGCAAAGAAACACAATAATAAGGAAATGTATAAATATATGGATGACAAGATTTCCGGATGGACAACTGCCGGATATTATACTGTCAATATTTTACTTTTCCCCCTGATGATTCTTGCTCTGGCTGCCGCAAAATAAAATAGCGGTTCTTACGGTAATTTCATAAGTCATCAAAAAACAGAAAAGACATGATTTCTTTCCTGTTGCGTGCCTTGTGAAATTACCGTTTTCCGGGGGATAAAAAATAAATGGCAAAGTTCCCTGTTATTTTCCCATACGGGTAAGTCTGGACTGACGGAATTTTTTGTTTTGTTGCCGCACAAGTTCTGTAACCCGGACAACTTCCACTGCTTCCTCCGTTTTTACGCGGTAAGGAATACCTTTGCGGATCGCATTATATACATGACGGTAGATGGTTGAAATATTATCATCATTATCCGGACCGACAGGAAATGTTTTTTCGATCCAATGAAGTGTTTCCGGATTCCGGTACGGCTCCCACTTATTCATGGAAATTGCAGGTGTACCGGGATCTGCTTTGATTTCTTCCAGAGGATATGCCGGATCAAGATATTTCAATTGGAACTGCGCTCCGGGTGCAGAGGGCAGGATCAAGCTGCCGCGATCCCCATGAACTTCATAAATATTGGATTTGAGTGCCGCTCCGCCGCTGAATTCCACATCCACGATTCTTCCGTTACGGCCTGTAAGCAGAATTTTGAAATAGTCTTCTGCATCTCCTACTGCCGTGACTTTCCGCAAGATCCCATCCACATTCGTGATTTTATCGCCCATAAGTTGAACAGCATGGTCGATGAGGTGAGGGCCCCAGTTATTCAACTGGCCGCCTCCGAAACGGCGCAGGGTCTGCCAGTCATTACGGCGTTGATAGGAAAAAACACTGTGACGGATCATATAAATATTGCCGAGCACCCCCGAATCCATGATTTGCAGCACATGGTTGAATTCCGGTTCAAAACGGCGGTTCTGACGGCAGAAAAGTCTGCCCGGATATTTTTTTGATGCAGTAAGCAGTTTGCAGGCATCCGCATAAGAAAGGGCAATAGGTTTATCCAAAACTACATATTTCCCGGCACGGAGTGCTTCCAGTGCGTAGGAAGTGTGTTCCACAGAACGGCATGCAATGGCAACAAGTTCCACCGTGGGATCATTGATAAGCTCTTTATGTTTGCTGTAACAGCGGACATCCTTACTGATACGGTCTTTCATGGCTTCCGCCCGTTTGAAATCCACATCACAAACAGCAGTAATTTCAAACATGTCTGAAAAAGTTTTCAGTTCAGAAACATGCATTCCCCAACCGGCTCTTCCGAGACCGATGATTCCGACTTTGATCTTATTCATTGCAGATCCTTTTTATTATCTGATTTCTGCGGCAGGCATATCCATAAATATTTGATATGCAAATTTTATTTCTCCATATACTATACTGCCCGGAACCACTTTTTTCCAATTGACATAAGAAAATTTCAGTAAAATAACTTTTAAAAAGTGATTTCCCAAGAAGAAAAAAATCATATATACCGGAAGTGGGAGCCATGGCGGAGTGTATTTTTATTCTAAATCCTTTTTATCCCTCTTTTCATTTTTTTGTTTTAAAATATATTTTTCCTCTTGAAAAATTGCAATATGGCTGTAAATTGAAGATGAAAAACCATTTGCGGCACATCCTCCTGCCGTTTTTTCTTCCGGAGATCCTCCGCCGGAAAACTGTTGTTGCTGAAATATTCTGTGGAAAAAGTACGCTGAACATGGAAAGGAGGAGGAAATACTCTGATCCACAGAAAACAATAGAAAAATTTTCATCACACACAAAAAAATCAAAGGAGGAAAAAATGAGAAGTATTGCACACATCCAATTACAGTACGCCCACAGATTTTACAACTTCAAAGGGGAGGCGCAATACCTCCACGGACATACCGGACATCTCACAATCGAAGTGGAAGATTCCATCAACTGCGGGGTCAATATGGTCTTTCCATGCAACGAAATACAGAAAACAGCATGGGAGATCCTGCAGAATTTCGATCACGCACTCATCCTGCGGGAAGATGATCCCATTCTGCCGGTCATTCTGGATGTTTATGAAAAACAGGGGATCCGGCATGGCGCACATACCAACACCATGAAAGGGCCTGCTTTCCATACGGAACTTGCCACAGCCCATCCGGAATGTCGTCTGGTGGTGACAAAGGAAACCATGACGGTGGAAGGAATGATCAAAATCGTTCACAGTTTGTTGAAAGATAAACTCAATATTGTGAAACTTACCTTTACAAGCGGGGTAAATGCCGCAAGCTGCTGCTTTACGCCCGAAGCCAAAGTGGAACGCTGTCCGTTATGCGGTATAGCCCTCAATAAAGAAGGCGTATGTCCGAAATGCGGTTACAGGAAAAAATAATTTAACTCATTTCCGTCAGCTGTCATGCCGGGGGAGGCTGCTTCTATGCTTTCCCCGGTATTTTCATTTCTTCAAACTTTTTTCTGCGTGGGTAAGCAGTATCTGCCTTACTTCCTGTATGGCAAGAGGGGAACGGTGGGCACTGTGTCCGGAATGGACGATAAGTTCACTTTTTGCATTGTCCAGATGACTGCTCCAATACGGGACAACGCCATCAGTACCGCCGGGGGTGAAGGATTTTTTATTATTTCCTATGATGGAATGACAGGGAATATCTGCCATTTTCAATTTGTTCATCAGAAGAAGGATCGGGGAATCCGGGCGGAGATTATCTATTCCCGTATTATGGCGGAGCGCATCAAGGTATTTATTACCGTTTTTATCCAGTTTCGCCACCTTTTTCACAATATCTATATTGACTTTGACCAGATCCACAGGAAGATTGATCAGAGAGGCTCCTATTGCCCCCACCCAGCTTCTTGCAATTTCCGAGCCTTTATGAGGTACGGCTATAAAAATCACCCGTTTGATAAAAGGCGCAGGGGAAAAAACGATCTTCTCCCGGATTTTTTCCCTTTCCTGACTGGAAAGATTCCGGAGAAACAATTCCTGGTTCCGGATCTGGAAGAAACCGGATATTTCCTCAACGGAACAACTTGTGATCTGTAAACGGGAAAGAAGTCCCCCCATGGAATGACCGACAAGTACCATTTTGTCAAATTGTTCTGTGGAGCGTTTATTCTCCACAAGGGTCTGACGCAACGCCGCAAGGTTTTTCCTTAATATCGCCGCTGAAGTGAAAACAGGATTTCCGCTGGAATAGGCAAACCCCAGAAACTGATATTTTTTCCGCAGTTTACTGTCATGCAGCAAAGTATTGAGCATCTGTCCCCATGTGCTTATATCCGACATGAGTCCATGGACAAATACTACCGGGATGCGTTTTTCATCGTAAGGTTCAAAAAGATATAATCCTGTAATGGATTTGGCCTCCTGCACCTGAAAAGTCCGGCGCAGAAAATGCAGTTTTTTCGGCATGGCGGCAGCCTTTGCCAACGGGGTGGAGAAATCGGAGGCAAGGGGAAACAGTCTGTTGCCGAACATTACCGTATCATTGATCCTTGTATAAATATACCGTAAAGAACAAAGGATATCTTCTTTGCTTTTTACTTTGAAATCCGGCAGTAAGGTCACAGCAACAGGGAAGCCCGGTAACGGCAGCCCCACACTGTCCCGGCAATTTTTCTGTAAAGTTGCCACCAGCGGCACTCCGATACCGAATGTTTTTGTATCATGGGTGAGATTTACTGTCCTGTACTGGGCGCAGGGTGTAAAATCTGCTATATCCTTTTCCGGCAGAGGAAGATCGAAAACCGGAGGGGAAAAATAGATCTTTCTGCCCCCCGTACCGGGTAAAACAAGTTCAAAGCCGCATTTGCGTTCCAGAGAGCGTTTTTTCAGATAAAGAAAAAGTTCCGTGGTTGCCATGTTGCAGATTCGGATCATACTGATTCGCTGTTCGTTATATAGATTTTCCTTATCATCGAGTTCTTTGAGATACATACTTGCATATAATGCCGCCGCAAGGAAATATCTGCTTGAAATATCCTCTTCCCTGCTTGTTCTGTATCCGATCTGCAAGGCTGTATCCGCCAAAGCTGCAACAATGTCACTTGTTTTATAAATCGCGTAAAGTTTTTCCAGATTGAAAATCAATTTTTCCGGATCATTTTCATAGCACTGCATCAACTGATAGTTATTCAGAAGATTGATGGTGCTGCCATTGAGATCGCCGGAGGAAAAATCAATGACCGCATAATTTTTCCGTTCCTGCGGGGAATTATTTATTACATGGATCCCAGTGGAACAACCTGTGGAATAAAAAAGAATTACAGAAATAAAAAGTAATACTGTTGTCAGTTTTGTCATTGTCTGCTCCGTTTTTGTTCAGTGAAAACAGGGATGGAAATACTATACAACTTTTTTTATGCAATATCAAGGAAAATGAGAAAAAAATGCTCTTTTACTTGCCGGATTTTTCCCTGCCGTTAAGCAATAGCTGCCACAGAAACCCCAAGTGCAGAGCAATTATGCGTAAATTATCTTTCCATACCTTAAAGTGGGTGACTCTGGTTTCTTTGGTGAAATACTCCACCTGAACAGGGATATGGATAACTTTTATCCCCTGCCATAATGCCCGTACAAGAATTTCTGTCTCCCAGGCATAACGGGAACTTTTACAGGCGATTTTCCGCAGAGGATATACCGGGTAACACCGGAAACCACTCTGGGAATCTGTGATTTTCTGCTTTGTTTCCAGTCTGATACAGAAATCGGAAAGGGTTTTGCCCAGTATGGATTTTGCCGGGATTTCCCCTTTCCCGGAGGAAAAATCCCTTGTTCCAATGAAAAGAATATTTTCTTCCTGTGTTTTTTTCAGAGCCGAAAGAAAATTGGGGATATCTTCCGGAAAATGCTGACCATCCGCATCAAGGGTAAGCATCCATTTTTTCTCCGGATGATGGGCGGAAAGAAAATGGAGGGCAGTCTGTAAAGCTGCCCCTTTCCCCAGATTTTTTTTATGAACAAGGATTCTTGTACGGGGGAGATCTTTGAGTAGTTCTTTTACATTTCCATCGGTACTTCCGTCATCTACAATAACTACATCACAGGAAGTAAGTGCAAGACATTTTTCCGCTACAAGCCTGATCGTGGAAAAATTATTGTAAACACATATTGCAATGGCAGTATTTTTTTCTATATCCACCATGGAGAATCCCATTTTGTTTCTTTACAGAAATGCCCCTTCATTTTTCAATGCTTCCCGCACTTTTTTCCCATCCAGAGACGCAGGAACGACATTTTCTTTCACACACATAGCCGCAGCCATGCCCGCCGCCTGACCGAAAGAACATACTGCCGGCATGATCCTTGCGCTGCTGTGAAGAGCATGATCCAGAGAGATCGCTCTGCATCCCATAAGGAGATTTTCCGATTTCAGGGGAACAAGCGTTCCATAACGGATCTCATACCACTGGCTTCTTTCCATATATTTCATAACAGTTCCGCCGCCTGCGGGATTGTGGATATCAATGGGGTAATTGATCCTGGCAATGCCATCATCATATTTTGCGCGATTGAAAAAGTCTTCACTTGTCTGGTAAACGATTCCCCTGATCCTTCTGGATTCTCTCACTCCGATATGATGGGCAAGAGATTGGAGACGGGCATTTTCAAATCCCGGAACATTTTCCCGCAGAAAAGCAATAAATTTACGAACTTCTTTTCGCCCTTCGATCTCTGCTTCCGAAAGTTCCACTCCGTCAGTAGCATTTTTTTTCACGACACGGGTGGTATTGAAATGGAGACTGTCGTTATGAAGAGTGTTGAATCCAAGAATACTCTGCCGCAGACAATCTATTTTCCCCTCTTCTTTACACTTTTTATAAATAGCATTGATCCCTTCCCAGGAAGGCTTTCCGGCAGGGTCGATATGATCTATTTTGAAACAGGTGGTCATAGGTTGGCATAATCCCTCATCATTTCCTGTTTCCACTTCGCATCCAGCAAGGGCGGCAAGATCCCCATCACCTGTGGCGTCGATAAAGATTTTTGCTCTGATGGCGCAAAGTCCTGATTTGGAATGGAATATGGCTTCTGTGATTTTTCCGTTTTCTTTCTTTACATCAAAAAGGGTATGGTGATAAAAAATCTTTACTCCCGCTTCCAGAAGAAGGTCTTCCATTGCGAGAATGGCAATATCTTTGCTTAAATACGGGGCAAGTTCTTCGCTGTTGAACGGGTGTTCTTCTTTTTCCTGACTGGAAAAATACTCCCACATTCTTTTTCTCCATGCTGTAAAAACCGGTTTATCCATACTCTGTTTTTCTGTATGATTGGGCATGAATGGCGTTACTTCGCCAAAAGTTGCCATTCCTCCCGGTGCGCCGTATCTTTCTGCAAGAACGACTTTGACGCCCTGTTTAGCCGCCATGACGCCAGCACCGAAGCCGCCCGGACCTCCGCCGACAACAAGAACATCCGTTTCTGCTATAATGGGGATATTGTTTTGAAAAGTATAGGAAATTTGATTTTTCATCATGAATGCTCCTGTAAAATTATGGGGATTATCCGTAATGTATTTATTACAATAGCATAAAAAAGTTTTTTTTCAAGAAGAGGGGATTTGTTCATAAGGGATTACTTGATTTTTTATTCTTTACATGTATATTATAAGATTCTGAATCGTAAGGAGAAAGTAAAACCAGAAGAACCTTTTATAAAGAATTTTTTACATACGACCATACTGCATGTATGGTTTTACGGCCCCATCGGAAAACTGGCAGTTTTATGTGTAACGGCTGTATCATGGAATGTGTCCAAAAGGACATGTTCCCATGGTTCGTCGTTGCACAATGGTATGCCAGTACCGCCGGTGGGATGAATGATGGGAGTGTGTCCTTTTTTTATGGACACGGTTACAGGAAAGAAAAATATGTTATTCAGAAGTGTTATTCATTTGGCATCTGCTTCACCGGATGGGGGGGGCGCTTCCGCATTATCCTGGTCAGTACCTTTGATCCTGGGGATTTTTATTGCTGCGGCATTGTACCTCTGCAACTATGAAGTACCGGCAAAAAACGGGAAAAGCCACAACAATATTTCCCGGAATGAAAAAATAAAATTCTCACAGGAATTGTACTTTACAACATCGCTTTCAGTGATATGTATTCTGTTGCTTGTATTGCGTTTTTTCTTTCCGGAACTTTTTCTGCCGAAGAAGCTGCAGGAAGAGAAAAACAGAACCTTTCCCGGAAACAGAGTCATTATCCGGGAATAGGTAAAAGACTTTCCACAGGTAAAAACTTATCCTTTGGCAATATCTTCTTTGATCTTTTTAAGTTCTGCCGCAATTTGGATATGCTGGGGGCAGTGTTTCATACATTTGCCGCAGTTCACACACTCTTCCGGACCGGTTTCTGCGGGGAGATTTTTGATCTTTTTCAGAAATGCTTTCCGGTTTCCGTCCAGTTTATATTCATTATAAAGAGTGAATACAGCCGGAATATTCACCCCCGCAGGGCAGGGCAGGCAATACCGGCAGGCAGTACAGGGGACGGCAAGGCGTTTCTGATAAGCGGCTATGGCAAGAGACAATGTGGTTTTTTCTGTCTCTGTAAGAGGTTTGAAAGAGGTGAAAGTTTTGATATTTTCTTCCAGATGCTCCATTTTGCTCATGCCGGAAAGGACGCATAACACATTGGGGAGAGTTCCCGTAAAACGGAACATCCAGGAGGCGACGGACGCATCTTTATTTTTATTCTTCAATATTTCTGTGGCATGTTTATTCAATTTCGTCAGTGAACCGCCCCGCAACGGCTCCATGACCATAACAGGAATATTGTTTTTTGTCAGGATCTCATACTGTTCTTTTGATTTATAATTTTTCCAATCCAGAGCATTGATCTGGATCAGAGCAAAATCCCATTTCTTTGCTTTGACGATCTCTTCCAATACTTCCGGTTTATCATGGAAAGAAAATCCCAGAAAACGGATTTTGCCCTCTTTTTTCATTTTCAGAAGGAAATCGTATGTTTTCAATCTTTCCGCTGTTGCCCAGTTTTTTCTGCCGAGAGAGTGGATCATATAAAAATCAAAGTAGGAAGTATTGCATCTTTTCAACTGTTCAAAAAAGATCTTTTCCACGCCTGCGGCATCTTTTGCGTACCAGGGCATTTTACTGGCAAGAGTATAACTTTTCCTGGGGTATTTACTCAATACTTTTCCAATAAATTTTTCACTTTCCCCCTTATGGTACATGTGGGCGGTATCAAAATGATTCAGCCCGCTTTTCATTGCCGCATCCACCATATCGGCAGCCTTTTTTTCATCTATTTTCCCGTTGGCAAGGCGGGGGAGCCGCATCATGCCGAAGCCGAGAAGCGGAAGCGATACAGCCGTATCCTTATATTTTCTTCTGTCTACTTTCCCTGTTTTTTTGATTTCTGCCGGCACTTTATCCATACCACTTTTTGCCGAAAGGTGTGCAAAGGGAGCCAATGCTGCCACTCCCGCCAGAGTTTTCAGAAAATTGCGTCTGTCCATACTTTTCTCCTTTATTTTCGGGCGTGAAAAAATGTTGCTTATTTTCTTTTCATCAACTGCCGGATTTTTTCTTCCAATGCTTTCTGTGCCTTTACCGGATCGGAAATGCCTTCCACACTTTTTTCCAGAGGACATAATCCCGTACGGGTACGGTTGAGGATTTTTGGTACTTTCACTGTCCAGGAACAGGAAATATCATGCGCTTTGAGAAATTCCACTGCATCTTCACTGACTACCAGACCATGCACATGTTTTACTTTTCCATTGATGGCAATGGCTGCCGCCGCCCGTCCGATGACCTTATCCACGATTTCGCCGCCAAACATCACTTCGGGGTATTTTTTGGACATGGTAAGGAGCGGGCTTACCCCGCGGCCCTTTTCAATGTGAAGGATTTTGCCGTCCCGTAACAGGATACACTCTGCTTTTCCCTCTCTGATCAACATTTCCGCCTTATCATATTCCCCAACTTTTCTCCCGGTGCAGCATCCGGAAAGGATCAGAGAAAGGCATACGAATACGGAAAGAACAAAATATTTTTTCATGATACAATTCCTTTTTGGTTATGTGGTAAATTACTTTTCTTTCGTCAGGGTGATCTTTTTTATAAGAAGTTGTCTGGCAATGGGTTCTATTTTTATTGCCGCAGGACTTGCCGGACACGCTTTCAGACACGCACCGCAACCGATGCACAAATCTTTTTTCACCGGTCTGGGCGTTCCATTATTCCGCAATGTGATCGCCTTTACCGGACAGGCATCGGCACAAAGTCCGCACTGTTCCTCATCCTGAAAAGCAATACAATTTTGCGGAAGATGCACTGCCAACGCTATTTTACAGGATTGCTTCTCCTTTAAAGTAAGATCTTTCAATGCCCCTGTGGGACACGCTTCCATACATTTTTTACAGGTATACCTGCATGCTCCTTTTCCGGAAAGATCCAGCCAGACCGGACCGGTTCCCCCTTGCGCCGGACGAATGATTTTTTCCGGACAAACGGCAGTACACGCCTGACAGGCAGTACATTTTTTGAAAAAACTTGTGAGAGAACCTGCTCCCGGCGGCAATATCCCACTCACCGGGGCGGCTGGGATTTTTCCATATTTATCTGCAAAGAATGAACCAGCTTTTCCCAGGATCATCCCGCCAAGGAAGAGGCCTGTATCAAGAAGAAATTTCCTGCGGGAATCATCCTCTTTTGGTGCCGGATCTTTTCTGCTGAAAGAAAGGCCCTCCGCCGGACAGATACTCAAACATTTGAGACATCTTACACATCTTCCATTATCAATTTTTCCATTTGCCGCATCCATACATCCGGCAGGGCAGTTTTTTTCACATTTTCCGCATTTGACGCATCTCTCATTGAATTGCAGTTTATATACCCCTTTTTCCGCAAACAAACCGAGGATCGTTCCCACTGGACAGATCGTCGTACAGAAAAATCTTTTTTTCCATATTGGTAAAGAAGTGATCACAAGGAAAATTATAATGGAAGAAATGGAAAAAGAACGCACCATCCGTCCGAAAAGGGAATAGGGATCAAGAAACAGAAAACCAATATTGCACATGGAAAGAAGAAGTCCGAAAACGATCCCGGCAATGAATAAACGGGTCTTTCTGTGATCTTTCTTTTTTCCGCATGCAGTGGGGACAAAAGCAATAAGTTCCTGCCATGTGCCGAGTGGACACAATGTGGAGCAGTAAAATCTTCCTGCAAAAAAGGTTATGAGGGTAAAAACAAGAACAACGATAATGGAAAACGTCGCCGAAAGAGCAATACTTCTCATTGCAGCAGGGGCAAACTGGAATTTCAGGAGAAGAAGCAATTCCTCCAACGGCAGAAGAAAAACCGCCAGAAGAAGGAATAGAAAAAGAAACGCAATAAAAAGTCTTGCAAGATAAAAAATTCTGCCTTTTGTTTTTTTCATTGCCAGTTCCTCCTTCTGTTTTTTACCATACTCTTTCCGGAATACCCAGTATTCTGGAAAGATCGTTGCGTAAAGGATAATCCGGGTCAGACGCAAGAAGCTGATTTCTGGTCAACCCCACAGCGTATCCGCTTTCTCTATCTGCAAAACCCTCACTTCCGCAAGCTCCCGCCTGTCCGAACATTCTGTTCCACGGTTCTTCCGGACCGCATAAAACATACCCCAGTCCGAATTTATCCCAATCGTCTTTCTTTACAGGATAACGGGGATGCCGCTGTATTTTCAAAGGTTCTTCCAGATCATGGGAAGTAAGCAACTTTATGCCGTCAACACCTTTTTCCAGCAACGAAGCATGAATCTTTGCCAGCGCATGAGCATTACACAAGGTATTGGTGGAGGGGTTGAGTGCGTCAAGGAGCAGTTTTTCATTATTGATTTTTAACCATTCAGAAGAAACATCTTTCCCGGTTTCATCCTGATACGGAAGGATTTTTGCTATTTCTTTTCCGATTTTCCAATCCTTCCCGGGAATACCCCAGAAAAATCCATCTTCCAGTGAAAGCGGCGAAAGGATTTTTTCCTGCAAAAGAGTCCGCAATTCTTTCTTTGCCGCTTTTTCCAGCAAACGCCCCAGAAGTATGCCATAGGTATAAGCGTGATACTCGTGAAATCCCCCCAATTCCCCTTTCAGCGGGGCTTTTTCCAGAACAGTACAGGCTTTTTCCCAGTTGTAATAATCTTCATAGGGAAGATCTGACGGAAATTCCCACAATGCGGC
The DNA here is from genome assembly GCA_017629515.1 of Lentisphaeria bacterium. Lineage (GTDB taxonomy): Bacteria > Verrucomicrobiota > Lentisphaeria > Victivallales > UBA1829 > RGIG5327. The sequence goes on along the minus strand of JAGBXB010000053.1, from coordinate 20,796 downwards.
ACGATGGGAAAGAATATCCCTTACAAGAGTTTTTTCTTTTCCGTTTTCTCCATATTCTTTCCAGTATTTGCATACAGGATCATCGTAGGAAAGAAGTTTTTCTTTTACAAGAATGTGGCACAAAGTAGTAAGAACGCTTTTCCCTGCGGAAAATACAGGGAAAAGCGTTTGAGGGGTGACTTTGACTTTTCTGCTTCTGTCAAGGAAACCGGAACACAAGTCACAGAAAAGGCTGCCGTCTTTGTAAATCACAAGCTGACAACCACATTCAGAACCGTTTCTTACATGGAAATCAAGGACTTTCTGTAATTTTCCGATCACTTCTGTACCGTAACCTTTCCGGTTTATTCGATAACGATCTGTTTGAAGTTCTTTTTACCTGTTTTCAAGATGAATTTGTTGGGAAGTTCCCCGGGCATATACCGTTTATTTACATCATTTACCTTTACATCATCAATGGAAACGGCATTGCCCTGAACAAGTCTTCTTGCGTCAGAAGTGGATTTGGCAAGACCTGCTTCCACAATAAGTTTGGCAAGGCCAATTCCTTCACCTTCAAAAAGGGAAGAAGAAATTTTTGCTGTGGGGAGTTCCACTTCTGCACTTGTTGCAGAAATTTTTGCAATACTGCTTGTGGTGAAAATTTTATTTTCCGGATCGGCAAAACCGAATTTGAGACCTGCCTGAATATAGGCTTTGGCGGCTTCGGCATCTCCGTGAGCAAGGCGGGTGGCTTCATAGGCAAGGATCTCTTTTGCCCGGTTGATATTGCCGGAATTGACCAGAGCATCCGCTTCTTCCACCGGGATATCCAGAGCAAATTTTTTCATGAGGTCGGCGATCATGCTGTCATCGCAATTCCGCCAGAACTGATAGTAATCAAATACGGATGTTCTTTCCGGATCCAGCCATACACTTGTTCCCCCGATGGATTTGCCGAACTTCTGACCTGTGGCAGGGTTCATAAGCAGAGGAATGGTCAGGCAGTGTACTTCTGTTTTTTCATCGGACATCCTGCGGATGAGTTCGGTACCGGCAACCATATTGCCCCACTGATCCTGTCCGCCGAATTCCATTGTGCAGCCGAGAGTTTTGTTAAGGTAATAGAAGTCATAGCCCTGGAGGAGAGAGTAGGAAAATTCCAGATAGGAAAGACCGTTTTCCAATCTCTGTTTCACCGATTCCTGGGCAAGCATCCTGTTTACAGAGAAACGGCTGCCCACATCCCGGAGGAAGTCCAGAAGATAGAGATCTTTGAACCAGTCGTTATTGTTTACAAAGTGTGCCTGACCGTTATCCATGGTGATAAATTTTGCCAACTGGTTTTTCAGGCACAGGGCGTTTTCCGCCACAGTTTCTTTTGTAAGCATATTTCTTGCAGTGGAGCGGCCGGAGGGGTCGCCGATCTGGGCAGTGGCACCGCCTACAAGGACGACGGGAATGTGACCGGCTTTCTGCAAAAGACGCATTGCCATTACCGGCAGAAGATGGCCCACATGCAGACTGTTTCCTGTGGGGTCAAAGCCTACATAAAATGTGATCTGGGAATTTGTCAGTTTATTTTCAATGGCGTTACTGTCTGTTTCCTGATAGACAAAGCCGCGCGCCTTCAATTCACGATAGACGTTCATTTTTATGTCTTTCCTTTTTGGCATTTCTGCCGGATTGTATATTATGCAGGGAAAAAACATTCCCTTCGTTTCCGGCATGTAATATACCACCGTGCAAAGCTAATGTCAAGAAATAATACGGTACCTTTCCCCTTTTCATGGCAAATATTTTGTTTCTTTTTCATTTGTTGCCTATTGACAACTTTTGTACCGGATGTATATTACGGAGAAAGAGAAAACTGTAAAAAAGGTGATTGCCCTGTGAATTTCGCAACTTCCTGTGGTGATTGGTTTTTTGCGGCAATGGACAAAAAAGGAAATCACCTTGTCAACAAGGAAAATACCCAATGGAAAAAAGGATAAAGATTTATTGGGCGGGAGATCTTTTCGATCATAAAGATCTTGCCGGCAATCTTCTTCTGGCGGAGAAAGTGGAATTTCTTTCCGGCGGCCGCTATCTGCCGATGCTGCCCCAGAATGGGGAAGTAAATAAAAAACGTTCTCTGGATATACGCGATGGCGATTATGATCTTCTGCTTTCCTGTGATATGTATCTGGGAAATTTTGACGGACCCGATCTGGATTCCGGAACAGTGGCAGAATTTCTGTTTGCAAAAATGCTGGATATACCGGCTGTTTTACTGCGTACAGATTTCCGCTGTCCCGCAGAAAGCAGCACAAGTCCCGATCCCTGGAATCTGATGTGTTCCGGTTATCCCCGTACACGTTCCCTTATCCTCCACTCCATGCAGTTATGGCATGAAGCAACGGAAATGGCGGTGGAAAAAGGGAAAATCGTAGACTTGTATTATGCAAATATTGCTGAAAAGATCTTAAAGGAACTGGATAAGTGTCTTGTTATGGAAAAAGTCTTTTCTTTTGAGGAACTTGCCGGAATTTACCGCAATACATTGCGTGCCGCGGGCGGGAAACTTCCGGAAATCTGGACAGAAGAAAAAATCCTTGCGCTTCTTGCTGAAAAAGCGGAAAAAGGTATTTATTGAATTTTGACCGTGGATGGAAGGCAGAAATCTGACATTTTGGCAATAACAGAAGAAAAACTTGAAAAAAACGCCTTTTTGTGATAAATTACAGTATCAGAAAAAACGATGCCAAGACAGAAAAAACAGGAGATTTGGATGAAAATAGCTGTTGTGGAAGATGATGCAAAAAGTGCCGCTTTTATTATCCGGGGATTGGTGGAAAATGGTTATACAGCAGCACATTTTTCCGATGGAAAAGAAGGCTTGAAGCATCTGAAAAATGAAGATTTTGATCTGGCAGTACTGGATATCATGCTCCCCGGTATGGATGGTTTCAGCGTACTGAAAGCCCTGCGTGAAGCCAAAAACGATCTGCCTGTGATCATTTTAAGCGCAAGAGACAATGTGGATGACAAGGTGAAAGGGTTGGAACTTGGCGGCGATGATTATATGGCAAAGCCCTTTTCTTTTACGGAACTACTGGCAAGGATCAATGCCATCTTACGCAGAAACACTTCTTCCCAGGAGCAGACACTTCTTTCCTACGCAGATCTTACCATGGATCTTCTTGCCAGAAAAGTAACCAGAGGCAGGGAAAGGATCGATCTGCAACCCCAGGAATTCATGCTTCTGGAATATCTTTTGCGCAATGCGGGGAAAGTTGTTTCCCGAACCATGATCATTGAACATGTATGGGAGTATAATTTCGACCCAAAAACCAATATTGTGGAAACAAGGATGTGCAGATTGCGGGAAAAAATCGACAAACCTTTTGACCGCAAACTTATCCAGACTCTCCGCGGTTTCGGCTATGTTCTGGAATAAAATACGCTATTTTGTAAATTCTCTCAAATTCCGGGCGGCACTTCTTTCCGGTTTGCTTTTTGTGCTGTTTTCACTCCTGTGTTCCGCCGCCATTTATTATCTGTATTCCAGTTATTCCCTTGCTGCGGCAGATTCCGAACTCTCTTCTGCTGCTGATGATATTTTATGTATCTATCTTACCGGTCAGAAAGGACACCGCCTGGGAGAAATTACCGATGAGGAAAAACTGCCCGTCCCCGTTATAAATTCTCTTCATACTCTCCATAAAGATTTCCGGATCATTTTTGCCTTTTTCGCACGGGGCAGAACGGAAGATTTTTATACCGTTACCGGGGTGAGCAGGATGAATTTTTATCTTGTTTCCATCCGTCCATCCGGCAGGATCGTTGCATCCCGTATGCTCAACCCCGCAAGAAATATCCCGGAATTACGCAGGAATTTTCCCGGATGGCACTATTTCAATGATAAGGGACTTTTTTTCCGCCTTTCCAATGAAAAAGGTGCAACTCTTGCCGGTGCGGATTCCCCCAGGGCGTTACAGGCTTTCCGGAATCCCGGAAAAGAATACCGTGCTGAAAAACGCATCCTTTATAATCAGAAAGTATTGGAGTGTGCCGTTTCCCTTGCGCCTTTCTACAAGCGTCAGCAGAGACTTTTCCAATCCATCCTTTTTATTTTCCTTGCACTTCTGCCACTGGGGATGTTTGCCGGGTATCTGGTGGCTTCCTACATGACAAAAGGATTGAAAAAGATCCGTAATGCGGCATTGAAGATCTCTGCCGGTGATTTGGCGCACCGGGTGAATTGGGAGGAAAATTCTCTTGCCGGTGGGGAAATAGGTTCTCTCGTTTCAGCTTTCAATACCATGAGTGCAAATAATGAGCGGCTCGTAACAGAATTGCGTACCGTTACCGATGATATAGCCCATGATTTACGCACCCCCCTTACAAGAATACGGGGAACGGCGGAACTTTCTGTAATGAAATGCTCCTCCCGGAGCTGCCGGGAGGCCTATGGAAGTATTGCCGAAGAGTGTGATGCTATGATCTCCATTATTGGGGATATGCTGGAAATTTCCCGTTCGGAAACGGGGATCCGTAAACCGGAAAAAACATGTTTTTCTTTGACGCAATTACTGGAAAAACTTTTTGAAGTATATAAAATGACTGCCGAAGAACTGGGGCAGAAATGGAAATTGCAACTGCCGGAAAAGGAGATCCAAATACATGCCGATGAGATCAAATTACAGCGAGTCTTTACCAATTTACTGGATAATGCCGCAAAATTTATGGGAGAGGGCGGCTCTCTCTTCTTTACTCTTTTGCCGCCGGAAAATCATTTTGTGACCATGCGGGTAGCCGATACCGGGCCGGGGATACCCGATGATTGCAAGGAAAAAGTTTTCAAAAGATTTTTCCGTATGGATTCCAGCCGCTCCACTTCCGGCAATGGGTTGGGGCTTGCGCTTGCCGCCGCTATCATCCACGCACACGACGGCACGATCCATGTGGAAGATACTCCCGGAGGCGGGGCTACTTTTGTGATAAAACTCCCCCTCCGGTAATTTTTTACAGCCGGAATTTATCTCCAACAGGGATCAGCATCCCGCCCAGGGCATTGCCCAGAGTCATAATGCCCACTGCTTTCAATGCTGCAAAATTCCATTCCCCTGCAACTGCAAAATAATACATCCCGGCGATACTGTGTTCAAAACCGCTTAAAATAAAGACGATGACGCAAAGGAAAACCATGATCCCGCGGACAAATCCGGGGAGTTTCTCCTTACGGAATGTTTCCACACCCACATACATCAATATCCCGCAGAAAAAGGCAAGTATAAGCAGACTTGTGAATGAGTCTGTGATCTTGTCCAGAGAAAGTGCCACAACTCTCTTTTCAATAAGAGGAAATACTCTGCTTGCCCGGATCATTACTCCAACAAGAAAACACCCCAGAAGATTACCCAGCCAGATGAGTACCAGACCAAGTAAATAGGGGAAAAAATCTTTTCTGCTTTGTACCGCCAGGTAGCCGACTGCTCCGGTAAAAAGTTTGAAACCATAACAGATGATGGATAAAAGAGCAAAGGCAAAGAAAATTGCTCCTGCGATTTTATTGGGGGTAGCAAGAAAAACCGTTCCTGCTATTCCGATAAAAAGTCCGGAATAGACAGCATTGAGAAAAGTTTTGCCGCAAGCAGCAATAGAGGCAGGCGGCGGAGGAGGGGGGAGGATTTGTGACATAAAAAGTTCCTTTTGTTAAATCATGGAAAGCCAGAAAATACAGGCTTGTGCCCAGGGATGACCGTTATTGATCCCCATGCCGTGTCCGCCTTTTTCGTAAATATGCAGTTCAACGGGAATATCGTTTTCCCGGAGTTTTTCCGCATAGAAAAGGCTGTTTTCCATGGGGACGCCCTTATCCATGAATGTATGCCAGATAAAAGCTTTGGGGGTGTTTTTATTTACGAATAATTCAGGAGAGACCTTTTTTCTTTCCTCTTCTGTGGGGTCTTCTTTGCAGAGAAGATTTATAAAACTGCCTTTATGTCTCTTTTCGCTTACTCCGGAAATGACAGGATAGCAGAGTATGGAAAAGTCAGGACGGGAAGAAATTTTTTCCTGTTCATCACTGCCATATACGATCTCTTCAGAATCAAAACAAGTGGAAATATGTGCTGCAAGGTGTCCGCCGGCGGAAGAACCCATCACCCCTACTTTATCCGGGGAGAAACCCAGTTCTTTTGCTGCGAGCCGCGCCATCCTCACCCCTCTTGCCGCATCATTCAACTGGGCAGGGTGGGCATATTTATTGCTGCCCAGACGGTAATTGACCACAAACGCCCAGATCCCGTTGGAAGCGAGAAATTCCGCATAGCCAACTCCTTCATGCGGCGCAAGATGAGTATAGCCGCCCCCCGGAAAGATCACAACAGCCTTATCATATCTTTTCCACTGGGGAGGGGTATAAAGGGTGATGGTGGGAATATCTTTTCCTCCTTCACTTCCGTGGGCAAAAGGAGCGGTTCCATCCCACAGGGGGAGGGCGGTTCTGTCTGTAAAAATCATGTTTCTTTTCCTTATTTTTGGTGTAGGTTATATTCTGTTTGCATTGGATTCTCAAAACATGGAAAGCCATAAAAGACAGGCATTACTCCATGGGGCGTCACTGTCCAGACCTTTTCCGTGCCGCCTTTTTCGTAAATATGCCGTTCAAAGGGAATACCGTTCTCCCGGAGTTTTTCCGCATACAGGAGGGAATTTTCCAATGGTACACGCAAATCATGGTATCTGTGCCAGAGAAAGGCTTTCGGTGTGGTTTTGTTTACGAACAATTCCGGAGAGACTTTTTTTCTCTCTTCAACCGTTGGTTTTTCCTTTCCCGGAATACGGCAGAAACTCTTCTCATGTCTTTTTTTCCTCACTCCGGAGTTCACCGGATAACAGGGAATGGTAAAATCCGGTCTGGAAGAAACTTTTTCTTTTTCATCTTTTCCGTAAACGATCTCATCCGAATCATAACAACAGGAAATGTGTGCCGCAAGGTGTCCGCCGGCGGAAGAATCCATCACCCCTACTTTATCCGGGGAGAACCCCAGTTCTTTTGCGGCATTTCTTACAAGTCTTATGCTTCTTGCCACATCATTCAACAGTGCCGGATGAATGAATTTTTCCCCGCCAAGCCGGTATGTGACAGCAAAAGTCCAATACCCCATGGAGGCAAAATATTCTGCATAAAAATTGCCTTCGGGATGTGTGTGGTAATTATGCCCGCCTCCGGGAAAAATGACGATCGCTTTATCATATCTTTTCCATTGGGGCGGCGCAAACATGGTTATCGCAGGGTGGGAGAAATTTTCCCGATCTGCATTTTCAGCTCCCTCCGGCGGGAGTTCATCCCACAGAGGCAGTTCCACTTTGTCTTGAAAAATCATTTTATTTCCTGTTGAATAAAAAAATCAGAGAACATTTACTTTTACCGAAGTGTTTTTTGATTCCGGAAGGGGAAATGAGGGGGTTCTTGTCTGCTTAACTTCCCTGCGTTTAATAAGTTCTGCAGGTGCAAGATAAAGATCCGCTTTCATCTTTACTGTATAAATGGGGATCTCCGGTTCCTGTTCACCTGAATAGAGAAAGGCACTCCATTCCTGCTTTACATTGGTGGCTGTATTATCCACTCTGTCCCAGCCGGGTGCGGAAATATTCTGGATCTGATCCGCTCTTGCTCCTCCGTCGGGTATATATTCCACAGAGGTGAAAAGAACAATATTTGCGCCATGGGCTCTGGCACACTCTATGATCTTGTTTCGCATATCATTTACCGTAGTGCTTGCTGTTGAGCCCGATGCAGTCAATGAACCTGCTTTTTGCAATTTATCCACCGCTGCCGGCAATTTATCCATGCTGTAATAAACTGCCACTTTCGCATCTTCCCCGAGGGGAGATAGCGGCGTTCCTGTATATTCCACTCTGATGCACCCTGTTGTCAGAGTGATCATAAAAAATACAGTTGCCATCGTGAAAAATCTCAAAACAACCCTTTTCTTATTTGTTATATTCATGTCTTCTCCTGTCTTTTGGTATTGTTTGATATTTTATCTATTTGTTATATTCTGTCTTTTGTTTCTGTTTGATATCTTTTATTGTTTTTTTGCTTTTGCAGCCTTTAACGGAAAGAACGGCAGGTTTTTCCAAAGTGAAATACTTTTCCAGAAGCAGTTTTTCCCCCTCCCGGATAATATATTCTTTCTGTGCTTTTACATCCGGAGTATTTTCTGAATCCTTCACATAATTACGCATACGCCATAATTTATTGAAAAGAGACATCATTTCTTCCATATCTTTCCGGGAAAGCGCAGCTCTGTCAAAACGCTTCTGCCAGGCTTCTTTCAAATAGAACTTTTTTCCATACAGATCGTAGGTGAATGTGCCATCTTTTCTGGAATAAAAGTAGATAAGATGGTAGCAATGACTCAATTCCCGCCGGATATTTTTTATATCGCCGGGAGAGAGAGAATCTTTTTCCTTCGCTTTCTCCCGCAATGCTGAAAGTCTTTCAAGACTTCTGCGGATGGTTTTTTCTTCCGTTTTATTGATTTTACCGGAAGAAATGGCATTTTTCAAATATTCTTCCCGTTCTTCTATATACCGGGAGAGATTTTCTTTCAACTCATTGCCAGCGTTGTTTTTCCGCAGTTCTTTTGCTACTTTCCCCAAAGTATCCGCATGGAGAAACGCTGGAAAAAGGATTCCTGAAAGAATAAGAAAAAATACAGCCATCTTTTCCGCAGGAAATCTCATGATCTTTTTCCTTCCGGCTCCTCTGACCATATTTTATATATCTTGGGGATCAGGTATTTGATGACAGCCGCAGCAGGAACAGCAAAGATCATACCGGCTACCCCGGCAAAAAGTCCGCCCAGAAGTACAACGATAATGGTTTCAAGGATGGTCAGCCCGATGGAGCCGCCCACCAGATTGGGGTACAGAATCAACTGTTCCAGAATTCCATTTACCAGCAGATAGACGCACAATACACCAATAAGTGTTGCCGCAAGATTGGCTTCACAGAAGGCTATACAGGTGCAGACAGTTAAAGTAATACACCCGGCAAGTCCCAGGACCGGCAGTAATACAGTCGTACTGGAAATCAAACCCAGAAGCACGCCATAGGGAACAGAGAGCAGGGAAAAAAGAATCACATATAAAGGAGCTTCAATAACAATGATGGTCAAATATCCTTTTGCCCAGCACCGGAACATATTGGAGATCCTGTCAATAATATTGATGGCTTCTTCTTTTGTATCCTGTGAAACAGAGGGCAGCCATGTGGAATCAAAAATTCCCTTTACAGCCCATTGACCGACAGATTGCAGTTTTTTATTCTGTTTTTTCCCGCCTTTTGCGCTATTGGTGAAAAAGGCCATCTGTTGGAGGAAATAGAGGAAAAAGAATATGGTAAGAAGCAGATCAAAGAGAATGTTGCCCAGAAATTTTGCCAGAGTCAGCAATGCGGCAACAACTCCTTTGCTCTGGGAAAAAGCAAATTTGGTAAGTTCCTCTTTATGTTTTGCCGTATAGGCTTTCAACTTCGGACGCAGTTTGCGCAACAATTTGGTAAAAGAGTTTTTTTCTTCCTCCACCCTGATTTCTTCCGGGGGCGGGGCGGGGATATCTTCTTTCTTCTTTTTCAGTGCCAGAAGTTTATCCAGCAGATTTTGTTCGGGCTTTTTTTCCGCAGGCAGATAATATTCCAACTGCTGTTCCAGATTTTTCATGGCAGAACTGGAAGAAATGGTTTTGGAAAGATCTCTTCCGACACTCATTGCTGTAGGAACGATCAATGCCGTAAGGAGGATCAATACAAGAAGCACCATAACAAGCAGGGAAATGAATGTGGCAAATGTGGATTTGAGGATCAGTGATTTGCGTTCACTTTTCACATGTTCCGCTCTGGAAAGGATTTTATTCTTCTGTACTTTATTTTTCAATTTTGCCAGAGGCAGAAAGAATAAAGCAAAGAGTTTTGAAAAACAAACCACATATTTCGATCTGAAAAATCTGGTTTCAAAATATTTTTCCAATGGCAGCATAAGGTAGGCAAGAATGATCCCGAAAAACAGTGACCGCATAAAGGTCGCCGCAAGAAGAAACAAAAGAAGAACTATTGCCGCCACAAGGATCCCCGCACCGGAATTCAATACTTTTGACGCTGTTGCTCTTCTTTTGGCATCCTGTTCCAACAAATCATTTACGGATTTTTCCCGTAAAGAAAGTTGTTCTGTTATCTGCCGGAATTCTTCTTCTGTCTTTTTGTGTATGGGAAGATAACTCTTATCAAATTCCAACAGCAATGCGGCAAAAGAAAGTTTGTTTTCCAACGGCAGGGAGGAAAGGGAATGGGCGCAGAAAAGAGATTTTTCCAGTGAACGGGCGTTTTCCGCCGCTTCCGTTACGATTTTTTCCGCCGCATTGCTTCCGGGGTTCTTTTTGGCTGTAATAAGGATCAGATCTTCAAACTCCTGATCGGAAATTTTCTGTTTATTGAGAAAAAGATAGGCGCGGAGGATAAGGGAAAGTGCTTCACAACTTCTTTCTGCCGGGATGAAAGATAATCCTCTTCCGGCAAGATCGAGAAACGCACTGGAAGAGCGTATTCTGAAAAATTTTGTTATATCTCTGAAATTCATCTTTCCACACCTGTATCGGATTTTATCAAAAGAGAAAGCACCATTTCCGGAAATTCCGGAGATGGTGCCGGTATTCTTAAAGTTCTGTAACGACTTTTTCCCGCATTTTCATAACGGTATCCAATGCTTCTTCCACAGTGTTTCTGCGGGCGAGAAGCACACCAAGTCTGCGGTGTCCTTTCAATTCCCCTTTTCCGAAAAGCCGCATGGCGGTATCCGGTTCCGCAAGGATCTCATTGAAACCGTCGAACTTGACATCGGTGGAATTGCCGTCTACCACAATGGCTTTGGAGGCGCTGGGACCATGGAAAGCGATATTGGGGATGGGAAGACCGAGGATCGCACGGGCGTGGAGGGCAAATTCGGAAAGATCCTGGGAAATGAGTGTGACCATGCCTGTATCATGGGGACGGGGACTTACTTCACTGAAAATAACCTCATCGCCTTTGATGAACATTTCCACACCGAAGATGCCTCTGCCGCCCAGAGCGCCGGTGATTTTTCCTGCGATTTCCTGTGCTTTGGCTTTGGCGGCGGGAGTCATAGCCTGGGGCTGCCAGGATTCCTGATAATCTCCGTTGACCTGATGATGGCCGATGGGTTCAAGGTAGGAAGTCCCGCCTACATGACGGACGGTAAGAAGAGTGATCTCATAATCGAAATCCACAAAACCTTCCACAATAACTTTACCGGCACCGGCTCTTCCGCCCTCCTGGGAGCAAAGCCATGCTTTTTCAATATCTTCTTCACATTTTACTGTGCTCTGTCCATGACCGGAGGAACTCATAATGGGTTTGACGACGCAGGGGATGCCGATTTCTTTGATGGCGGCAAGAAATTCTTCATGGGTCGCGGCAAATTTATAGGGGGAGGTGGGCAGTTTCAGTTCTTCTGCGGCAAGGCGGCGGATCCCTTCACGGTTCATGGTAAGGAATGCTGCATTGGCTGTAGGGATGACAGTATAACCTTCTTTTTCCAGTTTCAGCAGTTCGGGAGTAGCGATCGCTTCCACTTCAGGAACGATGTAATCGGGTTTTTCCAGTTCCACAACTCTGCGCAGTTCGGCGCCGTCAAGCATATTGATCGTATGACTGCGGTGAGCAACCTGCATACCGGGTGCGTTTTCATAGCGGTCTACCGCAATGACTTCCACTCCAAGTCTCTGCATTTCGATAACTACTTCTTTACCAAGTTCTCCTGCTCCGAGAAAAAGCACTTTTGTTGCGGAAGGTCTCAACGCTGTTCCGATTTTCATAACAAATCCTTTCATTTTTTTTGATTCAAAAAATCACTTGTTGATATTCTATCGTTAGAAATATACCATTCTTTCAGAATGTTTCAAGAGCAGGGATGAAAAAACAAGTGGAAAAGATAGCGAAAATGCTTTTTCAACAGCAAATTTTCCATTTGCTTTTTGTTTTTGAAAATGTATATTATCCTGCATCGGATCGTATATATTTTTACCTTTTTGCCAACAATGGAGAAAAAATGATAGGAAAAGATACAGAAGAACTGCCGCACGTTCTTACGGAAACACACTTTATCCGTGCCCATGAATGCGGCGTGGATGGATTACTGAAACTGCATGTGCTTCTGGATTATTTGCAGGATATTGCCGCAAGTCATGCAGAACTGTTGAATGTGGGAATGTCTTCTCTCACCCGTCAGGGAACGCTCTGGGTGCTTTCCAGACTCTCTTTGGAGATCGACCGTTATCCCGCCTGTGATGAAAAGATCATCCTGAAAAGTTATCCCTCCGGCATATCCGGACTTTTTGCAACAAGAGAATATGTGATGCGTGATGAAAATGACAATATCCTTGCAAAAGGAACCTCTTTCTGGCTGGTCCTGGATGCAAAAACATTCCGTCCGGTAAAGGCTGTGGATTTTCTGCCGGAAAATATGCCGCAGAATGAAAATGAGGAACGTTTCTTTCCCGATTTGGGGAAAATCGTAAAAAAAGAGGTCGTTCCTCAAATCCTTTTTACTGTCCGGCACGGGGATATCGATATGAATAAACACCTGAATAATGCGGTATTTTCCCGGATGATCTTTGATACGCTCTGTAAAGAAAAAAACTCTTTTCTTCCGGTAAGAAAAATACAGATCAACTTCATCAGTTCCGGGGAATTGGGGACAGAGATCCTTTTCGGTTCTTCCATTTCTCCTGATGGGAATTTTTATCTGCACGGACTTTCTCCAGATGGGAAAAAGATCTATATACAGGCAGAGGGAAAGGTTGAGCTTTAATTGGAAAATTTGGCGTTTCTTACAAATTCTTCCGCCAGAAGTTTATTTAAAGAACCGTCGGGATTTTTCAAGCGGGAATTTGCATCCACTGCGTAGGGTGCGGTTGTTCGGATGGCTTCACATACATTGCCCGGATGCAAACCGCCGGCAAGAATGACTTTTTTATTGGTTTCCTGTATGATCCGTCTGCTTGTTTTCCAGTTGTGGGTCAAGCCTGTACCGCCTACGCGCCCCTCTTTTTTATTGCAGGAATCCAGAATGAATCCATCTGCAAGATTTTCAAAAGCAGCGGTGGAATATTCCGTGGTATCATCATCCAATACATGGATGGCAATAAGGAATTTCACATCATCCCCTGCCATATCTTTGAGATAAGCCAACGCTTCCGGAGTTGTCCCGCCGTGAAGTTGTACGGTGGGGATCCCTGTAAGATCGATCAGTTCAATCACCTCATCCGGATCTGTGTAATGGGTGACAAGGACGGGAGTGATCAATGGCGGAAGAAAAGAAGCCAGTCTGCGTGCCGTCCCGGGAAGAATGAAGTCTCTGGAAACATGTTTCTGACCTACAAGAAACCCCGCCGCATCCACTCCGGCAGATGCGGCAATTTCCACATCTGCTTCCGTTTGTAATCCGCAGATCTTTACCCGTACCATATTCTCTCAACTTTCATTTTCCCGCCAGAAACGGTATATCCCTTCCATTGTGAGAAAAGGCGTATCCTCCATTTCCGGGATCGCCTGCAGGAAAAATTTCCTGTCTCCTCCGCAGGCACAGATACGGACTTTTTTTCCGGGATATTTTTTTATGAGATTTTTACACAAGGAGTGTAAAATTTCTTTTACAGAACCTATGCTTGCCAGATCTGTACCTAAAAGCATGGCTTCAAAAGTATTTTTCCCTGCTTCCTGCGGCAGTTCAGAAATATCTCCGGAAAGGGGAATAAGCGGCAGTAACGCCGTATGGTCATGCAAAGCGTGCCGCATCAACTTTCTGCCAGGTAGAATCGCTCCGCCGGTAAAAGAACCGTCCTCTTCCACAACTTCAAAGGTGATGGCAGTTCCGAAATCTATACAGATCGCCGGTAAAGGACCATTACACAATGCCGCCGCATTGGCAAGACGGTCTGCTCCCACAGTGGATATATCCATCTTTTCTGTCCCGAAAGGCATCTTTTTTTCTTTGTTTACAAGGAAAGCCCCTTTGGAAGAGAGCAGTTCTGCAAGCGACGGAACAACAGACGCCCCGCAGATAATGGTATCTTCCGGCAGTTCGTCCAGAAAAGAGGCAAATTCCTTTTCTGTCAGGATTTTTCTTTCCCCGTCCGCAAATGACGGCAGAAACAACCTTTCTGAACGGGGGACAGAAAGAAAACAAGTTTCAATATGCGTATTGCCGCAATTTACTATAAGAAGATTCTGTATCATTTTTGCCGGATCTGTCTTATACAAATTTATTCAATGCCGGATCTTTTTCCAGTATCCCCACCAGTTCCTTGACCTTCTGGGCGGATTTTGCACTGCATACAAGCAAAGAATCTTCCGTATTCACTATGACCATATCCTCCACATCCACTGTGGCGATAAGTTTTTCTGAATCTCCGACAATAATACAGTTTTTCGTTCCGATCCCCTTATGCAGTCCCCGTATCACATTTTTGTCCTCATCCGGTTCAAGTTGATTGCGTAAGGAAGTCCAGGAACCCACATCATCCCAATCGAATGTTGCCTGCGCTGTAACTACATTATCTGCGTGTTCCATAACGGCATAATCAATGGATATGGGATCAAGGGAATTGAAAAGAGCTTCAAAGTCGGGAGAGTTCCAGGACTCTTTTTTCAATACCGGAACAGCCTTTTGAATGAAAAGCGCAAGTTCACCGGCAGATTTTGTAAACTCTTTGATCCAGGTGGAACTTTTGGCAAAAAAGATACCGGAATTCCATTTGTAATTGCCTGCTTCCAAATATTTCCGGGCTGTTTCAATGTCCGGTTTTTCTTTGAATTGCAGTACTTTATGGAATTTTGTGCTGCCGGGAGCCGTAATAGCGGAACCTGTTTCAATATATCCGAAGCCTGTCTGCGGCTGATCCGGAGTTATCCCCACAGTAACGATACTGCCTGTATCATCTGCCATATCCAGGCAATCGGACAGGACTTCTGCAAAAGATGCCGTATCATTGATCACATGATCTGCGGGAAGAAAACATAAAACAGGATCTTCCTCCTGTGTCAGACTTTTGATATATGCCACCGTTGCGGCGATACAGGGGGCTGTATCTTTTCTGCTGCTTTCGCCAATGATATTGGCAGAAGGCAGACTGGGGATGAGTTTACGCATCGGCTCAACATAGATACCGTTGGTCACAACAAAAATATTTTCTTTACAGAAAACAGGGTACAAACGTTCTATTGTCTGTTCAATAAGCGTAAGATTTCCCAGAAGCCGGAGCAACTGTTTCGGGCTGGAAAGACGGCTCTGGGGCCAGAAACGTTCCCCCTTGCCGCCTGCCATGACTACTGCAAATGCTTTACTGTTTTTTTTCATGCGTTTTCCTCAAGTACCGAGTTTTTCGATAATGGTGATAAGGGGCGCAAAGAGAGCGATAACCAGTCCCCCGACGATCACAGCAAGGAAAATAATCATCAAAGGTTCGATCATACTTGTCATTGCGGCAACAGCATTATCCACTTCTTCATCGTAGGTGTCGGCTACTTTTTCCAGCATTTCGGGCAGTTTACCTGTTTCCTCACCTACTTCGATCATACTGATAACCATTTCAGGGAAGATTTTTGTGGAGGAAAGCGGCGGAGCCATCGGTTCCCCTTCTTTCACGGCTTCATATACTTTCACAACGGCTCCGGAAACCACTTCATTACCGGAGGTCTCTTTAACGATGATGAGAGCATTGAGCACCGCCACCCCGGACCCCATCAATGTCCCCAAAGTACGGGCAAAACGGGAGATGGAGGAACGGGAAACCACAAGTCCGAATACCGGCATATTGTATTTTGCCCAGTCGATATAGAACCGGAGAAACGGTACTTTCAACACCAGTTTGATAATAATGACCAGAGCCACGATCCCGCCCAGAAAGAGAAGAATGTTGTTCACCATGAAGTCAGACATGGCAAGCACCACCTGGGTAATGGCAGGCATGGGGGCTCCTTCCAGAAGGTCGGTAAAGATCTTGGCAAATTTCGGTACGATGAAGATCATAAGTCCGGAGGTGATGCCGCCTGCGATACAGAGAACCACAACCGGGTACACCATGGCGGATTTGACCTTGCCTTTGATCTTGGCGGCTTTTTCCATGAACATGGCAAGACGGTTCAGGATGAGTTCGATCTTACCGGCGGCTTCCCCGGCACGCACCATGTTCAGAAAGAGTTTGTCAAAGGATGCCGGATGTTGGGCAAGGGCTTCGGAAAAGGTCGCTCCGCCTTCAACAGCCGTAGCGGTTTCTTCAATGATTTTACGCACCACCGGATTTTTCGCCTGTCTCGCCAGTGTTTTCAAAGACCGGATCAAGGGAAGCCCCGCATCCAGCAGGATCGCCATCTGACGGGTGAAAAGGGTGATCTCTTTGGTTTTCATTACTGCCGGGCCCAGACTGATATTCATGTTCAGTCCGCCCTCTTTCTTGCCAGCTTTCCCTTTTTTCTTTTCCTGGGATTTATCCGCGTTTTTAATGGAGGTGGGGAACAAACCCTGATTTTTCAGAAAACTTTGTACCTCTTCTTCATTGGCAGCTTCTTTTTTTCCTTTCTGCTCCTGACCTTTTGCGTCCATGGCAGTATAAAGAAATACAGGCATAGCGTCATTCTCCTTTCTTACTGTGTTGCTGTATGTTATGTATATTTAAGCACTTCTTCCATTGAGGTAAGCCCCTGCAAAATGGCTCTTACACCATCTTCCCGCATAGTCATCATCCCCAGTTCCCTTGCCTTGTCTCTTATGACCACAGTGGGGGAACTTTGCAATACAAGTTCATTGATCTTGGAATTCATGGTCAATAATTCCGTAATAGCCATACGGCCTCTGTACCCTGTACCGTTGCAGTTGCTGCATCCTTTTCCGTAATAGAACTTCTGATCGCCTACATCACTGCGTTCAAGATCCAGGAGTTTCAAATCATCATCTGTGGGGATATAAGCAGTTTTGCACTGGGGGCAGACCCGGCGGATAAGGCGCTGGGACAATACCCCTACAAGGGAACTGGCGATAAGGAACGGTTCCACTCCCATATCAATGAGTCGGGTAACAGTACCGGCGGCATCGTTGGTATGCAGAGTACTGAATACAAAGTGTCCTGTAAGTGAGGCTTCCACAGCCATTCGTGCGGATTCCAGGTCTCGGATCTCCCCGAGCATGATGATATCGGGGTCCTGTCGGAGGAAGGCGCGCAATGCCCGGTGGAATGTCATACCTACTGCATCGTTGATGGGCAGCTGGATGATCCCGTCCAGGTCATACTCCACAGGGTCTTCCGCTGTCAATAGTTTACTTTCCGGGTCGTTCACCTCTTTCAAAGCGGAATAAAGAGTGGTCGTCTTTCCGGAACCGGTAGGACCTGTAACGATAAAAATACCGTTAGGCATAATGATAATATCCCGGACTTTGGCAAGATTGGCCTCATTGATCCCCAGAGAATCCAGATCAAGGTTCACCACAGAACGGTCAAGAATACGGAGCACCACAGATTCCCCGTAGTAGGTGGGGAGACAGGAAACACGCAAGTCGATGGGTTTGCCCCCGACTTTCAGGTGGATTCGTCCGTCCTGGGGTTTTCTTCTTTCAGAAATATTCAGATCGGAAAGAATTTTGATACGGCTGATCACCGGAAGAGCAAGGCTTTTCGGGGGAGGGGCCATTTCATACAAAGCACCGTCCACACGGCACCGGATCTTGAAGATGGTTTCAAAAGGTTCAAAGTGGATGTCACTGGCCTTGTCCTTGATAGCCTGATACAGAATGGCATCCACAAACTTCACGATGGGTGCCTCATTGGCCATGGCTTCCAGATCCTGCTCATCCTCTTCTTCACCGGCCGGGGCATTCAGCTGGATATTTTTGCCGGAAAGTTCCTGCAAAACATCGTGCATGGTGGATTGCAGATCCAGCGGATAATATTTTTCAATAGCGGCATCCACCTGACTTTCCGGCGCAATGACCTGAATGATCTCTTTTCCCAGTACAAAACGGAATTCATCCACAGCCTGATAATTCAATGGATTACGCAATACAACAGTCAAGGTGTTATCTTCCAGAGCAAGGGGGATCGCTGCTTCTTTTCTTGCAGTACCCGCATCCAGAAGTTTGATGACTTCTCTGGGAATATCCCCGTAAATATTGAGATCCACCACTTCCAGACCGAGACTGTCTCCGATTCCCTGTAAAATGGTATGTTCATCTGCAAGACCGAAATCTATTACGATCTCTTTAAAACTTTTATCACTGCTTTCAAACTCTTCCGCTACGGCATCCAACTGCTCTTTGGTACAGTTGCCGTTGTCAAGAAGCAAATCATATATTGTCTGACCATCCGGATCAAGCATCGTCTTTTCTCCCGTATTTTTATTCTGTTTCCGTTATTCTTCCATTTTTTTTTTTGTTTACTGGGAATCCGCAACTGTTGCAGCAAGGATCTCCGCCAGTGTGGTCGTTCCCGCTGCTGCTTTACGCAGACCGTCTTCACGCAATGTCATCATCCCGCCTTTTCTTGCCGCATCCCGGATCACATCCGCAGAACACTTTTCAAAGATAAGGTGCTGGATCTCATCGCCCACAAGGAAGATCTCATAGATCCCCAGTCGTCCTTTGTATCCTGTACCGCCGCAGATGGAACAGCCTTTGGCTTTCATGACTTTTGCGGTATCCATGAACTGATCGTCCAATCCCAGAAGACGCCGTTCTGTGGGGGTCGGTTCGGTTTCTTCCATACAGTTTTTACATATTCTGCGTACAAGACGCTGTGCCATGATCGCCCGCACAGCAGAGGCTACAAGGAAGGGTTTCACTCCCATATCGATAAGTCGTGTGATAGCGGAGGGGGCGTCGTTGGTGTGCAATGTACTGAACACAAGGTGTCCTGTAAGAGCGGCATTGATGGCGATTTCCGCTGTTTCGCAGTCTCGGATTTCCCCCACCATGATGATATTGGGAGCCTGACGGAGCATGGCGCGCAGAGCATTGGCAAAGGTCAGACCCGTGATCGGGTCGATCTGTACCTGATTGATCCCCTGCAGCTGATATTCCACAGGGTCTTCTGCGGTAATGATCTTCCGGTTGGGAGTGTTGATGGTATTGAGAAAGGCGTACAAACTTGTTGTTTTTCCCGACCCGGTAGGTCCGGTAACAAGGAACACGCCGTCAGGCATATTGATGATCTTATTGATCTTCGCCTGGTCGTCCGCATAGAATCCCAACTGGGGGATCTCCAGCTGGATGGCGGATTTTTCCAGAAGTCGCATAACGATACTTTCGCCGTGGGTGGTGGGAATGGTGGATACACGCAAGTCCACTTCGCAACCTACGACACGCAACTGGATTCGACCGTCCTGGGGAATGCGTTTTTCTGTAATATCCAGTTTGGACATGATCTTCAAACGCTGGGTGATATTCTGCTGCAGATATTTCGGCGGACTTTCCATTTCCCGCAACGCTCCGTCGATACGGTAGCGGATCATATATTTCTTTTCGGTGGGTTCGAGGTGAATATCTGATGCCCTTAAATTATGAGCTTCCACAATAAGCATAGTCACAAGACGGATGATGGGGGCATCTTCATCATCTGACATGGCGGGGTCTTCTTCTTTGACAACGGTAAGGCCCTGGGCTTCTCCGCCGATTTCATCAATGAGTTCTTCAATACCGGTATCCAGTCCGGAATAGAATTTATCGATCACTGCCTGGATCTGTTTTGTGGGGGCTACCACTGCATCCACATCCCTTTTCAGTGCAAAGCGCAAACTGTCCAGTTTTGCCATATCGGTAGGATCATTCATGGCAACGGTAAGGATGTTATCATGGATCATTACCGGAACTACTTTATACTGCTGAACGATATCTTTCGGGATCTGGGTAAGCATTTCCTGGGGGATCTGATAGGAGGCAAGGTCGATCAATTCCATACCGTATTCCTGCGCCAGAAGAGCGATCATATCCTCTTCACTGATATACCCCAGATGGATCAAAGCATCAAGAATACTCATCTGACCATTGGATTTTTCAACAAGATCCCAGGCTTCCGGAAGCTGCTCATTTGCCAACAAACCATTTTCAATGAGCAACTCAATAACATAGTCACTGTTCTGCATAATCACCTCAAAAAAAGACAAAATCATTTTTTACCAGTAGAAATGTAGCCTTTCCCTCTCTATTTTTCAAGTCATTTCTTATGTAAAATATGTATTTTTATCTGCTTTTTTTCTTTCTGACAGGAAAAGAGGATGCTTTTATGCTTCTTCCGGGATATTCTTCTTGAAGAAAATCTTTTCTGCATGTATATTAATAGGATTATGAAAAAGCAGGAAAATATACATATACAGAACAGGTACATCCCTTTCCGTCAACTCTTCAAAAAAGCGTTTGCGGACTCTCTTCCTGTGCTCATGGGATACTTATCCATGGGGCTTGCTTTCGGTGTTCTGCTTGTCACCCAGGTAAAGGAGGCAAATTATCTCTGGGCACTGGGGATGAGCAGTACGACCATATCCGGCAGTATGCAGTTTGCCTCCGTGGAAATGCTGAAAAATGCACCGCAATACTCTCTTCTTCTTGTTGCCATCCTTGCATTTCTCATCAACATCCGTTATGCCATGTACGGGATCTCTTTCATCCGTATTTTCAAAGCCTATCCCCGGTACATCCGTTTTTACCTCACGATGACTCTTACAGATGAAACATACGCTATTGAATGCCGCACAACTTTCAAAGG